>DKKP01000438.1 GCA_002455335.1 Anaerolineales bacterium UBA6663 | reverse complement strand
GCCCCGGCCGATCGGCCGGGGCATGTTTGTTTGGCGGCTCGTCCGACGACCGTAGGCTGCGTCCGGCGGGTCCCGGTCCTTAGCCCGTGGGCCCGAACGCCGGGCTCTGAGACAGTCGCGCCCCTCAACGGCGTCAGCCGCGGCCTTTGGGCGGATGGAAGCGCCGGCTCTCTAGGCCGAGAGCCAGATCGTCTGGTAGGGCGTCAGTGTGAGGTGTTCGCCCGGCTCGACGGCGGCGCTGCTCAACAGGTCGTGCCCGGGGCCGGCCAAGCCGAGCGCGCCCGGCGACACGATCTGAGATGTTGCAGTGACGTTCTGGAGCGCGAGCACCCGGCTTGCGCCATCGGGTGAGGTGCGCCACACAGCAAAGACCGCCGGCCCGGCGTTGACCACGTGTTGACCGCCGAGTGGATGGAAGGCCGATGCGCTTGCGCGGGCTCGAAGCAGGTCGGCGTAGGCCTCAAAGACCCGCCGTCGAAGCGAGCCCGGGGTGCTCAACTCGGCTTCGAGTCGCTCACGCGTCAGCTTCTCGCGATTGATAGTGCGGTTCCGACCCGTCTCTTGCACGCCCTCGGGCCAGCCACGCGATCCAAACAAACTATGGAAGTAAATGCCGGGCATGCCGACGATCATCAACATGATCGCCTGCGCGGCCATGAAGCGCGCGGTCTGTAGATCGAGCGGCTCGGGCCCGGCCGGATCAGACAGCGCATCGAAGTAGCTGATGTTCATCTCGTATGGGCTCTGCGAGCCGTCGGCGTTGTGCTTGGTCGAGATCAGGCCGCCATGGTCGAGCGTCTGCTGTACAAGCGCGTCGATGTCGGCCTGCAGCAAGATGCCGCGCGCCGGGTTGAGCCCGATGCCGTCGTGCGAGGCCAGGAAGTTGAAGAACGTCACGGCGGATGAGGGCAACGTCAGCCCCGCGGCCCACCGACTCAGCGCAGTCGCATCGCCAGTGCGCAACGTGTGCAGCGTGAGCGGCGGCAAGGCGAAGTTGTAGACCAGCTGGGCCTCGTTGTGGCCGTCACCGAAGTAAGCGATATTGTCGCTGTGCGGGACGTTGGTCTCGGTGATCAGAGCCACGTGCGGCGCGGCGACGTCGAGCACCGCCCGCAGCAGTTGGATGACGCGATGTGTTTGAGGAAGGTGAATGCACGTCGTGCCGATCTCCTTCCACAAATAGGCGATGGCATCCAGACGAACGAAATCCGCGCCTTGATCGGCATAGCCAAGCAGCACATCGACGATCTCGAGCAGCACCTCCGGGTTTCCGGCGTTGAGATCGATTTGATCGGCGCTGAAGGTGGTCCAGACCTTCTTCCTGCCAGCGGCGGTCTCAAAGGCCGTGAGCAGGGGCAACGCGCGTGGACGCACGACCTGCGAGAGATCGGGGTCACCCTCGACGACCACAAAGAAGTCGCGATAACGAGGCTCGTCGCGCAGAAATCCCTGGAACCAGGCGCTGCTGGCCGAGATGTGATTGATCACGCCGTCGAACATCAGCCTGAAATCGGCGCTCAGGGCGTTCACGTCTGCCCAGTCGCCCAGGGCAGGGTCGATGGCGCGGTAGTCGACGACCGAGAAGCCGTCGTCGGAGGTCCACGGATAGAACGGCAGGATGTGCACGCCGCCGACCAGGCCCCGGAGATGCCTGCGACAGACGTCGGCCAATGTGCGCAGCGGCGCTTCTCCGGGCGCCGTGACCTGATCGCCATAGGTGATCAGCAGGGCATCGCGCTCGCTCAGGTCGAGTGCGCGGCTTGTGGTCGCGGCGCGCCTGCCGCCGTGGGCCGCAATCAGGGCCTCAAGTCGCTCCGCCAATCCGGGCGCCTGCTCGGCCCCATACAGTTCGGTGAAGTAGGGATGCCATTCGGTGCTCATGCGAAAAGTATAGCAAGTTAGGGCGGAGCTCTTCGTCGGTGGGGTGTATGCGACCTGTCGTCGTGCAGCGACGTCGTCCATACGGCGCCTGGCTGGGTCATGGCGTCGAGCGGGAGACGACTTACGTAGTCACTACACGACCAGAGGCCGACCGTGTCTCCAAGAAGGAAAGCGGCGTCACCGAACTGTGGTGGTCGCTCGGGTCCGCGCGCTTACTTAACCGTCAGCGGCAGCCCGGCCACCATGAAAAGCACGCGATCGGCGACTGCGGCCATTCGCTGATTGGCGCGGCCAAGCGCATCGCGATAAGCGCGGCCGAGCGCGTAGGGCGGCACGATGCCCAGCCCGACCTCGTTTGAGACGACGATCCAATCGATGCCGGAGGCCGCAATGCACTCGGTCAGCGCCGCGATCTCGGGGGCAAGCGCCTCCTCTGCGACCTCGGGCCGCAGATCTTCTGGAAGTGGGGCGATTACGTTGTTTGCCAGCAGCGTGAGGCAGTCGAGGAGGATCACTGCCGGCTTCTCGTTTGCGGCGGCCAGCCAGTCGGTCACGGCCGCGCCAACGCCAAGCGGCGCCTCGAGTGTGCGCCAGTGGGCGGGGCGGTCGGCCTGGTGCCGACGGATGCGCGCGGCCATGTCCGAGTCCCAGGCTCGCGCCGTGGCCACGTAGAGCACCGGGCCGCCATGTTCGGTCGCCAGTCGTTCCGCGTAACTGCTTTTGCCGCTGCGGGCGCCGCCGAGGATGAAGGTGAGCATAGGGAGGAAGGCGTCAGGTATCAGGCGTCAGGCTTCAGGGGCGATGAATGCGACGGTGTGGGTGCTTTGGATCGACAGCGCTCCAGGCTTGAGAGGAGCGCGGCCAGCGAGGTCTCGTAGTCGGCTTCAAAGACCTCGAGCGTGAGCCAGCCGTCGAAGTCCGCGTCAAGCAACGCGGAAACGACAGGGTCGAGGTGCTCGGGCGGCGTGTGCGCGAGAGAACTGTGATCGCGAGTCGCCAGGCCGTGCAGGTGGATCACGCGCGTGCGCTCGAGGGCCGTCGCCAGCACAGGCAGCGGATCGTGACCGTCGACCCACAGGTGGCCGATATCGAGGCAGCGCGAGACGGGGAGCGCCGCCAGGATCGGGTCGGCGATATCGAGCGGATAGCCTTCGAGGTTCTCGATCGCCAGAAGCGCCGGATCCCCGATCCAATCGCAGACCTGCGCGACGGCGCGTTCTGTCTCTGCGCACCAGCTGCGATAGCCGGCGGCGTCGGTCGGGGCGGCCAGCACCTCGCGTCCATCGAGGTGGGCGACATACGCCACGGGCAGGAGATCGCGGGTCGAGTTTATGACGGCGCGTGCCTTGGTCAACGACGGATGGCCAGTGGGGTCCTCGACCGGGCCGAGGTGCAGGTCGAGCGGCAGGTGGACGATATAGCTTAGCCCGGAGCTGTCGCCGATGATGCGCAGCGCGCGTCGGTCAGCCGGTGTCGGGAAATTGCATGGCCCGCCCGGGACGTCGAAGAGCACAAGCTGCATGTGATCGGCGCGGCCGGCGAGGTGACGCGCGTTGGCGACCAGGTCGCCGGGCACGATGTACGAGGTGGTTCCGATCTTGAGGGTCATGCCGGCCACCGTGCGGCGAAGGTCAGAAGTATCACAAGTTCCGAAACCTCGATGATGGCGCCGAGCATGTCGCCGCCCATGCCGCCGAGCCGCTCGCGCGAGATCGCGGCGCCGGCCAACGCGGCCAGATGCGCCACAAGAAGCGCCACAAGCACACGCAGGTCCCCGAGCACGCCCAGCGCCAGAACACCGATCGGCAGCAGCGCGGCAAAGGCGATCACGGCGGGTGTCAACCCGGCCGCGAAGTCCTCGCCCAGGCCCGCGTTCTTGGCGAGCGGGAGCTTGCCCGCGATCACGGCCAGCCAACGCCCGATCACGGGCGCGATGGCCAGGGGCACCAGGCCAGCCTCAGGCAGCGCCGCGACAGTCGCGATCTTGAGCAGGATTAGCAGCGACAGCGTGAGCACGCCGAACGTCCCAAGCCTTGGGTCGGTGAGGATCTGCAAACGTCGTTCGCGTGTGAGGGCGGGGAGCAGCGCGTCGCCGCAATCGGCCAGGCCGTCGAGGTGCAGGCCGCCCGTGAGCGCCGCCCAGAGCGCCACGACGAGCGTGGCGGCCAGCCAGGGCTCGAAGATCAGGCGCAGGCCGTAGAGCGCGCCGGCGAGCAAACCGCCGAGGATCAAACCGACCAGCGGGAACCAGGCGGCCGAGCGGCCAAGGTCTCCGGCTACAGGCGTCCGCGCCAGGGCAGGGGTGGGCAGGCGCGTCAGGAAACTCAGCGCCAGGATCAGGCGATCGAGCATGATGGCTTCCGCTGCGACGTGGTGTGGGTTGTCGCAACGCCTCTGACGATACCCGATGTTGTGCGAAACACAAAACGGGCCCAGGCGTGGGATCGTTCCCGCGCCTGGGCCCGTATTTCCGTTTCGTCTCAGACGGCCGCGGTCGCCAGGTTGAAGGCTCCGACGGGCTGCGGTCGCGGTGCGGGGGCCGTGTGCTCATCGGCGTGCCCGCGAGTGGCCAGGGCCTCGATCTCGGCCCGCGTCTCGTACGTGGCAGCAATCACACCGTCGCGCATCATGACGACGCGATCGGTGAAGTTGACCATGCGGAGGTCGTGTGTGACCATGATCCCGGCGCGGCCCTGCTCGTGGATCAGGCCCGAGAAGGTCTCGACCACCTGGAAGGCGCGTTCGGTGTCGAGGCTGGCGGTCGGCTCGTCGGCGAGCACGACGGCCGGGTTGTGGATCAGGGCGCGCGCGATCGCCACGCGCTGCTGCTGGCCACCCGACATCTGGCCGGGCAGGTTGTGCAACCGGTTGCCAAGGCCGAGCCGGGTCAGGATATCCTTTGCCCGTTCACGCCCGACCTTGTCGAGCTTGCCGTTCAATCGCAGCATCAGTTCGACGTTCTCCAGTGCGTTGAGGTACGGCACGAGGTTGTTGGCCTGGAACGTAAAGCCGATCTGCTCGCGCCGAAAGGCGACGCGTTGGCCTTCGGACAGTCTGGCCAGATCGCGGCCGGCGATCATGACCTCGCCGCTCGACGGCGCGAGCAGCGCGGCGAGGATCGCCAGGAGCGTGGTCTTGCCCGAGCCGCTCGGGCCGACCAGCGCGATGAACTCGCCCGGCCTGACGGCCAGCGACACTTCCTTGACGGCGTTGATCGGCTGGCCCTCGAGCGTGTAGGTCTTCGTGACGTTTCGGGTTTCGAGCGCGTACATCAGGGCACCTCACAATCCGAGCGCGCGGAGCGGCTCGATCTGGATCGCATAGCGGACCGATACGCTGCCGCCGATCGGGCCGATCAGCAGCAGGGCGGCGATGGCTGTGGCCACGCCCGCGCCCGTGAACGCCACAGGCACACTGGCCGGCATCCCCAGGCTGAGCCCCAGCGTCAGCGCGCTGCCAAGCGCCACGCCGATCGCCGTGACCAGAACGATCTGGATCACTGCGGCGGTGCCGACCGTCGAGTTGGCCGCGCCGATCGCCTTGAGCACGCCGATCTGCGGCACCTTCTGCAGGATCTGGATCTGGAAGAAGCCGCCGATCACCAGCACGCCGATCAGAAGCGTGAAGACGCTCTGAGTCGTCAGCGTGCTTTGCTGGGCCGAATAGCCTGGCAGGTTCTCGTAAGTCTCTTTGACGGTCTGCACTTCGACGCGCGAGACCGAGTCGAGCAGCCGGGCGCGCACGGCCTCTACCTGGGTCGCATCCTCGATTCTGACCGCAATCGTGCCGACGGTCAGCTCCGACGAAGCCGACTCGCCTTCGCCCTTGGGCCGGACCCTGTCCCAGGTGAACATCGGGACGAAGAGCGTGGGCTGGAAGAGGTACGCCTGGTTGTCACTGACGCCAACCACACGCAGTGTGTAGGTCTGATCTTGCGTGCCCTGGGTGGTCTGGATCGTCAGCGTGTCGCCGACCGCGATCTGCAACTGGTTGAGCACGGCGCGATCGAGCACGACCTCGCCGGCCTGGATCGTGCTTAGGCCGCGGCCCTGGATCGCAGGCGGCTCACCGGGTTTCCCGGGCTCGACGCCGACCAACGAGACGCGCAGCGGCGAGCCGGTCTTCGGGAGCGGATCGATGACGTTGGCGGTCGAGAACCCGATCGCGCCCGCCGCGGCTACGCCCTCGACGCGCTCGACCGCGGCCATCCGTGAGCGCCCGATGCGGCTCGCCGTCAGGATGCCGTCGGCGCGATCGCCAAGCACCATCAGCTGGGCGTCGAGCTTCGACAGGTACTGACGGTTGGCGTCGGCCAGCCCCTCAGCCAGTGCAGCGATAAACAGCACGAGCACGGTGATGAGCGCGATCACCATGCTGAAGAGCAGGAAGCGGCCCCGGTTGCGCCACAGCTCGCGCGTCGCCAGGTGGAGGGATACAGATAAGCCTGTCACGCCAACAAGATAGCATCCGCCCCCTGTCCGCCGACAAGTTGTAGAAGCATGAGAAGTGCGTGAGCGACTGATTTCGCGCCCGATTAACGACGTCGGCCGGTCGGGATGCCCGACCGGCCGACGCAGAGGTCAGGCCCAGACCCAGAGCCACCCGAGCGGCACTAGCGCGCCCAGGAAGACCAGGCTCAACAACGTGACAAAGGCGTAATACAGGCGACCCGGGATCCCCCAGCCGCGATCCCACCAACTCCCGATCGTCCCGACCAACATGCCGAGGGTCAACACAATGATCAGGGCCGGAAACAGGAAGAGCGGCGTCGTCCAGCCGGGCAGGCCATACAAGATGTTGTTGCCTTCATTGATCGCCGACCAGAACGCGATGCCTGTGACGGCCGCCACGAAAACCAGAGCCAGCAGCCCCGCCGCGAGGCCCACGGCCCGCGCAACCCAGCGGCCAAGCTTCTCGCGGGTCGTTTGCGGCGTGGCGGGCCCCCNNACCCCACTTGGCGACCCAGCCGATCAGGGCCATCAGCGGCCAGATCAGCCAGGCCGTCGCGAGCAACAGGGCGGCGATGAAGGCCACAAGCAGGGCGATCATCTCGTTGGTCCCGGCACCCGAAAGGATCGCGTACGGCGTCGGCGTGAAGACCATAGTCGTCGGCGTTTTGAAGCCCACAGGCTGGTCCTCGGCGCACGACAGATCGGGCCGAGTTGTGGGATCGTCGATGAAGTCACGCATCACGGTGGCCATGCAGGCGCCCGAGAGCCCGCTGCCGTGTCCGCCGTTTTGACGGGTGAAGACAAAGCTGCGGCTGAGCGTCTGCGCTGCCAGTTCACCGTACGCCGGCGGCGTGATCGGGTCGAGCTGGCCGTTGATCACGAGCGTCGGGATGTCGCTGACTACAGGTTCATTGACGGCCGGCGGCAGGGCGGGCACGTCGATCGTGGCGCAGAAGTGTGAAGTGGCGCCTGTGTCGCTCATGACCGAGCCGGCCAGTTCCGGGCGCACGCCGTCGGTCTTCATGTCGTAATCGAGCAGGCTCGGCTCCTCGGCGCACATGGTGGTGTAGTACATGCCGATCGCGAACGTGCCGTCGTAGGTCACGTACGACCACAGCAACCGGAGGACGATGCTGTCACCCGTGGTCGCGAGGTCGTCGATCATGCGCGGCAGCAGCGGGATGAACTCCGTCGAGTACAGCGCCTGGGCGGTCAACACGAGGAACATGTCTCCGGTCAACAGCGCATCCACCTTCCGGCCCGTCGCCATCTGACTGAAGGGGTCGAGCTCATCGATGGTGAGAGTCACAGGGTTGGCGTTCAGGTCGTTGATCGTTTGATAGAACGTCTCTTCGAGATCGGGGTAGGCGCTGTCGCACGCCGCCTCGGCCCGGCAAGCAGCGAACAGGGCGTCGAGGCCGCGCTGCCACGATTGCAGGACGTCGGGCGGGTAATTAACTTGCGTTGGCACGACCGAATCGAGGATCACCGAGCGGATCCCGACCGGGTGATCGCGCATGGCATGCAGCGCCAGCAGGGTGCCGTACGAGACCCCATACAGGTTGATCTGATCGTAGCCGAGCGTCGTGCGCAGCATCTCGATATCGGCGGCGTTCTCGACGCTGTCGAAGAGCCCAAAGTCGACACCCTGGTCGCGAAGGCTCTGGATGCAACGATCGGCGGCCTGGTTCGACAGGCGGTTCGACTCCTCGAGGGAGAGGTCGTCGTCGAGCGTGTCCGCGGAAAGCTCCAGGTACTCGGGGCAGCTCAAGAAGGGTTCCGAGTACAACGTCCCGCGCTGGTCGAAAATGATGATGTCGCGATTGGCCAGCAACGGGCTCGGCGCTTGCAGCGGTGGGAACAGCACCTGGAAGAACACATCGAGCGAGGAGCCGCCAGGGCCGCCCTGGAGCATGATCAAGGGATCCGGCTCGACGCTGGCCGCCTGGCTGCGCACGATCCCGACCGCCAGACGCAGCGTCCGGCCGTCGTCTGGGTTCGCGTGTTCGGCCGGCACGGTCAGCCAGCCGCAATCGACCCGATAGGCGCCGTCGATCGGCGTGTCCTGGCCGTCGTAGGTCCCGGCCGGCAGATCGAACACGCAGGTCTCGGGCTCGAAGACGCCGGGCCCTGTCTGAGCCTGGGCGGGCTCGGTTGCGAGAAACACACCCACAAGAGCGACCAGCAGGCCGCCCACCGATAGCCATCCATGTCGCGTTGTCATGATCATCAGCATTTTCTCCAAGAGTATCGATACATTCAATTGTACCGGCCGAGGAGGTCGAGACGGCGCGTGAGGGGTATGGAGCCGGCAAAGCCGGCTCCATACCCCTCACGCGAGAATCAAGGCAAGGCGCCCTGAGCGCCGAGCCACTGTTGCAGCGCCAGACCGGCGAAGCCGAGGATGACGACCAGGGTGTTGTTGAGGATGTGGATGAAGATGCCGGGCCAGAGCGACTGTGTGTGCTCGTAGGCCCAGGCGAGCGCCAGGCCGATCAACAGGCTGGTGACGATGACGGGCGGGGAGTCGGCATGGCCGAGCGCGAACACGATGCTGCTGACCCCGATCGACCAGCGTGAGGATAGGCGGCTCCGGAGCAGGCTGTACACGACGCCGCGGAAGTACAACTCCTCGCCGATCGGCGCCAGCAGGCCGACGCCGATAAGGGCCGAGGCGAAAGCGGCCAGGCTGACTTCAGGGAAGATCACGTCCACGCGGGATTGCACGCTGACATCGTTGGTCAGCGCGATATAGATCATGCCGGCCATGATCCGTATCGGGAGCAGGCCAAAGGTGAGCCCGACGACCAACCCGAGCCAGAGCCAGGTCGGCCGCGCCCCGAGGCCAAGCTGTCGCCAGGACAACGCCCGCGTCGCAAGGCCGAGCACCAGCCCGAGGCCCCCAAGCACCACTAAGTTGAGGATCCCGGCGAACAGGGGTAGCCAGGGGGCAAAGGTCTTGTGCGCGGCCGTGCCTGGCTCGAGCGCCTCGGGGCCGAGCAACAGCCCCAGGCCAAGGGTCGCGGCCAGCCAGGCGAGCAGGGTGCCGATGCTGATCGCCACGATCAAAGGCCAGGAGGGCTTTTGGCCAATCTTGAGTGCGTCAGGGATCATAGGGCGTCGCGAAAAAAAGGGCCCACGAGCGGAGGACTCCACTCGTGGGCCAGTCGATCGAATGTGCTGGGCTCAGCCCGACGAGCGCGGGACGTAGGGCAGGATCGCCTTCGCCAGGTTTTGGGTGGGCATGGTCTGCAGCCAGATGCGGCCCGGCCCGCGCAGCGTGGCCAGGAAGAGGCCCTCGCCGCCGAACAGGATGTTGGTGAAGCCCTTGACCATTTCGATATCGAACGAGACGGTCGGCTCAAACATCGCCACGTGGCCCGTGTCGACTTTGAGCATCTGGTTGGCCTCGAGCGTGTACTCGACGATCTCGCCATCGAGGCTGACAAAGGCCAGGCCAGGGCCCGTGATCTTTTGCATGATGAAGCCTTCGCCGCCAAACAGGCCGGCGCCCAGCTTCCGACGGAAGTGGATATCGAGCCCGACCGTCTTCTCGGCCACCATGAAAGCTGACTTTTGTGCGATGAGCGACTGACCCTCCTGGAGCATCACAGGGATGATCTTGCCCGGGAAGTCGCTGGCGAAAGCGACCAGGCCCTTACCGCCCATGCTTGTGTACTCGACAAGGAAGAGCGACTCGCCGCTGACCGCGCGTTTGAGGATGCCGCCGAGTCCGCCGCCGCGGCCGCTGGTCTTCATGTCGATGTTGTGGCTCATCCACGCCATGCCGCCAGATTCGGAGTAAACGGTCTCACCGGGGTCAAGCTCGATCAGCACCGCTTGTAAGGTGCTGCCGATAAGCTTGTACTCCATGCCCGTCACGCCTTTGCCGCTGGCGGTCACGGTCGGGTCGGGGAGATCAAGCCGATTGCTTGTGCTCATGCATGCTCCTTATGGGTTGTCGGCGAATTGCAGATAGTATATGTCAGATCAAGACGAAGGACGAGCGATGAATAACAAAGGACGAAGGTTGACCGATGATCAACCTTCGTCCTTCATCGTTCGTCTTCACCGGAAGATCGGTTGCGGGTTTCGAGATTCGGCCTGGAGCTTGATCGTCTGGAGGGTGTCGTGCTCGGCGATCGCGCCGCCTCGATCCATGCTGCGGCGGGTCACGGCCAGGCCCGAACGCGCGCTGTCCGCGGCCTCGGCGAAGCGCTCCTCGGCGAAGAGCACGGCGGCCTCGGCGCGGGCGCGGGTGTGCGCCTCGACCATGCCGCCTTGAGCGCCATCGAGGAGCTCACGCGCCTGTGCGGCGTTGCCGCGGTGCCAGGCCTCGAAGAACGCGGCCTCGACCATCAGCGCAGGGCGGAAGGTCTCGGGCAGCCCATCCTGCTGGGTCAGGGCGAGATCGAGGAGATCGCCGGCTTCGGCCGCGCGTCCTGAGTCGAGCAGCCAGACGTAGCCGAACCAGTTGGCGATCGCGTCCTGGCTGTTGCCCTCCCGCAGATCGAGGAAGCGTTGCATCAGACGCGGGTTCTGCTCGCGCGGCCGCGTGCCGCCGGCCGAGGCGCCCGTGATGGCGATGCTGAGTTGCTTGCGCTCGGCGTCGTGCCCACCGCGCAGACAGTCGAGCAACTGAGCGCCGTCGGTCTGAAAGCCGCCCGTCTTTCCGGGCAGGATCGTGGCGAGGAAGATGCCGCCGTTGAGCAGACTGAAGACCATCAGCCAGAACAGCGATTCCCCGTGCAGGTTGTTGCTGACATCGCGCAGCAGGAAAGCCGAGCCCAGTCCGAGCGCCGAGAAGAACAGGCTGGCGAGCGGCCCGGCCGCGATCGCCACGGCGAACCGCGGCGTGAGGTTATGGCCGTCCATGGGCACCGATGCCGCCAGGCCGCCATAGAGGCTCAGGTCTTCATTGAGCCGCCACTGAATGCTCTCGCCCTCACGCACCAGTTTGAGCGGCCCGATCACGAGCAGCATGAACTTGAAGCCCATCAGGCTGCCGCCGATCAGGTGCCCGATCTCATGGAAGGCCAGGGCGAGAAAGAGCACGGCCAGCACGCCGAAGAGCAGGGCCGGCGCATCCGGGATGGCGACGCTCAGGCCGAAGTCGACGCCGCGCACCAAATAGCCGACAGCCAGCCCCAGGGCCGCCCCAAAAACCGGGATGAACGCATACAGGCCCCACTGCACGGCCCGAGAAATCGGCCGTGGGGAAGGCGAGGTCGGCGTTACCGGGGCAGGAGCTGTCGCTTGCATAGGCGTATCCGGGTTTCCAAACCCTTTTTTAACACTGATCTCGGCGGGCGTCAATGCGGGTGCTCCCAGGGTCATGGCTCCTCGCCCCAGAGCAGGCCAACATGGCAGCCAGGGACAACCTCTTGGATGCAAGAAGCGTGCCAGAGTCGGTCATCGCAATCGTTCCGGGTCGACCACCGGCTCCCACCAGTTCCAGGCAACCCCTCCGGAAGCGCCGTCAATATGCGGGAATCGGCTCAGCCACCATAGATGATGCCGGCGGATGTCGCCGTTCCCCCATTCGGCGCAGGCCTCGCGCCGGGCCGTCGCTTCGAGATCCGGGAAGCGCAGCCAGGCTCGCGAGCGGCTGACGACCGGCCGCGGATTACCCCAATCGTAATCGCGCTCGCTGTTTGGTGCAAAGTGGACCGTGCCGCACTCGGCCTGGCCGGGGTGGGTGCGCTCATGGCGCGTAAAGCGTTCCCACAGGTTGTCGGCGTCGGCGGTGTGCCGATACGCATGGCTGAGGATCGACTCGGCCCGATGCCCCAGGTCCTCGAGCATCTCGCCGACGCCGCGCTCGTAGTTGAAGCCCATGATGACGAAGCGACGGCCCGCCGCTTCGGCGCCGCGCAACGGCGGCGCGTTGCAGACCACGGCCCCCGGCCCGCCCATGATCGACTCGTAGTAGCCGAAATACGGGCCGCCAAAGAGCCAGACCTCGTCGATCGCGCCGGATGCGATCCGCGCTGTCAGGTCGAACTCGGCGATCAGGCGCAGGTAGTCGACGCCGTCGGGGCGATGCCAGCCCGTGCGTCGCTGCCAGTTCCGCAGGTAGTCGTCGGGTGTGTAAGCGAAGCCATCGAGCTTGACCGGAAACCCGTCGACGTCGATCCGTTCGACGACCCGAAAATCGGCCAGCCCGTGGCTGCACTCCGCGACGTCGGCGCAGTAGCGCTCGGCCAGCATACCCGGATCGTTCCAGCCAAGCGCGGCCGTAAGTGTGCGCCCACCCGCGGCCGGGACTGTCGGGTTGTGGACGATCATCAGCACGCGGCGTTGGATCGGCATGGGCATGGCGGGTATGATAACCGAACGGAGGGTTCGATGATCACGGGAATCCGTTACGCTCACACCAACCTGATCGCCCGCGACTGGCGACGACTTGTCGATTTCTATGTCAGCACGCTTGGCTGCGTGATCGTGCCGCCCGAGCGCGATCTCAAGGGCCCGGCGCTCGAAGCGGGCACCGGCGTCGCCGGCGCCACCCTGGCTGGCGTTCATGTGCGTCTGCCCGGCCACGGCCCAAGCGGGCCGACGCTCGAGATCTTCAGTTATGGCGTTATGCCCGAGAAGCCGGCGACCGCGATCCAGCGACCGGGCTTTGGCCATCTGGCCTTTCAAGTGGACGACGTGGGCGCGGCGCGGGCGGAGGTGCTGGCCGCCGGGGGTCGCGCCCTCGGCGAGACGGTGAGCCTCACGATCGGCATGGACCGAGTGGTGACGTGGTGCTATGTCACCGATCCTGAAGACAACCCGATCGAGCTTCAGGCATGGCGCACGATCGCAACCGTCGAGGCGCCAGATGCCGGATCTTGATCTGGTCATTGCGCCGTTCAGGCTCGAGGATCAAGACGCCGCGCGAACCCTGATCCTGGCCGGTCTTGAGGAGCGTTGGGGGGCGCTCGACGAAACGCTCAACCCGGATCTGCGCGACATCGCGCGAACGTTTTGCGAAGGCCTCTTTCTCTGCGCGTGGCACGACGGCGCCCTGATCGGCACAGGCGGGTGGCTGCCACGCGGCGCCGACACCGCCGAGATCGTGCGAATGTCGGTGGCGCGTAGCGTACGCCGCTGTGGGGTGGGGCGCCGCGTCGCGCAGGCGCTGCTCGCCGAGGCGCGCTGCCGCGGCCTCCGCCGGATCGTGCTCGAGACCACGTCGACCTGGGCCGATGCGATCACGTTTTACCGCGGCCTGGGGTTTACGGTCACCCACCATGCCGGCGGCGACACGTATTTTGTGCTCGAGGTATAGACGAGTTAAGCGTCGGCGTCGCCGAGCGACGGCTTGCTGACAAGCTTGTATCCCCGACCGCGCTGCGTCAGCAGATAGCGCGGCTTGAGCGGGTCGGGCTCGATCTTGGCCCGAAGCCGGCTGACGAGTTTCTCGATCCGGGCGTCATCGACGCGGTCCATGTAACTGCCGTTCCATACGGCCTCGACGATCATCTCCTTTGTAGTGAGACGATCCTGTCGTTGCGCCAGCAACTGCATCAGCCGATATTCGAGATCGGTGAGCACCGAGATCTTTTCGCCGTCGACGCGTACTTCGCCAGCGTCCTCATCGACGAACACGCCTTGCTCATTCGATTGCACGCGCGCGCCCTGGCGGGCGAGAAACGCCTTGAACAGCGGCGAGAACAAGCGGCCTTGCGCATCCAGCAGCCCGAAGGTGGTCAGGTGTTCGCGGTCGAGCGGGTTGAGGCCTTCATCACCGTTTGTCGCCAGCACGGCCAATGCGTGCTGCTCGTCGGGGCGCAGCTGGTTCCAGATTTTCAGACACTCGGCCCGGGCGTTGGCGTCGTTGGCCAACGACGGCGAGTGGCGCAACGCCGCCTGGGTGAGGGCCGAGACAAGGCCATAGTGCCCGCCGCTCAGGCTCACGATTTGGGCCCGGCTCTCAGCCGGGATGGTGGCGCCGCCACTGAAGTCGATCACGCGCGAAGTGTCGTCGGCGCTCAATGGTTGCGTCGGAACGTGTGCGCTCGTGAACAGCTCGGCGAATTCGTTCTCGGCGCGCAGGCCGGGGTCGGTCAACGGCCGGATCGTGGCCGTGAGGTAGGTCAGTCGTTCGCGGTATTTGTCTTTGAGCGCGCGTAGGTTGAGCAGCGCGCGCTCTTCGATGGCGACGTAGATCTCGTCGAATTCGTCGAGCAGCAAGACAAGGTTGCGGCCCAGCCCGGCGCACGCTTCGGCGATGCCGTTGTTGAACGCCAGCGATGCCCTGAACCCCGAGGCGGCCGAGGTGATCGCCTGATGGTGTTCGCGGAGCGTGGCAAGCAGCGCCGTCGAGGGCGCCGCGTCTTCATCCTCCTCGAGCGCTTCAAGCAACGAACGCATGATCACTTCAAAGAAGCCGTGCGCCGTGTTCTCGACGATCCGATTGCAGTCGACGTAGACCAGGAGCATGTTCGCCGCGTCGGGCTGTCGGGCGGCATAGCCGGGCAGGGAGCGCAACAACTGGCTCTTGCCGGCGTTGCTCAAGCCGTAGAGGCTGCAGCACGTCGCGGTGCTGACGATGCCGAGCAGTCGATCGGCCTGTTCACTGCGGACCTGGGCGGCGGCGGGGGTCATCGCCGCTATTGTACACGCGCCTGAGCGCGAGCCGGCCACGTCGATACAAAAAGCGAGTGCCGCAGAACCGGGCCATCGCCCGTGCCCTGCGGCACTCGCTTTCGCTCTTCTGAGGTGTCAGATCTAGATCTGCGACGAACGCATCTGCCTGGCGAGGACGATCACGGCCAGGAGCGCCAGGGCGGCGAGCGCCAGACTGAGTGCGCCGCTGTCGTCGAAGAAGCCGCTCGCCGGAAGCGCCGTCGGTGTCGCCGAAGGCCCGGGAGTCACAGTAGCTCCGGAGCCGCCCGTCAACGGGGTCGGCGTGGCTGTCGCGCCCGCGCCACCGCCGCCGCCGCCGGCCACCTCGGTCGCCGTCGCT
>DKKP01000372.1 GCA_002455335.1 Anaerolineales bacterium UBA6663 | reverse complement strand
GGCCGGCCGCGTCACCGACGCGCACTGCGGCCCCGCCGACCGCGACCCGCACGTCGACGGTCGCGGCGCCGACATCGTCGCCCGTGCCGAGCGCCACGCCCACGCACGATCATGGCGCCGTGACCCCCACGACACCGCCATCCGGCGCGATTTACGACTCCGCGCCGATCGCGCCCGAGATCCTGGGCTCGTGCTCACAGCAGGTTCACGATCGGTACGTGGCACAGGGCCCAGACGGGGTGTGGTATCGGACGTGGCACCCGCAGGTCGTCGATAACGGCGCGGGCGGCACATGCACATTTGCACACGAACACGGAACCGATCCCGCGACGTCGCACCTGGCCGGCGCCGAGCCGATCTGGTTCGACTATGTGGCGCACATCGCCGAGATCGGTGGCATGCCGATGCCCGAGGCGCATGAGGGCTTCAAGGTGCATGTGGTCAACGCCGGCCAGGTCAACGACGAGGGCCGCGTGTCGCGCGTTACAGCGCTGATGCTGTACCACATGGGCACGGGCGGCGTGCGGCGCTATCTCGCGCCGATGCATACCCTGGCCGTGCAGGCCGAGATGCCCGACGGCTCGCGCGTCAACATCCGCGGCATGGCCGAGACCGGTTCCGCCGGCTCGATCTGCGCGCGCGATCGACGCGAGGTGGTGATCGGCCGCACCGTGATGACCCTGCCGGGCGTGCCCGAATCGGCGAACGGCGGTCAGCCCTGTGCGTTGACCAGCCCGTACGAGATCTGGGAGTTCTCGCTCGCGATTTCGCGCAACCTGGGCGGCGAAGACCCGTTGCTGATTTTCAACTCGAGCCTGGCGGCCTTCGACCCGGTGACGACGATGGATCCCGCCGACCCGACCCGTCTGGTGTATTCGAGCGACGCCTTCCCGGAGTGGAACGGCGGCTACTACCGGGGCTGCAATCGCGAGTTCTACGTCGGCTCGGTCGCGCTGCGCAACGCTGTGGCGGCCCAGGTCTGGACCGATGCGCACGGCAACGTGCTCTCAGGTGCGCACACCCCGGCGGATGCGTTGTTGCAGGTGATGCCGATCGGCAATGTGTTCGACACGCGCTCGCCGGCTTCGAGCTGGAACGTGCTCGCGGCCTGGTCGAACGGCAGCGGCGCGCTTAATCAGATGAAGCTGCAGCAGCCGACCTGCGGCGGTGGGCTGGGTTTGAAGAACTAACGGGGAGATTACGCGGGCCGAGATCAACAAAGGGCCNNGGCCCTTTGTTGATCTCGGCCCGTTATCATCGCACGCTCCAGTCGAGGCTGAAGCGACGCAAGTCGATCGAAGGACTTCGCCCGTTTGCCAGCTCAGCCACCACCTGGCCGGTCCCTGGGCCGAGTGAGAGGCCCAGCATCGCATGACCTGTGGCGACGATCAGATTCGCGTGTCGGGGCGAGACGCCGATCAGCGGCACGCCATCGGGCGTGGTCGGGCGTAATCCGGCCCACGTGGCCTCAACACTCAGGGGCTCATCAAGCACGATGTACGCCCGAACCGCACGCTCGATGCCGGCAAGGTGACGGGCCGAAGGCGTGGTGTCGAGCCCGCTCAGCTCCAGCCGGCCGGTGATGCGCAGCCGATCGCCAAGCGGCGTCACAGCGACGCGGCGCTCGCCGAGTAGCAGCGCCTGACGCGGCATGACCCGCGGCGCCCGAGCGGTCAGGCTATAGCCACGCGCCGGCTGCACAGGCAGGCTCAACCCCAGGTCGCGCACAACTCGTGGCGACCAGGCGCCGGCCGCCAGCACAACCTGCTCGGGCGCGAAATCGCCCGACGCGGTCAACACGCGCATGACCCGACCACCGGCAACCTCGAACCCGGTGACCGGCATATGCGCGTGGAGCACGCCGCCGCGCTCCTGGATGCGCTCTGCAAGTTGGCGCAGAAACCGGCCCGGGTCGAGCGAGGCGTCGCCCGTGAAGTGGACGCCGCCGATCACGTCAGGCCGTGCGGCGGGCTCGCGTTCATGAACGGCGGCCGAGTCGAGGACTTCGGCCGGCAGCCCGTGCTGATGCAGCAATTCGGCTTCGTGCTTTCCTGAGCCCCAGGCTGTTTGCGTCTTGTATAGGAAGAGCAGACCGGTTTCGCTGTAGGCGCAGTCAAAACCCTCGGCTGCGATCAGGCGCGCAAAGTTGGCGGCGCTCAGCAAACCCAGCGCCTTGAACGCCGGGATCGCGCCATCGACGTTCGCCTGATTGCACGCGGCTGCGAAGCGCATGAGCCACGCCAGATAAGCCGGATCCAGGCTGACGCGCATCCCGAACGGGCTGTTTTGCGTGTCGAGCAGCCAACCCAGCGCCGTGCCGATGATGCCGGGCGCAGCGAGCGGCACGATATGGCTCGGCACGATGTGCCCGGCGTTGCCGGCCGAGCTGCCGGCCGCGACCTCGCGCGAGTCGATCACGGTCACCGCCCGACCCGACTGCTGCAGGTAATACGCAGCGCTCAGCCCGATCGCGCCGCCGCCGATGATGAGAACGTCTGCCTTGTGGGTCATATCGCTAACGGATGCCTGTCTTGAACGGGTCGCGTGGATCGATCAGTAACGTACCCTCGGCCATCATCCAGGCCTCGCCCGTGATGGTCGGCACGACCTGGCCGTCGACGACCTCGACTCGGCCTTCGAAGACGCTGCCGATCACGCTCTCCTGCCGCCAGGTCTGGCCGGCCGCGATCACGCCGTCGTCGAGCAGACACGCGAGCTTGGCGCTCGTGCCCGTGCCGCAAGGCGAGCGGTCGTAGGCCTTGCCGGGACAGAGCACGAAGCTCCGGCTGTCGGCGTTCGGCGTTTGGCCGAAGAGCTCGACGTGGTCGATCACGGCCCCGGCGGTGCCCGTCAGGCCGCTGGCGCTGTATGCCTCGCGCAGTCGCCAGGCGAAATCGGTCAACGGCTCAAGGTTCTCAGGCGCCACGGTCAGGCCGTGGTCATGACACAAAAAGAACCAGTTGCCACCCCAGGCCACATCCCCGTGCACGACCCGGCCGTCGATCTCGACCGCCACGCGCGTGTGCAGCCGATACGCCGGCACGTTGCGCACCGAGACGCGATTGGGGTGGCCGGCGCCCTCGGCCGGATGCAGCGTTGCCTCGACGACGCCGACCGGCGTCTCGAGCCGAATCACGCCCGGCCCGATCCGGCCGCGATAGGCCAGCGAGGCGACGACCCCGATCGTGCCGTGGCCGCACATCCCGAGATAACCCACGTTGTTAAAGAAGATCACGCCAAACTGGCAGCCTGGGTCAACCGGTTGCACCAGGCAGGCGCCGACCAGCACGTCTGAGCCGCGTGGCTCATTGATCGCCAGCGCGCGCAGATCGTCATGCTCGGCCCGTAGCCGCGCCAGTTGCTCGGCGACCGTCCCCCCACCCAGGTCGAAGGGCAGTTGCTCGATCAGGCGAGTGGGCTCGCCGCCGGTGTGGGAGTCGAGGTAAGGGATGGATTGCATAGTCGTCAAGAGAGGAGCGAAGGGTGAAGAGCGAGGAGCGACATTCGTCGCGCGGCAGCGCTCGCTCCTCGTTCTTCGCTCCTCGCCTCATGCTGTCGCGGTTGTAAAGACCTCGGCGAACGCGGCATGGTACGCCTCGGTGAGCGGCAGCAGCGGCCGTCGCGCCGGGCCGACCGGGATACCCTGCAACTCGCAGCCGGCCTTGACCTTCTGCGTGTAGTGCCCGGCCTCCATCAATTGCAGAAGCGGCAGGAGTTTCTCCATGCGGACCCGGGCTGTAGTGAAGTCGCCGGCGAGGGCAGCATCGAGGACCTCGACGTGCTGGCGCGGCGCGCACGAGGCGCCGCCGCCGATCCAACTTGTGCTGCCCCAGAGGAAGTAGTCGAGCGCCTGATCGTCCGAGCCGCATGAGATCTGGTAGCGGTCGCCATAGCGCAGTCGCATCGCGATCAGGCGCGAAAGATCGCTACTGGCTTCCTTGATGCCGATGACGTTGGCCTGATCGACCAGCCCGTCGAGGATGTCGTAGCCGATCTCGCTGCCCGCTCGCCAGGGGAAGTTGTAGAGCACGATCGGCAGCGGAGTCGCGGCGGCCACAGTCTTGAAGTGCGCGAGCAGTTCGCGCTGGCTTGGGCGCGAGTAGGGCGGCACGGCCGCCATCAGGCCGTCGTAGCCCAGGCTCGCAGCGGCCTCGGCGAAGCGCACGACGTCGCGCGTGGCGCCGGCGTTGACGCCCGCGATCAGCGCGGCGCGCCCGCCCGCGTAGTTTTTGACGAAGCGGAACAGCTCGAGCCGCTCGGCGTCGCTCAGGGCATAGACCTCGCCGGTCGTGCCGCCCGGGATCAGGCCAACCACGCCGTTGGCGAGCACGAAGTCGATCAGGCGTTTGAGGACTTCGAAGTCGATCTCTTCATGTGCATCGAACGGGGTGACGATCGGGGCGAAGACGCCTCTCAGCTGCATACGGGCCTCCTGGTCTCAGCGTACGGGTACGCAGAGTCTACCTGATCGAGGCCGTCGACAAGTGAAAACCTTCCGTGGGCACAGCTCTTGCTCCAGAATCAGCCAGCTGCTCCGTGGAGGTGTCACCCGTGGACGGTCTCAGTCTGTTGTTGGTCTTTGGAGTCCTGGCCTTGTTTGGCCTGGCGATCGTTTGGATGATCCGCTCGGATCGAGCCAGCCGGGGCGCGCGATTGCGCGTCAGCCAGTCACTTGGCTTTGCACAGTTCGCACCCGAGCCGGATCTGCTGAGAAGAATCGCCGAACTGCACCGACGCCCGGGAGGCCCCGGGGCCGATGGCTATCGCCTGGAGAACGTGGCGCGCAAAAGGCTGGCGGATGGCGAGGTGATCTTGTTCGACCTGATCGACACCTCGGGCGACGATCTCAACCTGGCCGAGGCGCAGGCGATCGCCTTCACTTCTCCAACGCTGGCCTTGCCGGCCTTTGCCATCTTCCCGAAGGTCGAGGTGGCCGGCCCGCTTGGTGCGTTGGCCAATCAGGCTATGAGCTGGCTGGTAGCCCGTTTCGGCGACCCGGTTGATATTCCGCAGGTGCCTGAGTTCGGAGAGCGTTACTTCGTCAGTTCGCGCGACTCCGAGGCGACCCGGCGCTTCCTCGACGAAAGCCGGTTGCGTCGGCTGGCCTCGACACGGTTGCTCGCGATCCGGGCCGGCGGCGACCTCTTCACAGTGTCGCGCATCGATCGGGCTGCCACGCCTCAAAGCCCTGAGGCCGTCGGGCAACGGCTTCAGGCTGCGCATTTTGTCTTTACAGTCTTCGTGAACTAAGATATCTGCACAAACGCAATCGGGCGCACCTCTGAGGTGCGCCCGAT
>DKKP01000065.1 GCA_002455335.1 Anaerolineales bacterium UBA6663 | reverse complement strand
GCCGCACACGGGCATCCGCGCCGGACGCGCCATCGGCCCATCCGCCATCGCGTATGGGCATCCACGCCTGATGTTATCGGCCCCGACCGGCCATCGCGGCCTTCAAAGCCACGTAGGCCTCCCGCTCAAGCTCACCGACACGACGCACCTGGGCTGCGATGTCGGCGCACAGGTCGCGCACACCCTCAGGGCTCAGCGGAAAGCCATCCTCCATCACGCCCCGGATCTGCGCCAGGCGGTCATCGAGGCGCCGGCGTTGAACCAGACTGCGGCCACCCCGCTCAACGAAGAGCGCGCGCCTCCGATCGAGGATCTCCCGAACGCGTCCGAGCGGCCGGATCCGATCAGGGAGCAGCGCCTCGCCCAGGGCCTGCCAGCCCGGCACACACGCCCGAAAAGCGTCGGCAGCGCCGGCCAGAGACGGACGGTTGAGGATCACACCGGCTTCGTCGAGGAAGTCGGCGTACAGCGCACGGTCGCGGATCGCGGCGACCACACCGATCCCAAAGTAGTCGTAAGCCGACGTCAAGCCGGCATAGAGCGATGCGCCAGCCGTGAAGACTCGTGACCAGCTCTGACGATGCGTGGTGGTGGTCAACAGCGCCGCCCAGTGCTCAAAGGCCGCCAGGCCGAAGTTGGCCGCGGCGTTTTTGACCGGGGCGGTGACATAGCGCGCGAGGCAATCCTCGATCCCCTGACGTACGGCCCCGGCCAGCTTCGCCGGGTCGGGCGGATCGATCGTGAGGATGCGGAAGCGGTCCTTCTTCACCCGGGCTCGGGCTGTCTCGAGCTCAGCCTGCGTCACAGTCACCCCGACGGCCGCCCGGTCCGCGATCCAGACCCTGTCACGCACGCTGTCGTGACCGTACACGAGAATCGGGAAGTTCGCCCAGGTGTCGTCACCGCCCGTCAGACCCGTATAGGGCAGGCTGAAGGCATCGGCCCAGACAAGGGCCGGCAGCCCCTCTTCAAGAACGGACCGAAGGTGGCGCAGCCCGCGCGCCGCATCATTGGCGTGTCGTCTGTGTTGCACGATCCCAAGCCGACTGAGCATCGTGTCGACCGGCGCGAACGTATTGCGCGACAGCAGCGCGACATGCGGGTCATGGCCGTGATACGCAAAGGAGAAATAACCCATCAACACGCCGCCGCTTGCGCCAAGCAGCAGCGCCTCGCTATAAGGCAAACCGGTGTGCGGAGCTGTCACGCCCTGATAGGCGAGCGCGTTGCAGATCGTCCCGGTCTCCCAGTGGCGACCATCGAAGTGGTGGTAGTCGGGCAAGAGGGTCATCGCAACTCCATAAGCTCCGGGCTGCAAGCATTCTAGCGCTCCACGAACCGCACACGTCAAAACAGAGACCTGGTTGCATGTGTGGCCGTGCGAAAGCACGCGTGGTTGTGTGGTTTGCGCGGAGACGATCACGGGGTGGTATAATAATGAGGATCAGTCTGTGATTTGTGTGGTTCAGGCCGCCAAACCGCTTATGGGTTGGCGGCCTCTTTTTTTCCGGTCCGTCCGGAGCAAGGATTCGAAGAATGGAAACGCGTTTGTATGTTGGCAACCTGGCCTATTCGACCTCTGAGGCCGAGTTGCGCACCCTGTTCGCTCAGGCCGGGACCGTGACCGATGTGGCGCTGATCAAAGATCGTGACACTGGCCAGTCGAAGGGCTTCGCCTTTGTCACGTTGAGCAGCCAGGCCGAGACCGAGAAGGCCATCAGCCTGTTCAATGGCAAAGAGATCGGCGGCCGCCCGCTGACCGTCAACATCGCCAAGCCGCGCGAGGAGCGTGGTGGTGGCGGTGGTGGTGGTTTCGGCGGTGGCAACCGCGGTGGCAAGCGGGGCGGCGGCGGGTCGCGCCGGTTCTAGTTCACCCACCGACTGCGCCGGCCCCACCGGCCGGCGCAGTCGGGCCAGGCTTGCCATGGGAGGCGTCATGCAGTTCCGGGTCGATGAACAGGTCGTGCATCTCAATCACGGTGTCGGCCGCATCGCCGGGATCGTCACCAACGCCTTCGCCAAGGCCGAGCCACAGCAATACTATGAGGTCGTGCTCGATCAGAGCACGGTCTGGGTGCCCGTCGCCGGCACCGGCGTTCCCGAACTCCGCGCCTTGACCCCCAGACGCGATCTCGAACGCTATCGCGCCATCCTCCGGGCGCGCCCGACCGACCTCGTCGCCGATCACCGCCAGCGCCGGCTCGATCTCCTGAAGCAACTCAAATCGGGGACTTTTGACAGCCTGTGTATGGTCGTGCGCGATCTCACCGCCCGGGCCCGGGTCAAGCCGCTCAACGAGCTCGACTCGCTGACGCTTCGCCAGGCGCACGCCAACCTCTCGCGTGAATGGTCGGCCGCCGACGGCCTCACGCTCGCCGAAGCTGCCCGCCACATCGAAGCGCTGCTGCTCGAAGGCCAGACTGCGGCGCCATCGTCGCCGGCCTAGCGCCACGGCCGCGCCGCTCTAGGCGCCCGCCCCGGGGTCCCACCACTTGGAGAGATGCGCCAGCGGGCGCAGCGGCTGGTCGGTGTAGTGCGAGATGTCGTTGAACAGCATCAAGCGCGCCCGCACCGGATCGCGAAAATCCAGGATATTCAGACAGGCCGGCGCCTGATCGAGCCGATCGCGGTAGCCGCGACCGTCAAACCCCAACAGACTGCTGATCAACAAGCGCAGCGTGGCTTTGTGCGAAACCACGACGACGTTCTGGCCCTCGTGCCGCATGACGATCTCGCGGATCACGGGCAGCGCCCGAGCCAGCACCTGCACCCCACTCTCTCCGCCCGCCGGCGCGAACGTGAACGGATCCTCCTCCCAGGCCGGGTACTCGCCCGGGAACAATGCCTCGACCTCCTGCCGGGTGTATCCCTCCCAACGCCCATGGCTGATCTCGCGTAGCCCGTCGCGCTCGACAGGCGTCAGCCCGTGGGGCTGACCGATGATCCGGGCTGTGTCCATCGTCCGGCTGAGCGGGCTGGCGTAAACGGCTGTGACATCATCGTCGGCCAACCGCGCGGCGAGATGCGCGGCCTGCATGCGTCCCTCTTCGGAAAGCTCAACCCCGACATGACCCGAAAACCGGTTCTCGGCCGTCAATTGTGTGGCGCCGTGGCGGATGAGATAGAGCCGCGTGGTCATAGCCGGGCCTCCTGAACGCTGCGTCGATCGCGCGCCGATTGAACGCACCTGTTGTTTGCTGTCCGCCGTCAGCGGTTTGCTGCCCCTCAGGCAAAGAGCGGGCGCATCTCGAGACGCTCGACAAGCGCCTGCAGCCGGGCCTCATCGGGCGCGTTCCGGAACCGATCGATCGCGTCGAGCACGCGCGGCAGCACATGAATGTCGCCGATGGTGTTGAGGAAGACATCCTCGTGGCCGAGCACCCAGTGCACAGCCAGGTCGATGTCGGCCTGATCTTCGAGCGGCTCGTACCAGGTCGAGCGTGTCTGTTGGCGGCCGTCCCAGGGCGCGCGCACGATCGACTTGATCGTCTGCATCGCCACGCCGCGCGCCAGGCAGGTCTCGCGCAACGCCTGTACATCGGCGGCGTACTCGGGATGACGCGTGAGCATGTAGCTGTAGGGCGCAAGCACAGAGTCGAAGGCGAAGCGATCGAGCGCTTTGAGGTGCTGGCGCGCCACAGGCAGGCCATGGCCTGTCACGCCGATGAAGCGCACAAGGCCCTCTTCACGCGCCTGGATCGCGGCCTCGAGCGCCCCACCCGGCCCGAGCGCGGTCTCCCATTCGGTCTGGTCGACCAGGTTGTGTAGCTGCCAGAGATCGACCTGATCGACCCCGAGCCGCTCGAGCGAGCGTTCGAGCTCGGCGCGGGCCCCCGCCTTGGTGCGCTCGCCGGTCTTTGTCGCGAGGAAGAAACCTTTACCGTGACGCCGGATCCAGGAGCCGAGGCGCAATTCCGATTCGCCATAGCTCGCGGCGGTATCGACATGGTTGACGCCGTAGCGCAGCGCCAGCTCGAGTGTGGCGTCTGTCTCGTCCTGCGTGGTCTGGCCAAAGGCCGCGGCGCCCAACAGGGCGCGAGAGCTGAAATGTCCTGTACCGCCAAAGGGGTGTTGTGCGATCATCACGCCTCCAATTTGTCGTCGTCTCGGAAACTGTGCCGATGGGAAGGATGTGCCGGCGCTCCAAAAAGTCTACTACAAAAGGCGCCTGGTGAAGGGCATCCGGATGAGGATAACCTGATTCGGCCGACCGCGGCCGTATCCGGAATGGCTGAAGTGCGCAGGTCAGCGCGTTAGCACGCCGCGTCCAGGGCAACCAGTAACGGCCGCAGTTTCGGGAATTCGGTGCGCACGTGGTCGTCCATGTCGCGCGCGAAAACCTCATCGAAATACAGCCGCATCGCATTGTCGAACACGGCAGCCCGGCCCACATACCCCGCCAGGATCGTGTGTGTAACGGACACACCTTGTGGATCATCCACAAGCTCGAACCGCACCCAGACCGGCAGGCGTACGCCCTTTTCGAGCTGCCACACGATAAGCCGGCTCGCCTCAGCTTCCACCACGACAGCCGCAAGCCGAACGCGCCGTCGGCCGACGAACTCGTCCATCAACAGCCGCCGACCCATGTCGCCGGCGCTGTGGCCGAGCTCGTGAAACGCCAAATGGGTGCCCGGCCACCAGCGTCGATAGGTTGCGTCGTCCGGCCGCATGAAGAAGTCGAAGATCTGTTGACCCCGTAGGTCCGCGACGTGTACTGTTGTTTGCAGCGTGATCATCGTGTCCCTCGCTCCACGCCTCACCACACACCGGGGATTAATCGATACCGTACCTGCTCAACATAGGCGCTGTAACCCGCCAACTCGCGTCGCAACACGGCCTCCTCGCCGACGATCCGGGCCATAAGCGCCGGCACGATCCCCAGCGCCGGCAGGAGCGCCCAGAAGGAGCCAAGCGCGAGTGGTGTCGCCAGGATCATGCCTATGACGCCGACATACATCGGATGCCGAACCACGGCGTAGGGCCCGGTGTTGATGACCGTTTGAGCCGCGCTGACTTCGACGACCCGCGACGCATATTGATTCGTGCGCATCACCCACATCACAAGCCCGTACGACGCCAACACGATGAGGTCCGCCGCGATGACGAGGGCTGTTGGCACATCCGACCACTGCAGGCGATGATCGAGCCCCGGCAGCATGAAGGCCGCGATCATCACAACGCCCGAGACGATGACGATACCAGGTTGCCCGCCGGTCCGTTCACGCAGGTTCATCCGGCGCTCAAGCAAGGCCGGGCTGTGTTTGAGGAGCCAGCCCATCATGTAAAGCGCCGGCAGGTACAAGACAGCCAGATAGACCCAGCCCTCCCAAAAGGCCAGCGTGCCGGCCGGCCAAAACACGATCGCCACCATCAGCGGGACGAACAAGATCATGCGGATGACGACCTGGGCCCATAGACGTTCTCTGGACATCGATGTGGGGTTCATGGGCGCCCTCCTTCCGGTTCTGTACCGGCCTCGCCCCATGCGGTGTCGGCTTTTTCAGTGTACTGCGAAACGAAGCATGAGGCTGTCAGGCTAACCAGCCGAGTCGGTCAAGGGTCGCCCAATCTTCTGACAAATTCGGTGGTGGGCACAGTCTGCTGCTTGCGGTCGGGCAGCCAGGGCTTCGACGCCGGAAGAGGCTCTGACGGTCAGGCGTGTTCGGCGTCGGGAAAGAGCTTCTCGCCCGCGCGGATCGGCACCTTGAGGCGGTTCTCGAACGGGGTCAACGGGCACGAGTAGCCGTCGTTATACGCGCAGTAGGGGTTGTAAGCCAGATTGAAATCGACCAGAAACCGACCGTCAGCCAGCGGCTCAGGATCGAGGTAACGTCCGGCCGGGTAGGTCTCGGTTCCGGCAAGCGCGTCGACAAAGGGCAGAAAGAAGCCGTGTGGCGTCTGATACAGCGTCAGCGCGACCGCCTGGCCCTCGACCTCGAACCTGACCCTGCCATAGCGCTGATACACTCGCACCTCGCCGGTCGAAGTCTGGATCTCGATCGGCTCGCGCTCGGCGAGCGGCTCGACCGTGAGTTCAAAGCGCAGCGCGGGATCTTCCGCGAAGTAGCTCAAACCGGTGAAGACGCGTTGCTGCGCCGGTGTCAGCGGTGATTGCGGATGCCGCTTGAAGAACTGATCTTTGTCGTAACGGAAGTCTTCGAGCTCTGTGGTCACTGCGCCTCCCCGAGTTCACGCACGCTGTATCGGCCGCCCATTCTAGCCGCGGATTGCGCGGGTTTCGCAGATGAGCTCCTCAGTGGCCCGGAGGGCATGCGCGTTGCGCCCTGGCGGCCGATCGGGCGCAAGCCGCGTCATCCGCGGCCAAGACACCTCAGCCGAGGGCGGTCAGGCCGTTGGTGCGTCGACGTAGGCCGCGATCAACGCCCGCGCGTCATCGAGCACATCCTCAGCGAACGGCATCGCGTGGTCGTGATTGACCTGGGTGGTCAGGCGTCGGGCGGCAGCCCGCAAGGTCTCGGGTTGGGTCACGTCGTCGCGCAACACCTTGAGTTGATGAAAGGCATCGCCGCCCCAGCCAGCGCCGTTGACGCGCCTGTAGTGCATGCGCACCGCGTAGCCCGCGCCCCGTCGCGCGCAGACACGCGCCTTGCCTTCATTGCCAGCCGCCCGCGCTGCTTCGGCAGCCCGCATTTCTTCATGAGGGGTCATAGTCGGAGTGTATCGCCGTGTGGGGCGGTTCCTGCGGAGCCGCCCCACACGGAAGTGTTACTTGCGTCGGAGATAGGCCTTGGTCAATTCTTCGGCGATCGCCGGGATCACGGCCAGAACACCTACGATCGCCCACTCGGTCGCCGTCAGCCAGTGGGTGTTGAAGAACGGCTGCAGGAACGGCACGTTGATGACGAGCATCAACAGCGTGAGCGACAACCCGACGGCCCACAGCATCGACCGGTTCGAGAACAGCCCGATCGTCAAGAGCGAGGCCCGCTCCGACCGAACCGTAAAGGCCCGGAAGAGCTCGGCCAGCGACAGCGTCGCAAAGGCCATGGTCTCGCCGCTACGGATCAGCAGTTCTTTTTGCTCACCGACCAGCGATCCCCAGTCGAAGCCCAGCACGGCCTCAAGGCCACCCAGACCGGCCGACTGCAACGCAAAGCCCAGCCCGACGACGAAGGCGCCGAGCGTCACCGAAGTCTGCGCGATCGTCTGGACGACGATGCCCAGGCTCATCGGCCCGTTGACGATCGGCTCGGTCTTGGGGCGCGGCGGATACTGCATGACATCCGGGTCGCCCTTCTCCATGGCCAGCGCGAGCGCGGGCGCGCCGTCGGTGATCAGGTTGAGCCAGAGCAACTGGATGGCCGTCAACGGCGTCGGCAGCCCGGCAAGCGTCGCCAGGAAGATGATCATGATCTCGGCGATGTTCGAGCTGAGCAAGAAGAACACGAACTTGCGGATGTTGGCGTAGATGATCCGCCCCTGCTCGACGGCCGCCACGATCGACGCGTAGTTGTCGTCGGTCAGCACCATGTCGGCGGCGCCCTTGGCGACGTCGGTGCCTGTCAGGCCCATCGCCACGCCGATGTCGGAGCGCTTGAGCGCCGGCGCGTCATTGACGCCGTCGCCGGTCATGGCCACCACAGCCCCGCCCTGCTGTAGGGCGTCGACGATCTTGACCTTGTGCGCCGGCGAGACGCGCGCGAACACATCGGTCTCGGCCACCGCCTTTTGCAGCCCGGCCCCGTCGAGACCGTCGAGCGCGGCGCCCGGCAACACCTTGCCGCCCGGGCGCAACAGCCCGATCGTGCGCGCGATCGCCTCCGCCGTGTCGGGGAAGTCGCCGGTGATCATCACCGTGCGGATCCCGGCCTCACGCGCATGTTTGAGCGCAGGCGCCACCTCGGGCCGCGCCGGGTCGATCATGCCCACCAGGCCGACGAAGACCAGGTCATGCTCGGCGTTCTCGGCCGAGAGCGCCTCGGGCGCATCGGTGAAGGCGCGATAGGCCACGGCCAGCACGCGGAGCGCCTGCCCGGCAAAGGCGGTGTTGGCCGCCAGGATGCGCGCGCGGCGCTCATCGGTCAACGGCTTGGGCTCGTCGCCGATGCGTTGCATCGCCGTGCACCCCGCCAGCACCACATCCGGAGCGCCCTTGACCACAAGCACGTGCGGCGGCGCCTCGCCGGGCTTGTTGAACGGGCTGAACTCGGGCAACGGCTGATGCACGCCGTGCAGGGTGCTCATCGTCTTGCGCGCCGAGTCGAACGGCACCTCGGCCACGCGCGGGAAGGCCTCCGACAGCGGATCGCGCCACAGCCCGGCCTTGGCCGCCGCCACGATCAGGGCGCCTTCGGTCGGGTCGCCGACCATGCGATACGTCGTTCGATCATGGTCGGAGCCTGAGACCTCGAGCCGGGCGTCGTTGGCCAGCAGCGCCGCCCAGAGCGTGGTCAGCACTGCCGGGTTCTTCGAGAAATCGAGGTCGTCGCCGGCGTGCAGAAATTTGCCCTCGGGCTGATAGCCGTCGCCCGTGACGGTAAAGGTCTCGCCGTCGACCCAAAGATGGGTGACGGTCATGGCGTTCTGGGTCAGCGTGCCCGTCTTGTCTGAGCAGATCACGCTCGCCGAGCCGAGCGTCTCGACCGATGCCAGTCGCCGGATCAGCGCATGGCGGTTGACCATCTCGCGCATGCCGAGTGCAAGCGTGATCGTCACCACGGCCGGCAGCCCCTCGGGCACAGCCGCGATCGCCAGACTGACGGCGATGATGAACTCCTCGAGCAAGTCGGCGCCGCGCAGCACGCCGATCGTGAAGACCGCGGCCACCACGACCAGCGCCCCGATGCTCAGCTGCCGGCCCAGGCCGTCGAGTCGCTTCTGCAGCGGCGTGTCTTCGACCTCGACAGCGGCCAGCATCTGGGCGATCAGGCCGATCTGGGTCGACGTGCCAGTGGCGATCACCACGCCCGTGCCGCGGCCATTGGCCACAAGTGTGCCCGAAAAAGCGGTGTTGGCGCGATCGCCGAGCGGGGCGTCGCGATCGATGGTCAACGCCGCGCGCTTCTCGGCCGGCACCGACTCGCCGGTGAGCGCCGCCTCTTCGATCCGCAGGTTGACCGACTCGACAAGCCGCAGGTCGGCCGGCACGAAGTTGCCGGCTTCGAGCGAGACGATGTCGCCGGGGACGAGCTCACGCGCCGGCACGTTCAGATGTTGGCCGTCGCGCACCACCCGGGCCTCGGGCGCCGCCAACTTCTTCAGCGCGGCGAGCGAGGCCTCGGCGCGCGACTCCTGGATCACGCCGATCACGGCGTTGAGCACCACGATCGCCAGGATGGCCACCGCCTCGGCGGTGTCGCCCAGCGCGAGCGAGATCACGGCCGCGCCGATGAGCAAAAGAACGACGAAGTCTTTCAGCTGATCGACGATACGCCGCCAGAGTGGCGTCGGCGGCTGCTCGGGCAACTCATTGGGACCATGCTGGGTCAGCCGGGCCTGGGCCTCGGCCAGGGTCAGGCCATGATCGAGCCGCGTGTCGAGCACCTGAGCGACCTGCTCGAGGCTCTGGGCGTGAAACGCATCCGAGGGGTTTGGGGTGTTTGGAGGAGATGTCAGTGCCATAGCAAAATCCTCGGCGATTATAGCCGCGATACCGACATCGGGCCCACCTTCAGTCGACAGGTGCCGGACAATTCTCGAACGGTTGCGTGGCGCACAGTCGCTGTGAACCGCCCGGTTTGCGTTCTCGATCGCCATCCGCTGCGCATTCTCGGCCAGACCGCGCCGTTGCACTTGACAAGCCAATCTAATTTGATGTATATCAAATTAGATTGGCTTCTATCTTGAGGTATGTACATGTTGACCACCCAACTCCCCGACGTGCTCGAGTTATTCAAGACCCTGGCCGACCCCAGCCGACTGCGGATGGTGTCGTGGCTGGCCGAGCGGGAACAGACGACGACCGAACTGGCTGAACGCCTTGCGTTGAGCGAGCCGACCGTCTCGCATCACATCGCCCGGCTTCATGCCGCAGGCCTGCTCCGTCTCCGCATGGCCGGGAACCAGCGCTTTTACCGGCTCAACCCCGACCGTATGACCCGTCTGCGCGCCTATGTGGCCGAGATCGACAAACCCTGGGAGGAGCCCGCGGATCTGGTCAACGACCGAAGCTGGATCGAGGCCCTGCCCTTCTCGGCCGACGACAAGAAGGTGCTGGCCGAATACACGCACAACGGCCGCTTGAGGCGCTTCCCGAACAAGGAGAAGCGTTGGCTGATCATCTTGCGCTGGCTCGCCACGCTTTTCGAGCCCGAGCGACGCTATACCGAACGCGAGGTCAACACCGTGCTCGCGCAGGTCCACGCCGACGTGGCCGCTCTCAGGCGCGATCTGATCGACTTCGGCTTCCTCAGGCGCGAGCGCGGCGGCGGCGATTATTGGCTGACGCCCGAGGATGAGGCGCCGGCGCGGTGAGGGCAGATGGAAGAGGGCGGACGACGAACCGCGGACGGACGTTGAAAGGCGCGGGTCGCCGATCGAACTCATCCGCCAGGCGCGAAACACAGGAAATCGATCCGCGCGAAACAGGAGAGGCCATGGCCCAAGACTATCCACTGACCCCGGCCCATCGCTTGCAGCTGGCGGCCGCGTTTCGCAGTTGCCCGCGAGTCGACACGGCGATCGAGTGCGCCATCGAGGGCCAACTCGGCCGGGCGTTCGTCGACGACGTACAGCATCCGACAGCGTATGCGATCACGGTCGGGCCCTTCTGGTATTTCGCCGGGGACCCGGCCTCGGCCGGCGGCGCCGCGCTCATGCGTGGCCTTCCCGCCTACGCCCTGCTCATGCCGTCCACGATCGGCTGGCACGAACGGGCGCAGGCCGAGTTCGGCGCCGGGTTGCGCAGCCATCAACGCTTCAGTTTCGACACGGATCAACTGGCCGTCGCGCCTCTGGAGGCGCTCCTGGCGCGATCTCGGCACAACGAACAGGTGCTTGGCCTCGACCCGACCCTGATCGGGCCGCTCACCTCAGGCGCCGATGCACTACTCGACGTGTCCGACTTCGAGTCGGTCGCGGACTTTCTCGAGCGGAGCTTCGGTTACACGTTGCTGCTGGGCGGGACGCCGGCCGGGATTGCCTACGGGTCGCTGGTCAACAGCCGTGGGCTCGAGGTCAGCGTGTTCATTGCCGAGCCCTACCGACGCCAGGGCATCGCCACGGCCTTGGCCGGGCGTCTGGTGCTCGAATGCCTGCGCCGCGGCCTACGCCCCAACTGGGACGCCGCCAATCCCGAATCCTGCGCGTTAGCCGAGAAACTCGGCTTCACGCCGGCGGGGTCGTATGTTGCATCGCACCAAGTGTGAAGGGGCGGCGGACGGCAAACCACAGACCAGTGAAGCGGGCGGCGGCTGTGCGCCGTCGGCCGGTTCACGCGCCACGCTCCACGCCGCTCGCTTCACTCCCGGGCGGCGATCAGCCGACCGGCCTTGAGGACGAAGCGTTTCTCGGCCTGGTCGACCAGCGCCGCCGAGGGCGTGGGCGCGGCAAGCACAACGAGGTCGGCCTGCGCGCCGACGGCGAGGCCGTAGCGCGCGAGACGCAGTGCCTGCGCTGCGTTCACCGTACACATGCGCATCAGGGCCTCGAGTTCAATCACGGTGTCCATGTGCGCGCCATAGGCCAGGATCAGGCCCTCCTCGAGCAGGTCGAGGTTGCCCAGCGGGCGAAACGCATCACGGACGTTGTTCGAGGCAAAAGCCACATTGACGCCGCCCGCGAGCAACTGTTTGACCCGTGTGAGCCCGCGCCTGACGCCGCGCGTGTCCGTCCGGCCAAGGCGATAGAGATCGGGCTGGCTGATCACAGAGATGCCGGCTTCTCGGATCGCGTCGATCGCGGCCTCGGCCACCGCCGGCTCAGCGGAATCAAGCGCACAGACGTGCCCGGCCGTGACGCGTCCCTGGTATCCGACTTCGGTGGCCCGTCGCGCAAGGTAGACGGTCTCGAGGGTGTCGAGGGTTGCCTCATCGGGCAAGCCCATGTCGGCATGCGTATCGAGGTCGACGTCGTGCTCGAGCGCCAGAGCCAGCGCGATCTCGATGTGGCGGTGCACGGCTGCGTTGTCGGTGACGCGCGGGTCAAGATTACTGGCACAGCCCATCGCATCTGCGCCGAGGCGGAACGCCTCGCGGAACAAATCGAGCGTCGCCGGTTGGTCGAGCAGACCCTGCTGCGGGAAGGCCACAATCTGCAAGGTCACGCGATCGCGGGTCGCTTCGCGCACGCTGAGCAGGGCCTCGAGATGCTTGAGGCCGACTGTGGCGTCGACGTGACACTGGGCCCTCAGCGCCGTGACCCCGTGGCGCGTCGCCATAATCAGGGCGCGTGTGGCCCGATCCTCGATGTCGGCGCGCGTGAACGCAAGACGACGCTCCTCCATGCTTCGGTTGAGCTCCGCCGGCACTCGGAACGGCGCGGGCCTCCCGGGGCGCTCCGCGTCGTTCATCAGCGCAACATCGAGGTGCATGTGGCTCTCGACGAAACCCGGGATGATGAGGCCATCGCGCGCATCGAGCACCTGGACGGCCGCGAGATCCAACCCGGGCCCGATGGCGACGATGGCGCCGCGATCGATGGCCACCGTGCAACCGCGCGTGCCATCCGACAGCCGTCCGTTTCGAATCACCAGATCAACCATAGAGGCCTCCACGCCCAACGTCGGCCAAGGATTGGCGCTCGGCGCCCCTTGATTCAACCACGAGTCGCCGTAGCCCAACGGGCTGCCTGTCGGGCGGAGTGGAAGCGTGGAAGCACGAGTTGATGATGAGGCGTTTGAAGTGTCATATAATGAAGAGTTCAGTGGAACAAACGTCACGACGGTGAGGATCATGTCGTCTTCCAACACCCTGAGTTACACGCTGGCCGCCTGGGCCCTGGCCGCGCTGGGCTGGCTGGGTCTGGTCGGGCTCTTCATCTACATCAACCCCAACGTCGGCCCGCTGCCCTGGTGGAGCTTCTACGTCCTGGCCCTAATGGCGATCACGGGCACCGCAGTGCCGTTCGTGCATCTGCTCAACCGCCGTTTTATGCGCGAAGCCGTCGCCGCCGGCGTGATCTTGCGCCAGGCGATGTGGGTGGGCGTATTCGTCACCACAACGGCCTGGATGCTGCGCAGCGGCCTGCTCAACCCGGCCACCGCCGTGCTCCTCCTCGTGGCGCTGGTGGGCGTCGAATGGTTCCTGCGGCTGCGCGAAGGCGCGCGCTGGGCGCCGACCGACTACGACGACTGAAACTGGCGAGGAGCCCCCATGTCCGATTCCACAATCCCGGCCGATATCTCGCCGGAGGATCTGAAAGCCTATATCCGTCGCCTCGAGGATTCGCTTGTCCTGATCCGGCGCCGGCTGCGCCGCTACGAAGATGAGTTCGCGATATCGTCGCGTGAGCTGTCCAAGAAGCTTCAATCGGGCGAGCTTAACAACCGCAGCGAATTCGCAGAGTGGGTCAGTGAGCATGAACGTCATCAACGCCTCGCCGAGCAGATCGACGAACTGAAAGCCCGCCTCCCCCGCTAGAAAGCGAGAGCCCTGTGAAGAACAAGCTTGATTCGATCCTTAAGCAGCACAACCTGGATGGTCTGATCGCGCTCGGTGGCAGCGCGCACAACCCGGCGATGTACTACCTGACCAACGGCGCCAGCATCGGCGAGCGCAGCCTGTTCGTCAAGCCGCGCGGGCGTAAGGGCGTTCTGGTCGTCAACGCCATGGAACGCGACGAGGCCGGCAAATCAGGCCTGCGCGTGCTCGATCTCCACACGATCCAGGTCGCAGCGCTGGCAGGCCGACCGGCTCGGGTCGGGACTCCCGCGCGGGCCCAGGCGCAACTCCTCGCAACGATCTTGCGTCAGCTCGGAATGACGGGCCGCCTGGCCCTGACCGGTCTGCAGGATGCGGGCTTCGCGGCCGAGCTCGTCGCCCAGTTCAATCGCGGGCGCTTCGGTTCGACGATCGTCTACGCGCCGGAGGTGCTCAGCCGGGCCGCGGTCACCAAGGACGCCGAAGAGGTCGCGCGGATCAAGGCCGTCGCGGCCAAGACCGTGGCCGTGGTCGGCGACATCCAGGATTTCCTCGGCGGGCACCGCGCCAAGGACGGTGTGCTTGTCGACAAAGCCGGGGCGCCGGTGACGATCGGCGTTGTCAAAGCGCGCATCAACCTCAAACTCGCCGAGATGGGCATCCTCGACGCCGAGGGCGGCACGATCTTCGCCCAGGGCCGCGACGCCGGCGTGCCGCACTCGCGCGGCCAGGCCGATCAGGCCCTGCGGCTGGGCGAGACGATCGTGTTCGATATCTTCCCGGCCGAGCCCGGCGGCGGATACTTCTACGACTTCACACGCACCTGGTGCCTCGGCTACGCGCCGGAGCCCGCGCAGGCCCTGTACGATGACGTCCGCGCCATCTTCGATCAGGTGATGGGGGCGCTCAAGGTCAACGCGCCAACAAGCGACTATCAGCGGATGACCACCGACTTCTTCGAGTCGCGCGGCCATCCGACGATCGCGTCGCAGCCGGGGACGCAAGAAGGCTACGTCCACTCGCTCGGGCACGGCATCGGGCTGCAGGTGCACGAGGCCCCGTCGCTCAGCGTCCGATCGAGCGAGCGCCTGACGCCGGGCATGGTCTTCACGGTCGAGCCGGGGCTGTACTACCCGAGCCGTGGGCTCGGCGTGCGCCTCGAAGACAGCGTCTGGCTCAACCCGGCCACGAAGCGCTTCGAGGTGCTCGCGCCCTACCCGCTCGACCTTGTGGTTCCGGTTCGCAAGCGCTAAGCCTCGAAGGCCATGACCCGCATCCTGGCGCTGGAAACGTCGTGCGACGAGACCGCGGCGGCCGTCATCGCCGACGGCCGCACGATCCTGTCTACGATCGTGGCCTCGCAGGCCGCGCAGCACGCCGCCTATGGCGGGGTCTTCCCTGAAGTGGCGGCGCGCATGCATGTCGAGGTCGTACAGACCGTGGTGACCCAGGCGCTGGCCGAGGCGCATCTCGGCCTGGGCGAGGTCGATGCGGTCGCGGTCACGCGCGGCCCCGGGTTGCCCGGCTCGCTTGTCGTGGGTGTCAACGCCGCCAAGGGCCTGGCCTACGGCGCGGGCAAGCCTCTGCTTGGGATCAACCACCTGGAAGGGCACGTGTACTCGCCCTGGCTGCTCAGTGACCGTGAGCCGCCGGACTTCCCGGCGATCGTGCTGATCGTCTCGGGCGGGCACACCGAGCTGTTGTTGATGCGCGGCCACACCGACTATCAGCGCCTGGGCGGCACGCTCGATGACGCCGCAGGCGAGGCCTTCGACAAGGTGGCGCGTCTGCTCGAGTTGAGCTACCCCGGCGGGCCGGCCATCGAACAGGCCGCACGATCCGGCGACCCCCTCAAGCAGGGGTTCAGCCGCGCCTGGCTGGATGGGACCTGGGATTTCTCGTTCAGCGGGCTGAAGACGGCCGTGCTGTACGCGGTGCGTGGCCAGCCCTACGGCAAACCGCTGGCCGGCGCGGTCGAGCCCGTCGACCCAGCCCGGGTGCCCGATCTGGCCGCCGGATTCCAGGCCGCTGTGGTCGAGGTGCTGGCCACAAAGGCCGTTCGGGCCGCCCAGCGTTTCGGCGCGCGCGCGATCTTGCTGGTCGGCGGCGTGAGCGCCAACCAGGCGCTGCGGGAGGCCCTGATCGCATCGGCGCCGTGCCCCGTGATCTTTCCGTCACTCAGCCTTTGCACCGACAACGCGGCCATGATCGGGGCGGCCGCCCATTGGCGGTACCTCGCCGGGCAGCGTGACGCGCTCGATTTCGACATCCTGCCCACGTGGCCGCTGGCCGGATAATTGCTCCATCTCCCAACGGAGGAACCAGGGCAGGAGCTTTTCGCCCACCAATTTGGCCATGAACACGTCAGACAGCCAGATCCTACCCGCCCAACCCAGAGACCAGGTGCTGGCGCGCCTCGCTGACGGCCGCATCTTCGCGGCGCCCCCGGGCAGCACGCTCGCCGCGATCCTCAAGGCGGCCGGCGTCGACGCAGTCGGGGCCGTGATCAATCAGCGCATCACCGAACTGACCCAGCCCCTCAACGCCGACGCCGACGTGACCCCGATCCGGCCCGAGAGCGCCGATGGCCAGCGCATCTATCGACGGGCCGCCGTCGTGCTGCTGACCACGGCGGCAGCCGAGCTCTTTCCGGAGGCCGATGTCTGGATCGAGCACTCGGCGGCCCACGGTCGCGGCCTGTTTTGCGAAGCCCGCGGGCGGGCGCCGTTCACGGCCGACGAATTGGCCCTGATCGAGGCGCGGATGCGCGCGATCGTGGCCGAGGACGCGCCCTTCGAGCGACGGCAGGTGCCGCGCCAGGAGGCCGTCGATCTGATGCAGGCCCGCGGCCAACACGACACGGCCCGGCTGATCGCCGGTCGCACCACGCGTGAGACTGTGACGCTCTATGACCTGCGCGGGCGACTGGCGTTTTCGCACGGCTACCTCGTGCCCTCGACGGGCTATGTGCGCAGCTTCAGCCTGCACGTCGCCGACGGAGGATTCATCCTTTCGCTGCCCTCGCACCGTCACACCGGGGTGCTTGTCTCGCCCGTCGCGGCCGGGCATCCCTCGCCCGAGCTGAACTACCCGCTGCTCTTCGAAGTCTTCGAGGAGGCCAACACCTGGCTCGAGAAGCTCGGGCTGCGCAGCCTCGGCGCGCTCAACGAAGCGATCGCTGCAGGTCGGCTGACCGAGATCGCGCTGGTCGCCGAGGCCCTGCACGAGTCGCGCATCGCGCTGATCGCGACGGCGCTTGCCGGCCACGCCGATCGCTTTCGCGTGGTGTTGATCGCCGGGCCGTCCTCTTCGGGCAAGACGACGTTCTCCAAACGGCTGGCCGTGCAACTCCTTGCCAACGGCCTGCGGCCCTTCCCGCTTGGCATCGACGACTACTTCATCGATCGCGACGCCACCCCGCTCGGCGCGGATGGCAAGCCCGACTTCGAGAGCCTGGCCGCGGTCGATGTGGCCCTGTTCACGGCGCATCTCAAGGCACTGCTCGCTGGCGAGGCCGTGCAGGTGCCGCACTACAACTTCGTCACCGGGCGGCGTGAACCGGGGCATGAGGTGCGGATCGGGCCAAATGACGTGATCGTGATCGAGGGCATCCACGGCCTCAACCCGGCGCTTGTGCCCGGGCTCGACCCGTCTAGGGTGTATCGCATCTATGTGTCGGCGTTGGCTGGCCTGAACCTCGACGGCCACAACCGGATCGCCACGACGGACATCCGATTGTTGCGCCGCATCGCGCGCGACGCGGCGACCCGCGGCTACTCGGCGCAGCAAACGCTCCAGCGCTGGCCGTCGGTGACCGCAGGCGAGCGGCGCAATATCTTCCCGTTTCAGGAGAATGGCGACGCGATCTTCAACAGTTGCCTGCCCTACGAACTGGCTGTGCTCCGCCCGATCGCCGAGCCGCTGCTGCTCCAGGTGCGGCCCGGCACGCCCGAGTACCTCGAAGCGAACCGTCTGCTCTCGCTCCTGGGCTGGGTGCGCGGCGCCACGGCCGAGGCCGTCCCGGGCAACTCGATCCTGCGCGAGTTCGTCGGCGGCTCGAGCCTGAGCGACTTTCGCCTCTGGCGCGGATGAAGCGTCATGCCGATTGTCACATTCATCGACCGGTTGCACATCCGTTCAATGTGAGGATCGGCAAGTTCGCGGTGCACGGCCCAGCCCCGAAACCTGCGAATCGCGTCCACTTTCAAAACGCCTTGAAACTGGCGCGATCTAGCGGCCCTGCCTGATGCGCAGGCTGGATTCCAACGACAGCGAGGGATCGTAAGCGTTGGTTGAGAGAGCCAAGAAGTGATTGACTCTCCCTGTCGAACTTCATATACTCTTGAACAAGTTTGAGTTCGGGAGGCATGCGGCCTATGCGCCGAGACGCAATTCCCCAACTGAACATACGAAGACCATAGACGCACGCAGCGCCCATACGCCTGCGTGCGTTTTCGTTTCGTCCGCCCTTTTTTCGAAGGAGGCACACATGGACTACGGGATGATCGGAAAAATCGAGAAGGCCAAGCGTTACGCCCAGGAGCGCGAGCGCTTCCGCTTCGAGGAATTCGCGGTCACCTTCCACGGCGATAACAACGATCACCGCGTTCACTTCAACAACGGCGTGTTTACCTGCGACTGCGAGTATTTCGTGCTCCGCGGGCGCTGCAGCCACACGATGGCGCTCGAGCAACTTCTGAACAAGATGCTCCCCGAGCCGGTCGAAGAAACCGCCGGCTGATTGCGCAATCGCATACGCCGAGATCAGGCGGGGCCCTTCGGCCCCGCCTTTTTGTATGGTTTGGCCGCGCTCACGACCCTCGGCCAACCCACGACAGATTTGAGCGTTAGCGATATCGGACGTGTATAATCCTTGACGCTCGCAAGGGACAGGCGGGGCCAGGGCCCCGCCTTTTTTCGCCCAAGACCTATCTGGGCGCCAAGGTGATCGCGTGAAACGCTGGCAATTCTGGCTCGGACTGCTGATCGGCGGCCTCTTCCTTTACTTTGCGCTCCAGGGCTTACATCTGGATACGGTCTGGCAGGTGATGGGGACGGCCAACCTGTGGTGGCTTGTGCCCGGCATCGCCGTGTACTTCGTCGGCGTGTGGGCGCGCGCCTGGCGCTGGCATTACCTGCTCAAGCCGATCAAAGCGATCTCGACGAACACCATGTTCCCGATCGTGACCATCGGCTACATGGGGAACAACATCCTCCCGGCCCGAGCCGGCGAGGTGCTGCGCGCCTTTGTGCTGCGCAAACAGCAGGGCGTGCCGGTGAGCGCCAGCCTGGCCACGATCGTGGTCGAACGCATCTTCGACGGCGTCGTGATGCTGATGTTCGTGATCTTCAACCTCAACGGCCTGGCGCAGCTTTCAGCCGATTCGGGCTTCGTGGGCAGCATACGAAGCGTGGCCCTGATCGGCACGCTGGCCTTCGCCGTGGCGCTCGGGGCCTTCCTGCTCGCCGCGATCTACCCGCACCAATCGCTTGGACTGTATCACCGCTGGGTGATGCCGCGGCTGCCAGGCGTGCTGCGCGACAAGCTGACGCCGATGCTCGACAGTTTCTGGCAGGGCCTCGAGTCGCTGCGTTCGCCCGCCAACATCCTGATGGTCTTCATCACGTCGATCGTCATCTGGCTGTTCGAGACCGGCAAATACTGGTTCGTCATGCACGCCTTCGACTTCAGCCAGTACTCGGGCGGGTTCTTCGGCCTGATGCTGATGAACGGCGTGGTCAACCTGGCGACCACCCTGCCCGGACCGCCCGGCCATGTCGGCACCTTCGACGGCCCGGGAATCGCCGTGCTGGTGGCCTACGGGTTGCCGCGCGAGATCGCGGTCAGCTACACATTGACGTTGCATGCCGCGCTCTGGCTGCCGATCACGCTCCTCGGCGCCTATTACATGGCGCGTGAGGGCCTCAAGTGGAACGAGGTCCAGGCCGAGTATCAGAAGCTCGAGCACGACGCCGGCTGAAAGCCCGCCTGGACACGTTTTCGCGGCAATTGGTCGCACAGAATCCGGTTCAGATTACAATCGGCCCCATGACAGATTCACGCGCAGGGTTGAAAGTCGGCATCATCGGGGCCGGGCCGACGGGCCTGGCAGCAGCCTATGACCTGACCCGGGCGGGCGCCCGGGTGACCGTGTACGAAGCCGGCCCACAGGTCGGCGGCCTGGCGGCCGGCTTCCGCGCCGAGGGTTGGGCGTGGTCGCTCGAGAAGTTCTACCACCACTGGTTCCAGACCGACTCGGCCATCATCGGACTCGCGCGTGAACTGGGCGTCGAGCAGAAGCTGATGTGGCCGCGGCCCAAGACCGTGATCTATCACAAGGATCAGTGGCATACCTTCGATAGCTTTGTCACCATCCCGCTCTTCCTGCTGCGCCACTTCCCGCTGACCGACTTCATCCGCTTCGGACTGGCCGGCGTGCAGCTGCGCTTCTCGAACAACTGGAAGCCGCTCGAATCGATCACGGCGGCCGAGTGGAGCCGCAAGCACTTTGGCGAGCGCCTGTACGACGTGCTCTGGCGGCCGATGCTCGTCGGCAAGTTCGGCGAGGAGAACCTCGACGTCGTCAACATGGCCTGGCTCTGGGCGCGGCTGCACACCCGCACCACGCGCCTCGGCACGTTCGAGGGCGGCTTTCAAGCCTTCATGCAGACCCTGGCCGACGCGGTGAGCGAACAGGGCGCCTCGATCCAGCTCAACACCGGGGCGCGCCAGATCCGTCAGAACCCGGGCGGCTGGACGGTCGAGACCTCGGGCGAGCCCGGCGCGTTCGATGCCGTGATCTCGACCACCTCGCCCGGGGCGATGCTCCGCCTGGCGCCCGACCTGCCCGGTTCGTACCGCGATCAACTGAGCGGGTTGAAGAACCTGGGCGCCGTCGTCATGGTGCTCACCCTCAAAGAACGGCTGACCGACGCATACTGGCACAACCTCCCGAAGGAAGCGGGCTTCCCGTTCCTGGCACTCGTCGAGCACACGAACTACATCGATCGATCGCACTACGGCGGCGACCACATCGTGTATTGTGGCGACTATCTACCGGCCGATCACGAGTACTTCAAGCTCGATGCCGAGGCGCTTCTCGAGCGCTTTTTGCCCGGGCTCCAGCGCTTCAATCCCGCGTTCGACCGCAGTTGGGTCAAGGATGTGTGGGTCTGGAAGGCCGAGTACGCTCAGCCGATCCCGACGCTCAACCACTCAGCCAAGCTCCCGGCGCTGCGCACGCCGCTCAACGGCCTGTACTTTGCGTCGATGAGCCAGGTGTATCCGTGGGATCGGGGGACGAACTACGCGGTGCAGATGGGCCGCGACCTGGCCGCCCAGGTGCTGCGCGAGGTCAGGCCGACACGCTGAGAAGCGCAGGGTGCCGCTCGCTCCACGCCCCACGCCCTTCAGCGCCGCCTCAGCGTTTCCCGTCGACGGGCTGCTCGGTCGGCGGGATCGCGATCTGTCGCGCCAGGTTGAGCCAATCGCCGGCATAGAAGCGAAGGTAGTCGGGCGTCCACTTCGCCCAGTAGGCCTCGGTGTGCGCGCCCGGGCGGATGTGGATGTCGTGCGCCAGCCCGGCGCTCGTGAAGACCTGATCGACAAACAACGTGCTGCCCAAGCTCGAATCGGCCTGGCCGGCGTCGAGATAGAGCGCCAGCGGCAGGCCCTCGGGCAGCGCGCGCACCCAGCGCACAAACGGGCCGTCGTCGTCGAGCAACACAGCCGGGCTGTGGCCTCCCACCCGGCCAAAGAGCTCGGGGTTGCGCAGACCGATGTGCAGCGCCCACCCCCCGCCCCGCGACAACCCGCCGATCGCGCGCGCCAGACGATGATCGATCGTCCGGTAGGTCGCTTCGACGTAGGGCACGACGTCATCCAGAACCAACCGCTCGAAGTCCGAGTCAAAACGATCGCGCGGCATGACGATGATCAGCGGCGCGATCTCGCCCGCGGCGAGCAGCGCATCGGCCGCGGCTGGCGCGCCGAGCCGCACCCACTGGTCGTCTGTGTAGTTCAGGCCGTGGATCAGATACAGCACGGGGTAACGGTCGACTGAGGCGTCGTAGCACGGCGGCAGGTAGACCTGTGTGTCGATCGCGTAGCGCGTCGTCGTCGAAGGGATCGCGATCTGGCTCACCGTGCCCACCGTCTCGAGACAGGGCACGGGGGTCGCCGTCGGCGTGACCGTGGGCGTCAGGGACGGGATGGGCGTGAACGTCGGCACGGACCGCAGCGTGGGCAGCGGCGCCGGCGTGACCGTCTCGAGATGCGCGACGCTGGCCTGGGCCACGGGCTGCGCCGGGCCCACACAGGCGGTGGTCAGGGCCAATACGCCGGCCCACAGCATGACGTGACGAAGCATGACGGGCAAGGATACCGCACTTAGCCCGAGGCGTGTCGGAGTGGACGGGCTGTGAGGTTGGTCGAGCCGGAGGCCTGATCGACCTCACAGCCCGCGCCTTCCCGACATTTTCGAGACAATTGAGTACAATCGGCTTTTCCAGTCGGTGGGGAAAGCGAGTTGTACGATGGCCGGTCAGATGCGTTCACTGCTGGATCGCGAGTTCAACGAGATCCAGGATAACCTGCTCCGGGTCGGCAGCCTGGTCGATGTCGCCATCGACCGCAGCCTGCGCGCGCTCCGTGGCTGCGACGCCGCCCTGGCCCAACAGGTGATCAACGATGACGCCCCGATCAACGATCTGCGCTTCAAGGTCGAGGAAGACTGTCTGACCTTGATCGCCACGCAGCAGCCGATGGCCGGCGACCTGCGCCGGGTGATGGCCGCCGTCAGCATCGTCACCGAGCTCGAGCGCATCGCCGACCACGCCACAGGCATCGCCAAGACCGTCATCCGCGTCAGCGCGCAGGGCCAGTACATGCTGCTCGAAGTGCCGACCGAGGCGCTCGAACGCATGGCGCTCGCGGTGCGCGAGATGCTCAAGAGCGCGCTTGACGCTTACGTCGCCCGCAACGTCGAAGCCGCCCGCTACGTCGCCGCCGCCGACGACGAGATCGACCACGCCTATAAAGCCCTGTTCGACGAACTCCTCAGGACCATGGCGACCGATTCCTCAACGATCGCTCACGCCACGTACCTGCTCTGGTGTGGCCACAACCTCGAACGGATCGGCGACCGGATCACGAACATCGCCGAGCGCATCATCTTTATGACCACAGGTACGCTTCGCGAGCTCAATCTGTGATGGATTAAACACAACCGGGCGGGCTCAGGGGCCCGCCCGGTTGTGTTTAATCCGTCAGACGAACAGGTGCTTGTTCGCCTGGGTCCAGTCCCACAACGTCTTCAACCCTTCGGCGGGCGCGATCTTGGGCGCCCAACCGAATTCGGCCTGCGCCTTGCGGATGTCGCTCAAGTACACGAGCTGGTCGCCGGGGCGCCAATCGCCGAACTTGACCGGGAGCTCGCGCCCGGCCAACGCCTCGAGCAGCGGGCGGGTCTCCGTCCAGACCGAAAGGCTCCGCTCTGTGCCGCCACCGATGTTGTAAACCTGGCCCGCCGTCGTGTCGATGTGCTTGATCGCGGCATCGTAGGCCAGCACAAGGTCGTCGATGTGGAGCAGATCGCGCACCTGCTTACCGTCGCCGTAGATGCTGAAGGTCCGCCCGACCGTGGCGCTGATGGCGAAGAAAGCCAGCCAGCCCTGATCCTCGACGCCGAACTGGCGCGGGCCGTAGATCGCGCTCTGCCGAAAAACCACGGTCGGTAGATCGTAGATGCGGTGATAGTCGCGCACGTACTGATCGCCTGTGCCCTTCGAGCACCCGTACGGCGAGTGGAAGTCGAGCGGCCAGGTCTCGGGGACCCCGAGCGGGAGGTCGGCGAACACATAGCGCCCGTTCGACTCCACGATCCGCGCCGCTTCCATGCCGCCATAGACCTTGTTGGTCGAGCTGTACATGACGATCGGTTGCGTGCCGGCCGCGCGGGCCGCCTCGAGGACGTTGAACGTGCCGAGCGCGTTAGCCTCGAAATCCATCCGCGGGTCGTTGACCGAAGTGGTCACAGCGACCTGCCCGGCCATGTGCAGGATGACGTCCATGCCCTGCGCCGCGCGCGCGATCGCCGCCGCATCGCGGATGTCGGCACGCTCCACGGCGAACGAATCGCCGAGCAACCCCTTGAGCCATTTCAGGTTCGACTCAGAGCCGCGGCGCGAGAAGTTGTCGTAGACCGTGACGCTGTGCCCGGCCTTGACGAAGTGGGCGACCAGGTTGCTTCCGATGAAGCCCGCGCCGCCGGTGATCAGGTATTTCATGTGTGCCTCATAGTGTCAGTGCTGTTGGAGGACGCATGGCGAAGGCACGACTTCGTCATGCGTCAGGTGTCTTTCGCCCCAGATAGGCCGTCAGCAATAGCGCATCCTCGTTATCCGCATAATACCGCGGGCGTCGGCCCACCTCGAGAAAGCCGTAGCGTCGGTACAGGTTCTGCGCGACGACGTTTCCGACCCGCACTTCGAGCGTCGCCGTGACGGCGCCCAAGGAACGCGCCTGCTCGAGCAGGTGGCTCAGCAGGCGCTCGCCGACGCGGCGGCCGCGCCACTCGGGGTGCACGGCCAGCGTGTTGATGTGGGCCTCGTCGATGACGTGCCNNCCCGCCGTACCCGACGATCGCGCGTTGCCGCGATCGCCCCAGCAGGCGCTCGAAGAACGACGGCGGCTGCGTCTCGGCCGCCAGAGCCACCCAGAAGTGCGCGGCGCCGTTCTGCGTCAGCTCGAAACGATACGAGCCCTCGCTCCAGGGCTGCGGGAACGACAACCGATCGATCTCGAGCACCTGGGCGATGTCGTCGACGGTCATCGGCTGCAACACCACCTCGGCCGGCGCCAGCGCCGTCATTGGCCGCCCCCGGCCGGGCCGCTGACATACAGCGGCGCCAGCTCCGCGGCGGTAGGCAGGTCGACGCCGGCTCCGGGTTGCAGCCTGCGCCAGGCCAGCTCCGCCAATACCCCGGCGCGGCGGACGGCCT
>DKKP01000284.1 GCA_002455335.1 Anaerolineales bacterium UBA6663 | reverse complement strand
CCCCGACGCTGGCCGAGATGCGCGCGGCGCTCCCAGTGTTGGCGGCGCGGCTCGAGGCGCTCGAGGAGACGTTCAACCTGCCCGAACAGGTGCTCGAGCGCGACTCCGTGCTGGCCGAGATGACCGACGTCGGCTTCTGGAACGATGCTGCCAGCGCGCGCCGACGGCTCGATGCCTATCAGCGCGCCAGCGCCGTGATCGATCAGTTGGGCGAACTGCGGCGCGAGCTGGAGCATCTGCAGCGGGCGCTTGTCGGCGCCAGCCCACGCGCCGACGCTGCACTGCGCGCGTATAACTTCCTCGGCGCCGAGTTGCCGCGGGTCGAGTTTGCGTCGTACCTGAGCGGCCCACACGACGCCGGGGGCGCCTACCTGCGGATCACGGTCAAGTCGAAGGCTTCGGGCGCGCAGCGCTGGGCCGCGGACCTGGCGCGGATGTATCTGGGCTGGGGGAAGGCGCGCGGGTTGACCGTCAGCGTGCTCGGGGAGGATCTGGCGCCCACTGGCCGGCAGGCCAGCCTGACGCTCGCGCTCAGCGGATTTGGGGTCTACGGCCTGCTACGCGGCGAGGCCGGCGTACACAAGCTTGTGCACCAGGTCAAGCTCAATGGTCGTGACTCGCTGCAGCGTTTTTCGGCCGACGTCGCCGTGCTCCCCGAGCTGGGCGACGACGACCTCCCGGCGCTCGACGGGCTGCAGATCGCGACCAAGTCGATCGCGCGCGCCGGTTTGGTGATCGGTCGGCTGACTGGGCAAGGCAGCGCGCATCTCGCCGGGGGTGGCGGGTTGACGCTCGCCGGTGATCTGCCAGCCGAGGAGCTCGCTGCCGAGGCGGCCCGGTTGCTGCGGATCGAGCGCTGGCTTGTCGATCATCCGTTGGACACCGCCGAACCGACCGCGCCCGGCGGGTTGGTGCGCACCTACGCCCGTAACACCCGCGAAAAGGGCGTGATCGACCATCGCACGGGCCGTCGTTCGCTCAAGGTCACGCAGGTGCTGGCCGGCGAGATCCAGGAGTTCCTGGATTCCGGGCTGAGGCGGGGAACGTAGGCCGTGATGCGTGGTGCGAAACGCACCACGCATCACGCCTTACGCGCTACCGCTCCTCGATCGCGTACGTGAACTGATACTTCTCCATCAGGGCCATGAACGGGTCGGGGTCGAAGGCCTCTGGGGGCAGGACGCCCTTGCCCTTCCACACGCCGCGGGCGAGTAGCTCCATGGCGATCACCGGGCCGACCGCGGTCTGCAGCGCCACGGCCTGCAGCCCGTATCGCTTACGCGAGTCGGCATTGTCGGTGGTTTGATACAGGAAGATCTCGCGGGGCTTGCGTTGATAACGCCCCTTGATCAGCAAGCCGACGCACGCTTTCCCCTTCATCTTATCGGCCAGGGTGGCCGGGTTGGGCGTGACCGCAGCCACGACGTCTCGCGGCGAGACCTCGATGTCGCCGACGCGCACCGGGAGCACGCTGTCGAGCCCGATCAGGTGCAGCATCTTGAGCACGTCCATGAACTGGTCGCCCAGGCCAAGCTTGAAGCTGACCTTCTTGACGCCCTTGATGTGATGCGGGAAGGTGACCAGCTCCTCGTGTTCGACGTTGACCAGTTTCTGCGGCCCGATGCCGTCTGGGAAGTCGAAGACCTCCGGGTCCGAGAAGGGCTCCTTGGTGAAGTGCCCCTTGCGCGAGGTGTAGATCACGGGCGGGTTGAGGCACTCCTCGATCGTGGTCCAGATGCTGAACGTGGGCGCGAAGGCGTAGCCCTCGATCGTCAGGTTGCCGCCGTCCTTGACATGGATCTCGTCGATCCGATCGAACAGATGCTTCTCGGCGTAGCGCGCGAACACGCCCGAGACGCCCGGGTCCATGCCCATGCCGATCAGTGCGAGCAGGCCCTTCTTCTTCCAGGCGCGATGGTCCTTGAATTGCGCCTCGCCCAATGGTTTGCCGACCTTCTTGTAAGGCTCGGTCGGGTGGGGCTTGGTCGGGGTCATGGCCATGTCCATGTACATCACCCCGGCGCGCAGCGCCGCGTCCATGATGCGGGTATTCAGATACGGCGTGACGGCGTTCATGATCAGATCGACGCCGTGCTCGACGGCCAGCGCCGTGATCGCCTTCGCGTCCGATGCATTGACTGCCGCGATCGGGAAGCGTTGGGGATTGCCAAGTTTTTTCTGCACGGCCTCGAGCCGTTCGAGCCGCGAATCAGCCAACACCATCTTCTCGAGCCACAGGCGGCCACGCGCGACTTTGGCGATGCCCTCGCCGACCGCGCCCACGCCCAATAAAAGGACTTTCATGACGATTGCTCCTCAAACACGCAACGGTTCTTGCTCTGCAGCAGCGCCCCGGGCGCTGCGCGGTTTTCGCGTTGGTGTCGAGGTTGTCAGAGATCTGCGGTGAAGGCGACGCCGAGCAGGAGGCGGTGCAGCCAGGCCGGGCGAGTGAGGGGCGGATGCGTCGGCGCGTGCGGAACCCGCCAGCTTTGCCAGCCCAATCGCTTGGCGGAGGGTCGCGGAAGGAGCCGCATGCGTGATCGGCTGGGCCGATCTCTTTCAGGTTAGCACAGGTCGTGTGAGGTTGTCAAAGGAGACGAAAGACGAAGGACGAAGGCTACCCCTTCGTCCTTCGTCTTTCGTCTTCAGCCATGGGCTCAGGGCTTACGCTCGAGCTCGGCCTGCATCTCGCGCAGGGCTTCGGAGTCGCGCTTGAGGCTTGCGCGGCGCCAGAACAGGCTACCGACATACGCGCCCAACAGCCCGAGATAGGCTGCGAAGGCCAGGATCATGTAGAAGGTCGTTTCTGGGGGCATGGCGCGTTCCTTACTTGGCGACCGACGCGGTGGCCGGGCTGTGGCTCGGGAGATCGCTCTCGGCCTGCAGGGCCAGCGCGCGCTGCGCGTCGACCTGATCCTGCAGCTCGAGCAAGCGGTAGCGTGTGGCAGTCAGCGCGGCGAACACGAGCACCGTGGTCACCTGAGCGAGGATGACGATCAGGGCCATGATCGGCGCCATGTCGAAACCGCCCTGTGAGGTCGGTGTGGCTGTGCCGATCACGGCCGGGTGGATCGATTGCCAGAGCCGGATCGACAGAAACGTCAGCGGCACAGAGATGAAGCCCACGACGCCGTACACGGCCGCAAAACGCGCCCGGCGGGTCGGATCCTCGATCGCGCCGCGCAGAAACAGATACCCGACGTAAATCAGGATCGCGATGGTGTAGGTGGTGAGGCGCACATCCCAGGTCCACCAGGTGTTCCAGGCCGGCCGCGCCCAGATCGAGCCCGTGACCGTGGTGATGATCGACAGCAGCAGGCCGACTTCGGCCGTGGCCGCGCCGAGCCAGTCGAGCTTCGGGTTCGGGCGGATCAAATAGATGATGCCGACGACGAACGTGATCAGGAACCCGACCATCCCGACCCAGGCCGCCGCGACATGGAAATAGAAGATCTTCTGAACAGCGCCCATCGAGGCTTCGAGCGGGGCCGCGAACCAGACCAGCGCCAGGCTGGTGGCAAGCAGCGCGGCGGCTGCGATATTCAACCAGGTCAGCGATTTCATTGACACTCTCCCGAGGCGCCGTCAGCGCGACGGTCGTCTCTCTACCTCTAGACTCCGGCGCGGCTGCCGCCGGTAAACCAAAACCGGGATAGGGATTTTACCGCGTCAGGGGCTGGATTCATTCCCCAACCACGGCTTCGAAGACCATCACGGCCACGGCCAGGAAGATCACGTCGTAGGTGACGAGCAGGCTGAACCAGATCATCAACTCGCTCCAGGGTTCGCCGGCCAACGCGCCGCCTGAGCTCTGTACGCCGGCCATCAACACAGGCACCGAAACCGGCAGAAGCAAAATCGGAAGCAACACGTCCCGAGCCCGCGTCTGTGCGCTGACCGCCGAGAGCAGTGTGCCGACGCCCGTATAACCCAGCGTGCCCAGGATGAGCGAGAGCAGGACCAGCGGCTGAGCGAGGTTGAAGTTGTAGAGCACGCTGAGCACGGGTACGGTGACGACCTGGACAGCGAGGATGAGCACCCAGCTGCTCAAGAACTTTCCGAAATACAGGGCGCTGCGATCGGCCGGCGCCAGCAGCAGGCCCTCGAGCGTGCCGCGATCCTGCTCGCGCCCAAGCCCGCGGTTGAGCCCGAGCGTGCCCGAGAAGAGCGCGGTCGCCCAGAGCACGCCCGCAGCCGTGCTTTCTCGCGCACCGCGGTTGAGCTCGAGCGCGATGCTGAAGACGAGCACCATCAGCATCGAGAACACGATCATGGCGCTGACGGTCTCGCGCGAACGGAGCTCGGCCGCCAGATCCTTCCAGACCACGGCGCCGATGACCTTGAAGTAGCGCTTCATGCCACGACCTCCGCATACCGCGCCATGAAGGCCTCGGGCGTGAACTCGTGCGACGGCGTTGCGAGTTGCACCCGACCACGGGCCAGAACGACCACCTGATCGGCCAGGGCCAGCCCGTGTTCGAGATCGTGCGACGTCAAGACCACGGCTGCGCCGGACTGCGCCTGCTCGCGCAATACGGCATCGAGCAGGGCCGTCCCGGCGGGGTCGAGGCCCGTGTAGGGCTCGTCGAGCAGCAGCACCTGCGGCTGATGCAAGAGCGCGCGCGCCACGGCCAGCCGTTGTTGCATGCCACGTGAATACACGCGCACCGGATCGCGGCGGCGGCGCGTCAACCCGACGCGCTCGAGCAGAGCGTCGATTCGGGCGGTTGGCGCCGGTAGGTCGTACAGCCGAGCATAGAACCTGAGGTTCTCGTCGGCGTTCAGTTCACTGTAGAGCAGAGGGCCGTGCAGCACAGCGCCGATCAGGCTGCGAGCCGCTTCCGATTGCTCGGGCAGTGCACAGCCCGCCACCGACACCGTGCCGCCGCCCGGCCGGATGAGCGTGGCCAGGACGCGCAGCAACGTGCTCTTGCCTGTGCCGTTCGGCCCGAAGATGGCCGTGATCGAGCCGGCATCGGCGGTCAAATCGACCCCGCGCAGCACTGGGCGCAGGCCGTAGGAGCGGGTCAGCCCCGCGATCGTGATCATGCCAGGGTCCCTTCGTCGAGGATATAGCGTTCGTACCAGGCCGCGATCGTCGGCAGGTGCGGTGTGCGCGACCACGCCGACCAGACCTGGGCGATGTAGGCGCGACAGGCCGCCGCGCGTCTTTGTGGCTCGGCGTTGACCACGTCGATCACTCGCGGGCCGGCCGTGAAGTCCGGGGGCTCGAGCCAGGCGAAACGCGCGTGTTTGTGGATCGGCCCGGGCCTTACCGCACGGGTCCGTAGCCAGAGCGCCTGCTCTGGAGACACACCCTGCAGGATGACACCGTAGAGCGTGAGCAGGTGCACGGCCACCGACTGGATCGACTGGTCCGATGGCACCCCCACGTGTTGGGCGGCGTAGGCGTCGACCAGCAAGCCGTTGAAGGGATCAAGAAAGACAGCCGGATCACCTAACCCGTTGAGGGTGGCGTACACTTCCCAGCAGCTGGCCGAGGCGCCGATGTAGCGATGGACGGGACCGGTGCTCCGCGGCAGGACTGCGCCGCAGCCGGGGCAGGTCTCGAGGTCGGGTTCTGTCATTCGTCAGACGTATCCGGCTGGAGGATACCGGAAAACACCGAAAACTGCGCGACCAGTTTGCGCAAAGGAGGACACCATGAATGTCATGTCGATTTTGCGCTATTCCCGCAGGCGAATCCCCGAAGTGGTCGAGCAGCTTTCCGAGGCCGATTGGGATCTGCCAGGCGTCTGCGGTGAGTGGTCGACCAAACAGGTCGTCGCCCATCTGACGGCCTGGGCCAGCTACTTTTCGGAGTTCCTGGCGCCGCAGGCCGGGCTCACCGTTCCGACGCCCTTCATGGACGACTACAGACAGCTGGACGAACACGGCTTCAACGATAAACACGGCACCGCGGCATCAGGGCTTTCGACCGCGGACGTGCGCTTGGCTTATGACGCGGCCTGGGATCGTGTGCTCGACATGGCCACCCGCATCCCGGCGGCGCGTTGGGCCGAGCCCGGCTGTCTGCCCTGGGACCCGGAAGGCGCACTCGAGGACTTCGTCGTGTATGGCTACTACGGCCATCAGTACGAGCATGCCGCCCAGATCGAGGCCTTTCATGCTCGGCGGCGTAGGGCAAGGGCGCGGCGGGTCTAGGCAGGTTGCAGCGGGCCAGGGCGGCGGGCGCCTGCGCGCATGATCAGGCCCCGACCTTGGGCCGATACTGCAACGCCTCGGCCAGATGGCTGGCCGTGATCGCATCGACGCCAGACAGATCCGCAATCGTTCGCGCGAGCTTCAGCACGCGGTGGTAGGCGCGGGCCGAGAGCCCCAGATGGCTCATGGCCGCTTTCATCACGGCCGAGCCGGCCTCGTCGAGGCTCACGTGTTGGCGCAGATCGCCCGGGCGCATATCGGCGTTGCACAAACACGTCGACCCGACCAAGCGGTGCCGCTGGCGCTCGCGGGCCGCCTCGACCCGGGCGCGGATCACGGCGGAGGGCTCCGCAGTCCGCTGATCGGCCAGTTTCTCGTAATCCACCCGGGGCACGTCGATGTGGATGTCGATCCGATCGAGCAAAGGGCCAGACAGCCGCTTCTGGTACTTCGCGACGGTGCCCGGCCCGCAGGTGCATTCGCGGCTCGGATCATTGGCGTACCCGCATGGGCATGGGTTCATGCTGGCCACCAGCATGAAATTGGCCGGGAAAGTCAATGTGCCGCGGGCGCGGGAAATCGTCACCACGCGATCTTCGAGCGGCTGGCGCAGCACCTCGAGCGTCCGTTGGGCGAACTCGGGCAGCTCGTCCAGAAACAAAACGCCTCGATGCGCGAGCGAGACCTCACCCGGGCGCGGGATCGAGCCCCCACCGATCAGCCCCGCAAAGCTGACCGAATGGTGCGGGCTGCGAAACGGGCGTTGTTGGATCAACGGCGTGTCTGCCGGGAGTTGATCGGCCACCGAGTACACGTGCGTGACGTCGAGCGCTTCATCGATGGTCAGCGAAGGCAAGATCGAGGGCAGGGCGCGGGCCAGCAGGGTCTTGCCCGCGCCTGGGCTACCGGTCATCAAAACGTTGTGGCCGCCGGCTGCCGCGACCTCGAGCGCGCGCTTGACATGCTCCTGGCCCTTCACATCCTGGAAATCGGCCGGCACGAAGACCGGGCCAGGTCGCAGCGACGGCGCTTCGCGCATCGGCGCGATCCGGGCCTGACCCGAGAGGTGCCCGATGATGTCGGCCAGGCAGCGGGCGGCGATCACGTCGACGCCCGGCACAAGCGCGGCCTCGCGCGCATCGGCCTCAGGGACGATGATGGCCGAAAACCCTTGCTCACGTGCGAGCGCCGTCATCGGCAAGATGCCGCGCACATGGCGCACATATCCGTCGAGGGCCAACTCGCCGACGATCAGCGTGCGCTCGAAGACCTCGGGCTCCAACACGCCGGTCGCCGCAAGCACGCCGAGCGCGATCGGCAGATCGTACGCCGGGCCCTCTTTGCGGAGCGCGGCCGGCGCGAGGTTGACGGTCAGGCGACGCAGCGGCACGGCATAGCCTGTGTTGCGGATGGCGGCGGCGACGCGTTCGCGGCTCTCCTGCACGGCGATATCCGGCAGGCCGACGATGATGAAGTTCGGCAGACCATTGGCGGTGTCGACTTCGACCTCGACAACGTGGCCGTTGAGGCCGATCACGGCGCAACTGATGACTTTGGCGAGCATGCCCTTCCCCCTTGAGCGGCAGGCTCAGTCTAGTTCGCGCGTGCGTTGACGAGTCCTCGATTCGTCCTCTCAGCCCGGCAGGTCGCCCTTATCGACATAGCCGTGCTTCCAGGCCCAGGCGGTGGCCTCGGCCCGGCTGTGGAGCTCGAGCCGCTGATAGAGGTTGGAGATGTGGTTCTTGACCGTGCCCTCGGCGATGTTCAACGCCTGGGCGATCTCGCCGTTTGTCGCGCCGCGTGCCAGCAGGCGCAAGACCTGGGCCTCACGCTGGCTGATCGGCTCGGAGCTGCGATCGAGCGGAGCCGAGTCGGCTTCGGCCAATGCGGCCGCGGCGGCGGCGCTCACCCACGTCTTGCCGGCCAGGATTGAGCGGATCGCTACAGTGATATCCGCCGGATCGTCGTTCTTGACGAAGTACCCGAGCGCGCCGTTGCGCAGGAAGGCCCGGATCGTCTCAGCGTCGCCTGAGGCCGTTGTGACGAGGACCCGTGTGTCGCGGTGCGCCGCAGCCAGCTGGCGCATCACGTTGAGCGCGCTCATGCCCGGCATGCTCAAATCCAGCAATAACACATCGGCCTGTGTCTGCGCGACGAGGTCAACCACCTCATCGCCCGTCATGCACTCACCCACGGTCTCCATGTCGGTCTCACGGGCGATCTCAGACCGCAAAGCATTGCGCACCAGTTTGTGATCATCGGCGATGACGACGCGAGTCATAGGTCTGGTTTCCATATATTCGGCGATGATAGCAGAGCAAAACACACTGCATGTCCCGTGGGTCAAGCCATTGCTGGCAGCCAGCTCGCTGGCCTCGGGCCACCGGCGCTGGTTGTATCCCAATAACATAACCTGATCATAGACAATTGTCATGGGGTCAGGGTCATAACTGGATCGTGACTTCCACTCCATTGACCCTCAAGGGGTCTCGCCTTATCTTCTTCTCATATAAGCGCACTTCTGATACGTCGCTGGTTAGTTTTTCGATCGCTGTCGTTGCACTTGCACGTGGAGCCCGCTCAATCGCTCGCCTCAGTTTGACCGAGGTGAGCATCGAGCGGGCTATAGTTTTAACAATCGGACGTTGACCCCCCACGACCCGAATCGTCGATAATGTGCGCCATGCTCACGCCCGAGATCGTGGCGCGCCTTCTGATCATCGGCCTGACCGGCGGCGCCCTGCTGGCGCTCAACGCCATGGCGGTCAGCCTGATCTACAGCACGGTTCGCACCCTCAATCTTGCTCACGGTGATCTCTTCGCCCTGGCGACTGTCGTGACAACCTCGCTGGTGAAGGTCCTGGCCCTTGGCCCAGATCGCCCGCTGCCGATCCTTGTCGGTGGCCTGGTGCTGACCCTGGCCGCGACGGCCGCCGTCGCCGGGCTGGTCAGCGGCGGGATCGAACGCGCCGCGTTTCGCCCGTTTCGAGGGCGGTCGCGGCTGGCGCCCCTGGCAGCCACTCTCGGGATCTCGTTCATGCTGTATCAGGGCGGGATCGTCTGGCGTTATCTACTGCCGAATTGGATTCCAGGTGAACATCGCAGTGTGCCCGGGATCCCAGAATTCCCACGCGACAGCATCCCTGAGGTCCTACCGACGACAACGCTGGCTACGGTATTTGGGGCTCCGCTGGTCGCAAAGGACCTGTTTGTGGTGGCGGCGGCCGTCGGCATCGGGCTGGCGTTGGCCTGGATGCTCGCCCGCACGCGGTCGGGCCGCGCCATTCGCGCCTGCGCCGAGCACCCGGAAGCGGCGCAGATCCTGGGCATCGACCCGACGGTTATGGTCAATCGTGCCTTTGTTCTGGGCGGTGTACTGGCCGGGCTGGCCGCCTTTCTGCACGCCGCCTACTACACAGCGCCGTATGGCACCTACGGCGCGGCGAGCGGTCTGATCGCGTTCGCGGCCGCACTGCTCGGCGGCATCGGCAACCCGCTGGGCGCGCTGGCCGCCGGCCTCTTGATCGGCGTTGCGCGCGCATTCAGCGACTATCTTCTTTCGCCGGCGACGACGTCAATGTTGATCCAGCTCTTGCTGATCGCGCTCGTCCTGTTGCGCGCGGCGCCTGAATCGCGCGCCACACTCGAGCGTGATGCGTTGACGACCGATGTCGGCGCCGTGACGGATCGACGCTGGCTCTGGGTCGGTCTACTGGCTCTGGCGCTCGCGGCGCCGCTCGCGCTCGGCGGCCCGGCGATGGTGGGGCTGACGAGTCTGTTGTTATACATGGCGCTGGCACTCGGCTTCAACGTTTTGCTGGGCATGGCCGGTCTGTTGGATCTTGGGTATGCGGTTGGTTTCGGTCTGGGCGGCTACATAGCCGCAACCCTCGCGGATCTGACGGGTGGCCGGCTGGAGTTCATCGTTGTGGGCGCACTGGCTGCGACCGGCGCCGGTGCATTTGGGGGGTTGAGCGGGTGGCTCACGCTGCGACTCCGTGGCGATTATCTCGCACTTGTCACACTGGCGTTGAGTCAGGTCGTGCGCGGCGCGCTTGTGCTGATCGCGGGGCCTGAAGGGCTGAGCGCTGTGGCTGCGCCCCGTGTGGCCGGCCTGGCGCTGACCACGCCATCGGCCCGCTACTTTCTGGCATTAGGGGTGGTGGTGATCCTTGTGGTGCTCAGCCTGCGGTTGCGCCGGTCTCGCACAGGTCGCGCCTGGCTTGCGCTCTCGGTTGACCCAACGGCGGCCGAGGCCAGCGGCGTCGCGTTGACGCGGTACAAGTCGCTGGCCTTTGTCTTCAGCTCGGCGGTGGCGGGTTTTACTGGCGCGCTGTATGCGATGAGTTTCACGTATATCGATGCCGATGCGATCGACTTTCGGGTGTCAACTTTGGTGTTGGCGATGGTGGTGCTCGGCGGTGCGGGGAGCGTGCGCGGGGCCGTGCTGGGCGCGGGCCTGATCGCGCTCTACGACCGGGTCCTGATCCCATGGCTTGGCGATACGCTCAGCCGATTTCAGCCGGGGGGCGGCGCCTTTGGCTCGGCCCTCGACGTCCGAGGTCTGAGCTATCTGATGTTCGGATTCCTGTTGTACATCACGGTCTGGTTCCGGGCCCGCGGACCGTCCTCATCCCCGTGAATCCAGAAGCGCGATTCGCTTGACCGTCTAGGGCAGGATCCAGAGCTCCGGCTCGCCGAGTTCGAGCGAAAAGCGCAGGGTCTTGAGGTTGTCGCCGCGCTCGGCTTCGATGCTGATGATCACGAATTCGGCGAGGCCGCGCAGGTTGCGGGCGGTCACGACGACGGGCACGAACGGCGCTTGTGCCCCGGCCGGCGGCTTTGGCGCCTCGGTCAGCAGGCGGCGGCCGAGTTCGAGGGTGCTGTTGAGGTCGCATTTGAAGGCCGGGACGAAGAAGCGGCGCGGCGTCGCCCAGTGCTCGACAGCGGCGCGTTCCTGACTTCCCCAACCATGGACCTCGCGCTGGCCGGTCTGCACCTGACCGCTGGCGACCCAAAACGGCCGCCCGAGCGATCCGCGCAGCTCGGGCGCGTAACGAAGCGTCAGGGGCAACAGGCGCGCCGGGCTCTCGGGCGAGTCATCCAGCTGCCAGGCGCCCGAGCACGTCGGGCACAGGAACACGACCTGCTCTGGCTCGGCGTCGAGGCCGGCCTGACAACGAGGGCAGGTGAGTGGGACAAGGGCGGGCATCGGTGTCTTATCCGTTGAGCAACAATTGAATGGTCTCGGAGGCCTGCTTGAACGGATCCGTGAGCGCCGTGGTCTCCGCGGCCGCGCGGTAGCGACGCAACTCGTAGACCTCGCCGTAGCGGAAGGCGCGATAGCCGCCGTACATCAGGCCCAGACCGGCCGCGGCCGCGATGGCCGCGAAACCCAGTACGCCGCCGTTGCGCAGCGCCTGTTCGCCGGCGCCGATCAGGATCGAACACGGCAGCGAGACGCCGATGAGCGAACCGACCGACATGCCGCCGACCAGCACCCCGGCGCGGTAGAGCGTATTGCCGGGCGCGCGACCGTAGACGATATCGCCGGTGTAGCCATCGATGACGAGCTGGTACAGACGTCCGCGGTATTCGTAACGCAGCACCCAGAGCGGATAGAACACCAGGCCGAACGTGGTGTTGATCAGGCGGACGATCGACTGATCGACCTCGGTCAGATCCGCGCGACGGGCGGCATAGCCGGCGTACCAGGCCGTCGCCGCCTCGCGGGCGGCGGCCAGCGCGCCGACCGGCTCGAACACCATGCCGCGCGCATGCAACTCGGCGTCGTTGTAGGGCTCGAGCGGCCGTCCGTCGAGCGGGATGTAGCCGATTCCGAACTCAGATACATCACAAGCCGGCCCGGTCCAGGCGGCGTCTTCGGTAATTTTGATCTCACGCGGTGACATGCGCGTGCTCTTGCCGGATTTGACGCGCTTGCGGCCAAAGACCCAGCCGAGCACGCGGCCCCACGAGGCCCAGAACGGCACCGACACCATGAAGGCCTCGGTGACGCGCGCTCGGCCGCCGGCGTCGAACGCGATCGAGAGGTTGCCGGAGAGGAAGCGTTTGTACACGGCCTCGACCGCCGCGCGATCGACCCGGGCCGGCACCTGATAGCGCGGCACACCGCGTTCGCCCTCGACCAGCGAAGCCTGTCCGCAGTACGGGCATTTGACGAGCGCCTGCCCGTCGGGCACGACGATCGCGCCGCCGCAGCGCGGACAGGTCAGACCGGTCGTCGGGCGAGCCGGGGCGCGGGCTTCGGTCGGAAGTGGGGCGGGGACGGCGCTCATCGTCATACCTTGGCCGCGACCCAGGCCGCGAGCGCGAAGAGCGGCAACAGCGCGAGCGCGCCGAGGCCGAAGCACACCAGCAAGCCCATCAGCAGGGCCTCTTCGCCCATCGCCACGCCGATCACCGGGACGAACGCCAGCAGCAGAAAGACGGCTGCCGTGATCACGCCCGCGATCTGATAGGGCGCCTCGGCCTTGGCCGGAAACAGATTGGCCAGCGGCTTGCCTGTGGCGGCCTCGATCAACGTGGTGTAGGTTTGGCCGTTAAAGCCGTACTTGAAGGTGTACAGCGGGATGTGGACGAGAGCCGCCTCGGCGATGCGCTCATGTGGGACGCCCTGCTCCTTGGCCCATTCGAGGGCCGCCTCAAGGGGCACGGTCGGCGCGACAGCCTGGCCGTCGAGATGGCTTGGGTATGTCTTCAGGTCGCCGGCCGGAAGTTGGAGCCGGCGCAGTTCGCTGATCGACGTCGCCGCCGCGGGCTCGAGAACAACCCGATAGCCCTTGGCCTCGCTCTGCTTGAAGTACCAGAGCGGGAAGTACTCGAAGGTCGTCGACTGGAGGACCGCCTTCTGGTCAAGGTCCTTGACCGTATCGTTTCCGGCCATCCAACGCGCGAGCAGGCCGCGCGCCTGATCGGCACTTACCGTAGGCTCGACGGCAAAGTGAAACACGACCTGGCTGCGGTCGATGTAGACGGCCGCGCCGCAGTTGCCACAGGTGACGAAAACCTGCCCCGGTGTGGGCTGAAGTTCGGCGCCGCACTGAGAACAGGTGGCGAGTGCAGACATCGTAGAGATTATACGTCGATGACGCCGGGAGGTTGCGGGACGTAGCGCGTAAAGCGAGTGGCGGAGAGCGAGTCGCTCTCCGCCCCTCGCTTTACGATCTTCCCACCGTGTGCAGCAGGATGAAATTCGCGGGCACCATGCGTGTCGAGGGCAGGCCGGCGATGATGATCACCTGCTGGCCGGGCCGCACGGGCGAGTTGAGCAGCATGGCCGCCTCGACGTGCGCGAGCATGGCCTCGACGCTGTCGGCGTGCGGCACGAGATAAGGCGTGACGCCCCACATCAGGTTCATGCGCAGATGCGTCACAGGATCGGGCGTGAACGCCAGGATCGGGACATGCGGTCGGGTCTTGGAGAGGATGCGCGCGTTGCGCCCGGTGAGCGTAAAGACCGCGATCGCCTGGACCTCGCGGTCGTGGGCCAGTTCGCGCGCAGCCCGGGCGAGCGCGACTGAATCGTCCGAGGTCACCTCTGTAGGGGAATGCCAGCGGGCGTACTGGGCGCCGTTGGCTTCGGCCTCTTCGGCGATCGCGGCCATCATCTTCGTGGCCTCGACGGGGAAGAGGCCGGTGGCTGTCTCGCCCGAAAGCATGATGGCGTCGGTGCCATCGAAGATGGCATTGGCCACGTCTGAGACCTCGGCGCGGGTCGGGATCGGGTTGTGGATCATCGATTCGAGCATCTGCGTGGCCGTGATCACGATCTTGCGGTGGCGGTTGGCAGCGTCGATGATCCGTTTTTGGGCCGTGGGCACCTGCTGCGGCGAGAGCTCGACGCCCAGGTCGCCGCGCGCCACCATCACGCCGTCGGCCATATCGATGATCGACTCGAGGTTGTCCAGGGCGGCCGGCTTCTCGAGTTTGGCAATGATCGGGGTCTTGGCGGCGTGTGGGTCGATCTCGACAAGCGCGCGTTTGATCATGGCCACGTCTTCGGCCCGACGGACGAAGCTCAGCGCGACGTAGTCGACGCCCTGTGCGATGCCAAATGCCAGGTCCTCACGGTCCTTCTTGGTCATCGACGGCGTGTTGACCAGGATCCCCGGCAGGTTGATGCCCTTGTGCTCCTTGAGGACGCCGCCATGCACCACGCGGGTGTGCACGTCGGTACCGCGCACGGACGTGACCTTGAGTTCGAGCAGGCCGTCGTCGAGCAAAATCCGGTCGCCCGCTTTGACGTCCTCGGGCAGACCTTCGTACGTGGTCGAAACCTCGTGCGCGTCGCCGGGCACGTCGCGGGTGGTGATCAGGAACTCCGAACCGTCGACGAGCTCGACCGGCTTGTGGTCGGCGAGCCAGCCTGTGCGGATCTTGGGGCCTTGCAGGTCTTGCAGGATGGCAAGCGGCCGATTGTGCTTGTTGGCGACCCGTCGCAGGCGGGCGATGTTGGCTGCGTGATCGGCCTGCGTGCCATGCGAGAAGTTGACCCGCGCGACGTTCATGCCGGCCTCGAGCAGCGCCGCGATCTTCTCATCTGTGTTGCAGGCCGGTCCGATGGTGCAAACGATTTTGGTGTTCCGCATGCCGGTCGTGTCTCTTCCACTCAGGGTCGTGCGTCCGCCGCCCCGAAGCGATTACGTGAGGATTGAGCTCGAGCGATTATACCTATTCCAACGTTATCGACCTTTGAACGGGGTCCTGAAGCTCAGTGCTTGACCTCGAGCACCTCGGGCTCCGCGGGCTCGGCCTCCACCGCGATTTCGGGCGAGGGTGTGGGTTCGTGACCCGTGAGGTCGTGGGCGCGCGCACCGGCCCTTTCAGCGCCGCCGGTCAGGGTGTGATACAGGCTGGCGAAGAGTTGCACCCAGGGCCGGGGCCGGGGCAGGTTGCCGAGATGCTCCTCGCGCGTGAGGAGCCAGAGCGAAGCGGCCAGAACCCCGGCGCCGACCCACTGGCCGGCGGTCAGGCTCTCGCCCAGCAAGAGCGCCGCGGCCAGGATCGTCACAAGCGCCTCGCTCAAGTTGAGCAATATGGTCTGCGGGCCGCCGAGTTCTTTGACCCCCAGAAACAGCGTGAGCCGCTGGGCGAGGGTGAATACGGTCAGCAGGATCAGCGGCACCCACCCGGCGGGTTCGGCGGGCAGTGCGGGCAGGCCGACGGCCACGTAGCCGATGAACACCGTCACGGCCATGCCCGTCAGCGTGTACAGCGTGACAGTCGGTGCGGGTACGTCGTAGAGCGTGCGCTGATTGATGAAGATGTGGAGCGCGTACAGCCCGCCGGCCGCCACAAGCATGATGGCCGAGGTCCAGTCGAGGTCGCTGGTCCCGGTCCACTTCAGCAGGGCCACAGCCAACACCCCCAACCCGAGGCGGAGCGCCGTCAGCCAGGTGAGGCGATGGCCGTCGAGCCAGGAGAACACGGTCAGAAAGATCACGTGAAGCGTGAAGAGCAGCTGGGCCAGGGACGCGTCGACGCGTGACAGGCCGACATAGAATAGCAACGACCCCACGCCGTTGATCGCCCCGGCCACCAGACAGGCGCCGAGCGCAAACGGGTAGATGGCGAGATGACGTCTGAGGAAGAGCAGGTGGATGCACCACAGCAACCCGGCGGCGAGCACAGTGCGCGCCATGGCCACCGCGATCGGCGCACCGCCGGCTGCATAGGCCTGCTTGGCGAAGATCGGCAGCAGCCCGG
>DKKP01000364.1 GCA_002455335.1 Anaerolineales bacterium UBA6663 | reverse complement strand
GGGCTGACCTGTTTTGTTTGATCTCGGTTGTGCAGTGTGCTAGAGCGCACCCAGGATCTCGACAGCCCCGCTGTCGAGATCATAATAGCCGGCGACGAGTTTCATCGACCCTTCGCGATGCAGTCGATTCACTGCGGGCGAACGACGCCGGATCTGTTCGAGCTGGTACTCGGCGTTGTAGCGGGCCGCGCGATCGACGATATCGTCTTTCTCGGTGGCCATGATGTGGTCGATCACCGGACGCAGCCCTTCGACAAGGCTCTGGACATGGCCCTCGGCATGCGCGCCCAGCTCGATCGTCGTGAACGCGGCTTTGACCGCGCCGCACGATTTGTGGCCAAGCACCAGAAGCACTGGGGGCGCGATCCGTTCGGCCGCGTACTCGATCGTGGCGAGGACGGCGTCGCTCAGGATGTTGCCCGCGACGCGCACCGTGTACAGATCTCCCAGACCCTGATCGAAGAAGATCTCGGGCGCGACGCGCGAGTCGGCGCAGGCGAGCACGATCGCAAGCGGCGCCTGACCAAGCGCCACGGCAGCGCGGCGAGCGGCCGATTGATCTGGGTTGACGCCGGCCGAGGCCTGAAAGCGCCGGTTGCCTTCGAGCAACAACTCAAGCGCGCGCTCCGGCGTGAGCGCCTCGACGGCGCGCGGCGTGGGCGAGGGCTGCGCGGTGGGCAGCGGCTTCCACTGCGCCGGGTCGATCGATCCATCGGCCGCGAGCTCGCCGCTGCAGGCGCTGAGCCCGACCGCGCCGGCCACTGCGCCGATTGTGGCCTTCAGAAACTGACGTCGATCGAGGGGCGGGCGTTGACTCATGGCTTGCTCGACGCGCTCAATGCGTCGCCTCCGGGGTCGCGGTGACCAGATCGCCGTGTCCGGCGTCGGGCGTCGGTGTGGCCTCGGCGTGTCCGACTTCGCCGTGGGCCTCGGCCGTCGGGGTCGCCTCGCCATGGCCTTCTAACGCAGGTGTGGCGGCCTCATGGCCAGCGGCCGACGTCGCTTCGCCATGGGCGTCGGTGGTGGGCGTCTCTTCCGCGCCGGTCTCCGAGTGGCCGGAGTCGCCGGTGTCGGCAGCCGTCTCGACAGGCTCGGCTTCGGTCGACTCGGCCGGGTCGTGTTCGCTGCCGTGGGCGTCAGCCGTTTCTTCATGCGTCTCGTCGGCCACATAGCCGACCGGGCGTTTGAGCATCGTGATCAGGCCGGTATCGAGGTCGTAGCGACCGGCGACAATCTTGAGCTCGCCGATGGCGACGAAGTCGTGCAGCAATGGGCCAGTTGCGGCCAGGCGCTCGGCCACGCGCAGCGTGTTCTCGTTGATCGTGTTCTCCCACACATCGCCTGAGCGGTGCATGGCGGCCGTGATCGCCGGGCGCAGACCTTCGACAAGCGGGTCGAGCTCGGCCATCAACGGCTGATGCTCGAGGACGGCCGCCAGCGCGGTGCGCACCGCCCCCGAGCGCTCGGGGCCAAGCACCATGATCGCTTTGACCCCAAGATGCTCCACCGCGTATTCGATGCTGCCAAGGACCTCGTCATCCAGCACCAAACCGGCCACGCGGATCACGAAGAGATCGCCGAGGCCCTGGTCGAATATCACCTCAGGCGTTACGCGCGAGTCGGAGTCGGTCAGGATCACGACGAACGGGTTCTGGCCGGTCGCGATTTGAGTTCGACGAGGCTCCGTGCGCCCCGGGTTCAGGCGCAGGTCAAGCGCATAACGGCCGTTGCCGACCAGCAGTCGTTCGATGGCGTCCGCCGGAGCGACTGCGCGCACCGGTCGCAAGGTCGGTGTGGGATACGCGACGTTGGCCGGTTTCGGCTCCATCGGTCGACAGGCAGCGGCCCAGGCGCCCAGGCCGGTGAGACCGACCAGACGGAGCGCAGCACGACGGGAGATGTGGAGACGACGATCCATGTCCTCTACCTGCGCGGGCCGGTGTGACACAGGTCCGCCCCTCGATGCTAACACTCGCCTAACCCCGCGTCCGTAAAGCGAGGTGTAAAGCGTCGTGAAGACGCTGTGAAGGCAGGCCGGTATCCCCTACAATCCAGGTTGTGAATCAACAGACGATCGCCCGGCTGGCGGCCCTGACCGCCGATTTCTATGCCCGTCTGGGCGACGACTTTGGCGAGACCCGGCCGCGGCTCAACCCGGGTGTGCAACGTGTGCTCGACCAGATTGCGTCGGGGGCCGTTGTGGTCGAAGCGGGGTGCGGCGACGCCAAGGTCGGGCGTCGGCTGACTGATCGCGAGCCACGGGCCCGTTACCTCGGGCTCGATGCAAGCGCAGTCTTCCTCGAACGGGCGCTGCGCCTGACACGGTCTGCCCCTGCGGCCGGCCGAACTGCGGCGCTGCTGGAGCCGGCTGGTCTGGCGGAGTGGCCCGACACCGGCCCCGACCTTGCGCTGGCCCGGGTCGACCTGCTTGCGCCAGACGTGGTTTTGGTACGACCCGGGTTGGCGGATTGGGCACTGGCCTTCGCGGTGCTGCATCACATCCCGGGCCTGGCCCGACGTCAGGCTGTGGTGCGGCGCTGGGCGGATTGGCTCAAGCCGGGCGGGCGTTTGGCCTTCTCGTGCTGGCAGCCCCAGCGGAGCCCACGGTGGGGCCGTCTGGTCCGCCCGTGGTCGGAAGCGGGCCTGGCCGAGTCCGACGTCGAGCCCGGCGACCACCTCCTGGGCTGGGAACGTCGCGAGCTTTCGGGCCTGCGCTACGTCCACGTCTGTGATCCGGCGGAAGTTGATGGCTTGCTGGCCGGGGTTGGCCTGGCCGTGGTCGATCGGTATACGGCGGATGGGCATTCGGGCGAGATGGCGGATTATGTTGTGGCTCGNNGCGATCCGAATCGGTGGCCGCTGTTGATGGTTCGCCAACACTTCGTTGGTACAATCGCACCACATCGTCGGCCGGCCTTCGGGTCGGGCGCCACTGAAGAAGAGGATCCTATGTCGAAATACCTGGAATTCCCGCTGCAGGGCGGCGGCAGCCTGCTGATCGAGACCTCCGATGAGCGCAAGCCCGGCGCGAGCGGTTTTGTCCGTTCGGCAGACAAGAGCGAGGCCGCAGATAAAGCGGCTCAGACCTTTGATGCCTCCATCGAGGGGGTCAAGGCCTCGGCTGATCTTCTGGTGAGCCAGCTCCAAACCCTGAGCACGCCGCCGGATGAAATGGAGCTCTTCTTCAACCTGAAGGCCGTGGGCGAGCTGGGCACGCTTGTCGTCGGGAAAACGAACAGCGACGCGAACTTCAACGTCACGCTGAAGTGGCATCGCGAGAAGCCGGGCGACGGCGGCGCCGAGAAGTGAAGCACGGCCTGTAACGACAGGCCATCGATGGTAACGCGCGCGCCGGCCCGAGAGGGCCGGCGTTTTTGGTTCTTAGGCCGTTCACGCAGACCCGCTCCGGCTGCTATACTTTTGAGGTCAAATCCGATCGGCTTTATAGATTTAGATCAAGAAAGGAGTGGGGGTGATGGGTCGCGCACGGCCGCGCGGTCACCTCCACCACGGGATCACAACGCGTGCAAGCATCATCATTGAAAACGCTCTGGGTGCGATCAGTATTGGCGTTGGTCGGCGGCCTGGCCGGGGCGGCTGCCTTGCTCTCAGGCTGGAGGGCGCCGGCCGAAGTGCTGGCTGAACCGCCCCTGCAGGTGCCGAGTGGCTTCGTCGACGAACTGGTGGTCGGCGGGATCCTGGCGCCGCGCGGGCTGGCCTTCGCCCCGGATGGCCGGACCCTGATCCTCGAGCGCGGCGCCGCCGGCTCGGACGACATCAACTGGGCCAGCGTTCGCGTGGTTGAGAATGGCCAACTGCTGGCGACACGCGCGCTCACGCTGGCGACCTGCGGCGACAGTGAGCGCGGCCTGTTGGGCATCGCGCTCGATCCCGGCTTCGCTGCGAATGGATATGTGTATCTGTATTACACACGTCAGAACGCGACTGCGCCGATCTGCGGGTTCAACACCGCGACCAACGGCGTCCAGGGGCCGCGCAATCGGGTCTCGCGCTTTACGATGTCGGGCAACGTCATCGACCCGGGCTCCGAGCGGATCTTGATCGACAACATCATCACCGATGTCGGCTACCACAACGCCGGCGATCTGGCGTTCGGCGCAGACGGATATCTCTACATCACCACCGGTGAGGGCGGGATCCCGCCGCTTTCACAGGGCACGAACAACCTGAATGGCAAGGTGTTGCGGATCCTTCCGACGGCATCCGCCAGCGCCCCGTTTTATTCGACAGCCGGCAACCCGTATGACGGGCAGACCGGCGCCGTGTCGTGTGGAACGCTGGCCCTGATGACCACCGATGGCGCGAGCGGCGCCTGTCGCGAAGTTTATGCGCTCGGCCTCCGCAACCCGTTCCGGTTCACGATCCGGCCGGGCACAAGCGAAGCCTGGGTGGGCGATGTCGGCGGTGGGGTGTGGGAAGAGATCAACGTGATCACGGCCGGGGCCAACTACGGCCACCCGATTCGCGAAGGGGCCTGCTCGGCCGGGACGTTGTGCAATCCCGAGACCGAGCCGTTGCAGCCGCCGTATGTCAACCCGGTCTATGCATACCCGCACGAGGCGATCTACGCGAATTTCGACTCGGCCGTGATCGGAGGCGGCTTCTATACGGGCAGCGCCTGGCCGAGCGAGTATCAGGGAAACTACTTCCTTGCCGACTTCGCGCGCGGGTTCGTCCGTCGGCTGAGTTACAGCAGCGCCACGCAAACCTGGGCGCCGGTGGCTCCCGACTTCGCGACCGGCGGCGAGGGCCTGGTCAGCCTCAAGTTTGGGCCGGATGGGCAGCTTTACTATCTCGCCTATCTGAGCGAGCAGCGCACGAGCGAGTTGCGCCGGGTCAGGTACCTGACGACCGGGGAGAACATCCCGCCGATCGCCGTGGCGTCGGCCTCGCCCTCCGGAGGGCCGCTGAATACGGTGTTCACCTTTTCGGCGTCAGGTTCCTCCGACCCTGATCTGGATCTGCCGTTGACGTATCGCTGGGATTTCGGCGACGGCATCACGGTAACGACGTCGGCGCTGACGGTCACCCATGTGTATACGGTCCCTGGCGCCTGGCCGGTGAGCCTTGTCGTCATTGATGCCGCAGCGCCACCGGGGGTGTCGGCGCCGGCCACGGTCACCGTCTACCCGGGCAACGAACCGCCGACGGCCACGATCGCGCTGACGAACACCACGGCGCCCGGGCGAGTGGACTACCACATGCACGACACCTGGGCGTTCGGCGTGGGCAGCGCAAGCGACGATCAACCGCTGCCGGTCGATGCCTTCACCTGGGAGATCGTCTTTCACCATCAGACGCACCATCATCCGTTTGTGCCGTTCTTTGCCGGATCGGGGGGCACCTTCGAGATCCATGTCGAAGAGCCTGACCCCGTGCAGTGGTATCGCGTCATCCTGCGCGTCACCGATCAGCAGGGACAGACGACCGAGGTCTATCGCGACATCGCGCCGGTCGTGGTGCAGGCTGAGTTGACGACGCAACCGGCCGGCGGGTTGGTGCTCGTCGACGGCGTGACCCGAACGACTCCGTATACGCTGACGCGGATCGTCGACTACACCATCACGGTCGAGTCGCTTGCCGAGCAGCTCGTCGCCGGCTTTCCGTGGCGCTTCGATCGTTGGGAGAGCGGGCAGCCGATCAGCTACACGCTGGCTGTGCCTCCGGCCGGCTGGGCCGATACGGTCGTGCTGGCGCCCGGTGAGGGCCGGATCGTGTTGCCCTACATCGGGCGCTGATCGGTTCGCAGGGTCACCGAGGCTCAGGGCACACGGCCTCGTGGGAATGGGCGATAATGACCTGTCAGTGGCCCCACAGATCCCTTCAGGTCCGCGGCGCTCTGACGGCCTTGGCCCAACCGGGGCCGGTGCTCATCTCCCGAAATGGACGGATCTATGTCTTTGCCCGAGCTCGCCGAGCGCCTGATCGCTAACATCGAGACCGTGATCGTGGGCAAGCGCACACAGATCGAGTATCTGCTTGTGGCGCTGCTTTGCCGGGGGCATGTGTTGATCCAGGATGTGCCCGGCACCGGTAAGACGATGCTGGCGCGGGCCGCTGCCGGCAGCCTTGGTTTGGGTTTCAAACGGCTGCAGTGCACGCCCGACCTGCTGCCGAACGACATCACCGGGGTGAGTATCTTCAACCAGCGCTCGACCGAGTTCGAGTTCCGGCCCGGGCCGGTATTCGTCAACGTGTTGTTGGCCGATGAGATCAACCGGGCGACGCCGCGTGCGCAGGCGGCGCTGCTCGAGGCGATGCAGGAGCATCAGGTCACGGTCGACGGTCAGACGCACGCCCTCCCGGCGCCCTTCATCGTGCTTGCAACGCAAAACCCGATCGAGTTCGAAGGGACCTTCCCGTTGCCCGAGGCGCAACTCGATCGCTTCCTGCTCAGGCTATCGCTCGGCTATCTCGACGCTGCCGACGAGACCCGTATGCTGCGCAACTTGCGGCATCGCCATCCGATCGAGACGCTGAGCGCAGTCGTCGACGGCGCCGAGTTACAGGCGCTCTCCGAGCAAGTCAGCGACGTCAACATCGACGAGACGCTCGAACGTTACATTCTTGCGATCGTCCAGGCCAGCCGCACGCACCCCGACATCGCGCTTGGCGCCAGCCCGCGCGGGTCACTGGCGCTGTACAAGACGGGCCAGGCCCTGGCGGCGTTGCGCGGCCGTTCCTACGTCCTGCCCGACGACATCAAGGAGCTCGTGCCGTATGCGTTAGCGCATCGACTTGTGATCAGGCCGGAGAGCCAGCTCCGTGGGCGCACGGCGCTCGATCTGGGCGAACTCAAGTCGGGCTGAAACCCGGCTGGATGTCGTGATGCAACGCCTGTTGCTCTTTCTGTTTCTCGTCTTTATCATCGCTGCCGTCCTGCGCGTCGATTTCTATTTCACGATCGCCTATCTGTTCTTCGGCGTATACCTGCTCTCGCGGCTATGGGTTAGCAATGGGCTCAAGGACGTTCGGGTCGAGCGGCGCTATGTCGATCGCGCGTTCCACGGCGACACGGTTCCGGTGAAGCTGAGCATCCGAAACGCCGGCCGGCTGCCTATCACCTGGCTGCAGGCGCGCGAGTCGATCCCGGTTGCGTTGCGGCTCAACCAGCCGCGTCATCATGCCTTTGGCCTCAACCCAGGGGAGTCGCACGACATCCACTACACGTTGCAGTGCAGCAAGCGCGGGGTGTATAGCCTTGGGCCGACCCGGTTGCAGACCGGCGACGCGCTTGGCCTTCTCCGGCCCGAGAGCCGCGAGGCCGCGCCCGATCGATTGATCGTCTACCCGCGGGTGGTGGCGCTGGCGGGGCTTGGTCTGCCGACGCGCTCGCCGTTGGCCACGTTGCCGGCGCCCTTGCCGCTCTTTGAGGATCCGGCGCGCGTGATTGGCGTGCGCGAGTATGCGCCCGGCGACTCATTGAGGCGCATCCATTGGACGGCCTCGGCCAGCGCCGGGACGTTGCTCGTCAAGCACTACCAGCCCGCGATCGCGCGCGAGACGCTGATCTGCCTCGATCTGGGCTATGAGGGTTACGGCATCCGTGGGCGCTTCGACGCGATCGAGTTGGCGATCATCGCGGCGGCCTCGATCGCGAACCATATCGTGATCAATCAGCGGCTGCCTGTGGGCCTGGCGACCGAGGCCTACGACGTCTGGGCCGGCGAACGAGCAAGCCTCTCGCTGCCGCTGCGCGCCGAGCGCGGGCATCTGATGTCCGTGCTCGAGGCTCTGGCCCGCGTCAACCCGACCGAAGGCGTTCCCTTTGCCGATTTGCTGCGCCGCCAACGGCTGCATCTGCCCTGGGGCACCACGGTGTTGGCGATCACGGGTCAGGATCGGCCCGAGTTGCTCGAGGCGCTGGCGCAATTGGTGCGAGCCGGCTTCCCGGCGGCGCTTGTGCTCACGCAGCCCGGGCCGGCGCGCGACGATATGCAGCGCCGCGCCGCGCTGCTGCATGTACCGATCTATCGGATCGATCGTGAGCGCGACCTGGAGGCGTTGCGATGAACGCCCGGCCCTGGCTCCCCGGCTGGTTGCCCGAGCTCCTGGCCCCCGCACTGTACGCCGGGATGATGGGCTCGCTGGCCTGGTCGATCGCGTCCCTGGCGCGCACGTTCTTTCCGGATTGGAACGCGTGGCTGACCGTGATCGTCGCTGTGCTGACCGTCTTCGAGGCCAGCTTTACGTTTCACCTCTTCAAGCGCCGCTTTGTGTTCTTGACCGATCGTTGGCAGATGCGCGTGATCGAGGTCGTGGTTTTGTTCGTGGCGGTCAAGCTCGCCGGGCTGCTCAGCCAGCCGCTGCCGCCGTTGGCCGATTTGTTACGGGTCTGGAGCGATGACCTGCTCGCGATCCTTGATTTGCAGACAGTGGTCAACTTCCTCGTCGCGCTGGCGGCGCTGATCGCCACGACCGAGACCCTCGATGACCTCGATCGGCTCTCCGACCCGGAGCGCTCGATGGCCACGACCGTGCCGCGCGATCGTCTCTACGGCCGTTTCTTCACGGGTGGATTTTTGTTGATCGTGACCTCGGGCGTCGCACTGATCGGCCTCGAGATGCTGCTCGACCTGTCGCGCCCGACCATGACCGGGTGGGTGCTCAACGCGCTTGTGTACTTCCTCTGCGGGCTGGCGCTGCTTGGGGTGGCCAATTACATGTATTGGGGCGCGATCTGGGATTACGAGCGGGTCGAGGTCAACGCGTCGCTGGGACGACGATGGGCCTGGCACGCGCTTGCGCTCGTCGGGCTCGCGGCCGGCGCAGCCTTTCTGCTCCCGACCGGCTATAGCGATGGCCTTTTCAGCCTGGGTCGATGGCTTGTGGTGATCTTTGGCTTCCTGGCGTATCTGATCTATCTGCTGATCTACTACGTCTTTGCCTTGATCGCGGCCTTGCTGAACCTGATCCTGCCGGATATCCCGGTCGAGGAGACGGCGGGTCCCGCGCCACGGCCGACCCTGGCCCCGCCGCCCGAGTTTGTGGTGGAACCGCCCGTGGTCGTCGCTGATCCGTTTTGGGAGCAATTGCGCCTGATCTTGTTCGGCGTGATCCTCGTGGCGATGGCGGGCGTCGTGCTTTTCCTTTATCTCCGCGATCGCCCCGAGTTCCTCAAATTGCTTCGCGACGCGCGTTGGCTGCGCGGATTAATCAGATTTTGGGAGGCCCTGCGCCTGCGAGGCGCGAACTGGGCGCAGGCACTCGGGCGCAGCCTCGCAGGCGGGCTGGCCCGGCTGCGAGGGAGCGTGCCAGCGCAGCTGCGTTTCTGGAGTCTGCGCCGGGCGACGCCGCGCGATCAGGTGCGCTACTACTACCTGAGCATGTTGCGCCGCGCCGGCGAACAGGGCGTGCGGCGCAAGCCCTCACAGACGCCGGACGAGTATGACCCCGTGCTCGGCACCCATATGGCGGAGGCTCAACCCGACGTGCATGCGTTGACCGAGGCCTTTGACCGCGCCCGCTACAGCGGCGCGCCCGTGGATGCCGAACAGGCGCGGGCCGCACGCACGGTGTGGGAGCGTCTGCGCGCGGCGCTTCAGCGTAACAAACAACCCCCGCCTACCGGTGCGGCGTAAGCCGCCCGGACCTTAAGGAACCTTCATGACCACGACGGCCTTTCGCTTCGGAACAGTCGGTACGCCTCTCTCGACGCCCAAGAAACCCGGTGGGACGGTCGACGGTATTCAGCGCCTGGCGGAGCTGGGGCTGGATACGCTCGAGCTTGCCTGGGTGCGGTCGGTGCGCGTCACTGAGGCCAAGTGCGCCGAGATCAAGGCAGTCGGTGCCGAGCAAGGGGTCGCGCTCTCGGTGCACGCGCCATATTTCATCAACCTCAATGCCACGGCCGACGAATGGCCCAAGAGCCGAAAGCGCCTGATGGACGCCGCCCACTACGGGAACCTTGCCGGCGCAACCGATATCATCTTCCACCCCGGGTCGTACTTCGGCCGCCCTGCGGCCGAGGTGCTCGAGGTCGCGATCCCACGCCTGCAGGGTTGTGTCGATGAACTGCGCGCGGAAAACAACCCCGTGATCTTGCGCCCCGAGACGATGGGCAAGAGCGCGATGCTCGGCTCGCTCGACGACACGCTCGCGATGGCCGAGGCGATCGACGGCGTTCTGCCATGTCTCGACTTCGCGCACCTGCATGCCCGCCCCGGCGACGGGAGCGCCAACTCGTATGCCGAATGGAGCGCGATGCTGACCGCGCTCAGGAAACGCCTCGGCGCGAAGGCGCTCAAGCGGCTGCATATCCATCTCTCCGGCATCGCCTATGGGCCAAAGGGCGAGAAGCACCACCTGACGCTGGCCGAGGCGGATCTCAAGTACAAAGACCTGTTCAAAGCGTTGCGCGACTTTAAATGCGCGGGCCGCGTTGTGTGCGAGAGCCCGATCATGGAGGACGACGCGCTCGTGATGCGCAAGACCTGGGGCCGGTTAGCCAGTCGCTGAGCCGACGCGTCGCTGTCGACAGGGTTACGCCGTCGGGTCGACCCGCCGGATCCGTTGCGTACCCTGCCAGGATGCGCCGGGCGTCAGCCGCACAGGTCGGCCAATGACGGCGGCCTCGACGCACACGAAGCCGAGGTGGCCTTCGGGCGGCAGGTCTTTGAGCTGGGCCGCCAGCGTCGCCCCGGGGTTCCAGACGACGACATCGGGGAAGCCGGCTGCCGAGATCGCAACCGTTCGATCGGCCTCACGTAACTGGACAGGGCCCGCGCCGTAGTACACGCGATCGACCTCGGCCTTGAAACGTACGGCAGGCGCCCGATCGTGGCGTGGCGACGTCCCCGGCGCATCGCCCAAAGCTGCGTCGCGATAGGCCAGGTCTTGCAGGCCGTGGACTTCGGTCTGACGGCAGTCGGTGACCGCGAAGTAAGTATGCAGCGCGGCGGTGAACCCGAACGGGCCGACGTCGGTGTTGCTCACGCCAAGCGTGACAGTCAGCGTGTCGCCGCCGATGACGACCTGACAGGTAGCGCGAAACCGCGACGGCCAGAGCGCGCGGCTCTCGGCGTCGTCGGTCAGGCTGAACAACGCGCCGGCCTGGTCGCCCATGACTCCGGCCTGCTCGAGTTGCCACATCCGGTTGCGCGCGAAGCCGTGTTTGGGCAGGGGGCCTTCTCCCGAGAATTGCGGGAAGACGAGCGGCACACCGCCGCGGATCGCGCGGCCCGGCGTGAACTCCGAGTTGGGGCTCAAGAACAACTGCTCGGCACCGCCCGCCGGCCGCCATGACGTGACATGGGCGCCATCCGCGTAGATCACGGCTGTGGCACCATCGGGCGCTGTCAGATGTAAGCAGGGCATGCCATTGGTTCCGGGTCTCAGGTCCATGCGGCCTCCGCGCCGATCATACCCTGAACATCGCGACGGATCGGAGCTGCATCAGCCGGGACCAGATCCCGACCCAAACACCACCTGTTCGTCGTCCTAACGACAATGGCCTCAGCATTCGTGGTAGAGTTTCGCGATGTCGCCCCGATTAGCCAACCGCGTCGCCGATTTCGGCACCACGATCTTCTCCGAGATGACCGCGCTGGCGGTCCGACATGGCGCCATCAACCTCGGCCAGGGGTTTCCGGATTTCGACGGTCCCGAGTCGGTCAAGGCGGTCGCCATGCGTGCCATCGCCGAGGGCCGCAACCAGTATGCCGTGGGCGTTGGTCAACCCGACCTGCGGGCCGCGATCGCGAGTCATGCGCGGCGGCATTATGGTCAGGAGGTCGACCCGGAGAGCATGGTGACGATCACGACCGGCGCGACCGAGGCGATCTATGCCGCGATCCAGGGCCTGATCGATCCGGGCGACGAGGTGATCGTGCTCGAGCCTTTCTACGACAGCTATGTGCCGGCCGTGCAGATGGCGGGCGGCGTGCCCCGATACGTGCCGCTGCATCCGCCGGGCCCGAATGACACGGCCTGGAGGCTCGACCTCGACGAACTCAACGCTGCCTTCAACAATCGGACGCGCGTGATCCTGATCAACACGCCGCATAACCCAACGGGCAAGGCGTTTTCGGCCGATGAACTCAAGGCGATCGCCATCCTGTGCGTGGCCTGGGATGTCGTGGCGATCACGGACGAGGTCTACGAGCATCTTGTCTACGGAACGACGCGGCATCTGCGGCTGGCGCTGCAGCCTGGCATGACCGAGCGCACGATCACGATCGGCAGTCTGGGCAAGAGCTTCAGCTTTACGGGCTGGAAGATCGGGTGGGCGATCGCGGCCCCGGCCTTGACACCGGCGGTACGACGCACGCACCAGTACATCACCTTCGCCGCGCCGATCCCGCTTCAGGCCGCGGCCGCGGCTGCGCTTACCGAGGGCGACGCCGTGGTGCACGCGCTGGCTGTCGATTTTGAGCAGAAACGCGATTACCTGTTCGGCGTGTTGAGGGAGGTCGGGTTGCGACCTGTCCTGCCGGATGCCGGTTACTTCATCCTCGCCGATGCGACCGAGTTCATGCCGCGCGGCGGACCCGATGGGGCGGCGCTGTGCCGTTGGCTGACGACCGAGATCGGTGTGGCCGCGATTCCGCTCAGCGCCTTCTACAGCCCGGAGCACCAAACTGAAACACGCGGCCGAATCCGCTTCGCGTTCTGCAAACAGCAGGCCACGCTCGAGCAGGCGGCCGAGCGGCTTCGCCGTCTCAAGCCCTGATGCGTCCGCGTCGGCCCGGCGTGCATTACAATCGCCCCCGTGCCCGCCAACCTCATCTATCAGGCCGATAACCTCGCGCTGCTCCGCTCGTTGCCGGATGGGTCGGCGCGTTTGATCTACATCGATCCGCCGTTCAACACCGGCAAGCAGCAAGCGCGCACGCAACTGCGCACGGTGCGTACGGCTGACGGGCCCGGCGACCGCACCGGCTTTGCCGGCCGCCGCTACGTCAGCGAACGCCTGGGCACGCAGTCGTATCACGATCGCTTCGACGACTACCTCGCGTTTCTCGAGCCGCGTCTGGTCGAGGCGCGGCGGGTGCTGACGCCCGATGGATCGCTCTACTTCCACATCGACTATCGCGAGGTCCACTACTGCAAACTGCTGCTCGATGACCTCTTCGGTCGCGCCAGCTTCCTCAACGAGATCATCTGGGCTTACGACTACGGCGCGCGCACGCGCAAGAAGTGGCCGCCCAAGCACGACAACATCCTCTGGTATGCGCGCGATCCGAGGCGCTACGTTTTCAACGTCGACGCCATCGACCGGATTCCCTACATGGCGCCCGGGCTGGTCGGACCGGAAAAAGCGGCCCGCGGCAAGCTGCCGACCGACACCTGGTGGCTGACCATCGTCAGCCCGACCGGCAAAGAGAAGACAGGCTATCCGACCCAGAAGCCGCTCTCGCTGTTGCGCCGCATTATCGCCGCCTCGTCGGATCCGGGCGATCTGGTGCTCGATTTCTTTGCTGGCTCGGGCTCCACAGGCGTCGCCGCAGCCGAGCTCGGACGACGGTTCCTGCTGGTCGATGACAACGCCCAGGCGATCAGGGTCATGCGGCGTCGTTTCGCCGGAACGACCGTGGAGTTCCGCAGGCTGTAGCGGGTAGGCACAGTGACGGACGCGTCATCCTCCTCGAGCCCCACGACACCTCCGTGGCCCCTGATCGGACTGCTGATCGGCGTGCTCGGCATGGGTTCGTCCGCGATCTTCATCCGCCTGGCTGGCGCCCCTGGGGCCGTGGCCGGGTTCTATCGGATGGCGCTGGCGGTCGTGCTCCTCGGCCTGCCGTTCGGTTTCGAGGCTCGTCGGCAACCGATGCGCAATCGCAAGGCGTTTTGGATGGCCGTGTTGGCGGGTTTGTGTTTCGCCGGGGACCTGGCGCTGTGGAACCAATCGGTGTTGATGACCTCGGCCGCAAACGCCACGTTCCTGGGGAACACCGCGCCGCTCTGGGTCGGCCTGGCCACCTGGCTACTCTTCCGGCAGCCGCTCAAGCGCGGCTACTGGCTCGGGCTGGGCGTTGCCCTGGTCGGGGCGTTCGCGCTTGTCGCCGGGGATTTCTCTCTGGGCGATGAAGCCGGGGTCGGCGGTCTGCTGAGCCTGATCGCCGGGGTCTTCTATGCGGCGTTCTTCATTGCGACCCAGCAAGCGCGGGTAGGTATGAGCGCTCTGGGCTCCTGGTGGGTATCGGCGCTTGTCAGCCTTCTTGCGTTATTGGCCGTTGCCCTCGTATTTCGACAGCCGCTGCTCGGATACCCCGTGCAGGTCTATCTGTGGATGCTAGCGGTCGGTCTGTTCACGCAGATCGGCGGCTACCTTCTGGTCAACTACGCACTCGGGCACCTCTCAGCCTCGATCGTGTCGATCACGCTTCTGCTGCAGCCCATCGTGACGCTTGTCCTGGCGATCCCCCTGTTGGGCCAGTACCCCGATACGCTGCAAATCGCGGGCGGCGGTTTGTTGTTGGCGGGCGTGTGGATCGTGAATCGATACGGGCGGTAGCTGTGTGAAGGCAGCCAGCCTGTCGCCGTGCACCACGTGCAAGCACGCGTTGACAGTCGGCCAGCCGGTGTCCAGACGTGTACACGGAGCACGCGGATGATCACGGATGGCACGGAGTGTTTCTACGCCGTTTCCGTGGCATCCGCCGTGATCCGTGACATCCGTGTACCAGATCGGGCCTGGGTTTTGAGCCGCCTGACACCTCGCGATCCTCCTGGCGGCGCGGGTGGGGTTCGGCTGGTGACGCGTCGGCGGCCGCCCGAGTTTGCCAACAGCCTCAACCTGCCCGTGCACACAGCAAGCCTCACGAAGACGGCACGCCCTGAAATGAGAGTATAATGATCCGAAATTAGCCCCAGTTACGGGTCTGCCCGCCATGACTGCTCGTCTGGCTGATCGACTCTCCGCAGCGAGACAGCGCCGATTCGTCGGACGCGCGGCCGAATTGGCCCTGTGGCAGTCGGCGCTTGAGACATCCCACCCGTCCTTTCAACTGATCTACATCTACGGTCCCGGCGGCGTCGGCAAGACGACGCTCCTGGGTGAGTTTTCGCGCCTCTGTCAGGAGGCCGGCGTGCACGCCCATTGGCTCGATACGCGGCAGATCGAGCCGGCGCCTGAGCCCTTCCTGCAGGCATTGCGGCGCAGCCTCGACGTGATCGGCGATGCGCCAGTGGCTGAAGCGCTGTTGCAGGGCCGGCATGTGTTGTTGATCGACGGCTATGACCGGCTGGAGCCGATCGATACCTGGCTTCGGGAGAGCTTTCTGCCCGAGCTGCCCGAAGCCGTCCTGATCGCCGCGGCCGGGCAAGGGCCGCTCTCCCCGGCCTGGCGCGCCGACCCGGGCTGGCAGGCGCTGACCCGCGTGATCCCGCTGCGCAACCTCAGCCCCGAGGAGGGCCGGATCTTCCTCACCAATCAGGGCCTGCCCGAAGCACAGTGGCCGACTGTGCTGGAGTTCACCCATGGTCACCCTCTGGCGCTCTCGTTGGTGGCCGATGTCAACAGGCAGCGCCCTGGGCAGGCGTTCCAGCCCGAGGACACGCTGGATGTGATCCGCGTCCTGCTCGAGCGCTTCATCCAGAAGGTGCCCGGCCCGGCGCACCGGGCCGCGCTCGAAGCGTGCAGCCTGGTGCGCACACTGACCGAGGGCCTCCTGGCGACGATGTTGGGCACGGTCGACGCGCATGATCTCTTCACCTGGCTGCGCGATCTCTCGTTCATTGAAAGCGGGCCCGATGGCCTGATGCCCCATGACCTGACCCGCGAGACCCTGGGCCGCGATCTGCGCTGGCGCCATCCCGATTGGTACAAGGAATTGCATCGACGCGCGCGTCAGGATTACATCGCGCGGATACACAGCAGCACGGGCGCCGCCCAGCAACAGGCCCTGTTCGATTTGATCTATCTGCATCGTGATAACGCCGTGGTTCGGCCGATGTTCGCCTGGGGCTCGGCGTCGTCGCTCCGCGCTGAGCCGTACAGTCAGGCCGATCACGCCGCCGTGGTGGCGCTCGTCGGCCAGCATGAGGGCGCTGCCGCGGCAGAGTGGGTATCGTTCTGGCTCGAGCGGCAACCCGCCGGCGCCTGTGTGGTCCGGGATTCGGAGGACGCGGTCGTCGGGGCCTTGCTCGGCGTGGATCTGGGGTCCGCGACACCGGCCGATCGCGGGGCTGACCCGGCCACCGCCGCGGCCTGGCGTCATCTCGAGCGTCACGCGCCCTTGCGCGGTGGTGAGACGGCCACGTGCTATCGCACCTGGCTGGCCCGCGACAGTTACCAGGCCGTGTCGGCGGTTCAGAGCCTGCTGTTTGTCGTGGCCGTGCGCCACTATCTGACCACGCCGCAACTGGCCTATCACTTCTTCGCCTGCGCGCAGCCCGATCTGTGGGCGACGGTGTTTGCCTATGCGGATCTGGCCCGATTGCCCGAGGCCGATTTCACGATCGACGGACGACGCTTCGGGGTCTTCGGCCATGACTGGCGATTGCGGCCACCGACCGCCTGGCTGACGCTGCTGGCCGAGCGGGAGACGGCGCCCATGGCCGTGGCCCCGACGGTTGAGGCGCCGACCGCTCCGCTTCTGGTGCTCAGCGCCGACGACTTCGCCCAGGCCGTGCGCGCCGCACTGCGCGACAGCACGGCGCCGGATCTGCTCCGCGGCAATCCCCTCTTGCGCTCGCGGCTTGTGTTGGGTCGCTGTTGGCCCGCCAGCGACGAGCTGGCCCGCTCTCGGGCCCTGGCCGACTTGCTGCGGAGCACGGCCGAGACGCTCCTCGCCTCGCCGCGCGATACCCGGCTCTATCGCGCGCTCGAAGCCACGTATTTCGGGTCGACCATCACTCAGGAACAGGCCGCCGAGCGGCTCGATCTACCCTTCAGCACCTACCGACGCCATTTGAAGGCCGGCGTAGCCCGGCTCACCGAGTGGCTCTGGCAACAGGAGCTGGGCGCCGCATGATCTTGGCGGCGAAATCGACCGGATTGAGCATTCATTGAGCATCGATTGATCTGGTGACATGCTCCCCGGTGCCGTATTCTGACGACAGGTTCGGCGCCGCGGGCGCTGAGAAAGCACGGAGTGGAATCCTTGGACGGATCGCATTTGGCCCCTGTCTCGAGCGGCGAGGCGACGGCATCGGACACCGACGCGATCGCGGTGACCGAGATGAATCGGCGTCTGGCGCTCGCCCTGATGGAGGCCTGGAACACCCACGATGCGCGCGCTGTTGCGGCCTGCTACGGGCCAGACTTCGTCGGCGACGACATCGGCCTGGCCGAGCCCCAGCAAGGCCCCGAGGCCATCCGGCGTCTCACGCTGTATTACCTGCGCGCCTTCCCCGACCTCAAGGTGGTGGTGGATTCGCACGCCACCGATGGCGACACCGTGGTGCTTGTCTGGACGTTGACCGGCACGCACCGCGGCACCTTCATGAACATCCCGCCGACCGGCCGCTCGACCTCGGTCCGCGGCACCACGATCCTGACGATCCGCGAGGGCCTGATCCGGCGCGCGACGCGTATCTGGGATCTGGCCGGCCTGTTGCGCTGCATGGGCCTTCTCCCGGAGCTGTAGACATGGGACGTTCGAGCGACTATCACTTCATCACCACCTGGCGCGTGGTCGGCTCGCGCGACGACGTCGCCGCGATCTTGGGCGACGCGCTGTCTCTGCCGCGCTGGTGGCCCTCGGTCTACCTCGCCGTAGAAGAGCTCGCTCCCGGCGGGCCGACCGGTCTGGGGCGTCGGATCGGGCTGTTCACCAAGGGCTGGTTGCCCTACACGCTGCGCTGGTCATTCACGGTGACCGAGGCCGATGCCCCACGTGGCTTCAGCCTGCAGGCCACAGGCGACTTCGTCGGCCGAGGCGTCTGGCGCTTCGAACAGATCGGGGCCGAGGTGCTGATCACGTACGACTGGCGGATCGAGGTGACCAGGCCGCTGCTGCGCGACCTGTCGTTCATCTTCAAACCGATCTTCTCCGCCAACCATCGGTGGGCGATGCGCATGGGCGAGACCAGCCTCAAGCTCGAGCTCGCGCGCCGACAAGCGGCCACGCCTGAAGCGTTGGCCAACATCCCGTCGCCGCCCGGGCCGACCTTCGCGACCTGGTTGCCCGACCGACCCAGGCTATCCCGGGTTCAGCCGGCGCGCTGAGCGTCGCTGTGAGGAGGATCCGATGCCGATATCGCCGATCGTCGACCGCCTCCTCTCCTCCTGGAACACCCACGATCTCGCCGCGCTTGCGGATTGCTTGCACAGCGACGCGATCAGTGAGCATCCCGCACATCCCGAGCGCAACGCCATCGGTCGCGAAGCGATCTGTAGACGCTGGGCGCTGACTTTTGCCGCCGTGCCTGATCTGACGGCCCGGCTGATTCGACACGCCGTCACGGATGATGGGATCTGGACCGAATGGGCCTTTACCGGTGGCTCGAGCTACCGTGGCGGTGGTGTGATGATCCTGAGCCTGCGCGACGACCGGATCGCGCGTCTGCGTGTCTTCACCGAGGCGCAGCCGCTCGAGGGCCCCGATTGGGATCAGGTGATCGCGGATGTTTTGGCCTCCGGGCCTGAATAGCCTACGGCGCTCGAAGGTCGAGGCGCACTGAGGTCGGTCGATGATCAACAAAACCTGGTTCCACCGTTTTGATCCGGCGCGTGTGGCTCATCTCGAACGGGCGAATTATCTGGCCTACTACCGACGCCAGTGGTTCACGCTATTGCGCGTGTCGATCGCTCTGGTGCGCGAGGCCTTTGGCTTCACCGGGCTCGACGCCCTGCACGCGGCGTATCTCATCGCGCGCGCCGAGATCGCCTTTGCGACCTTTCCGAAGAACAATCCCCGTCAGGCCGAGCACTCCATGCGCCGTTTCTACGCCTTCCTCAATGCGCGTCGCGGGAGCCGGATCGACGTCGACCGGGCCGCCCGGCTCGATGTGCGTTGGTGGCAGATCCATCGCGACCACTTCGCCGCCGATGACTTCGCGCCTTTGAGCGACGCGCTGGCCGATTGGCTGGCAGAGGTTTATGGCCTGGAGCGCGAGCAGGTGCTTGAGGCCGCGCGTCGGCGCGCTTACGGTATCTTGCGCTCGGATCGCTGGGTGCGCGATGGCATGCCGGAACCCAGCGCGCTGCTCGATCAGGAGGTGCTCGCCCTGACGGCGAGTTACGCAGCGCTACTACGGGCGCTGGCGGCCGGTCCGGAACCCAATCCTGCGCCGGCGGTCCCGTCAACCGAGCTCTCGTAGCGGCGTACGCCTCAACGTCGCCGTGCTCGGCCCGTCGTCGCCCGCCGCAGAGTCTCGAGGTAAGCTTCCAGCATGAAGCGGAAATCGTCGTCTGCGTGCGTCTTCTGAAACTGCGGGGCCAGCCGCGCGAGGTTCGGCAGCGTCTTGGGATCCCATTGCCCAGGGTCCCAGGCTGCCCAGGTCGTGAGGGCCTCGGATTTGGTCGCTGTCAGGCCAAGCGTATGCGTGAGCACGAACCCCAGGCAAAGCGCCAGCAGCCCGCGATACGCGCTCACCTGGCGGCGCGGGCTCAGCCCCGATTCGGCCAGCGCGGCGAGGATGCCGTCCATGCCCTGCAGCACCTTGAGATCCGTCGGCCGACCCTGCTCGGAGGCGAGGACCACGACCAGGGCGGGATGCGTGATCAGCGCTTCGTATAGCCCGATTGCGATCGCCTCGAGCCGTCGATCCCAGCGCCGGGAGGGATCGGGCGGCGTGATCCCGGCGAGCACCAGATCCGCCAGACCGTTGAGCAGGTCTTGCTTGTCGTTGACGTGGTTGTAGAGCGACATGGCCTCCACGCCCACCGCCGTGGCGACCCGCCGCATCGAGAGCGCCTCGAGGCCCTCTTCATCCACGATCCGTAAGGCGGCTGTCAGGATCACGTCCCGGGTCAATGGCTTTCGCGGGCGCGGCATCGTCTTCTCCTCGCAGCATTGGCCGCTGCGTCACCGGCTCAAGCATACTTATGCTGTAAGTATAGCATCGGGTTGTTGGCGCAATTGACGTCGGGGACGGCGGCCGGTACACTTCATATCTTGCCAATCGCCGGCTGCGGCGACGTGAAACCCAACAGGTGTCCGTATGTCTTCGCTGCTCTTGGAAGAGATCCATCAACAACCCGATGTTGTCGCGCGACTGCTCGTCGAGCAGTCCGAGCCGATCGCGCGGCTCGCGGCGCGGATGCGGTCGGAATCGATCGACCATGTGCTGATCGCCGCTCGTGGCACGTCTGACAACGCCGCGCGTTACGCGCAATACGTGCTCGGGGCACACAACCAGCTGGTTGTGGCGCTCGCCGCGCCGTCGCTCTTTAGCCGCTTTCCTCAGGCGCCGAGGCTTCAAAGGACCCTGGTGATCGGCATTTCGCAGTCGGGGCAGTCGCCCGATATCGTGGGCGTGCTGGATGCGGCGCGTCGTCAGGGCGCGCCGACTGTGGCGCTCACCAACACGCCCGGCTCGCCGCTGGCCGCCAGCGCCGATCATGTCATCGACCTGTGCGCCGGGCTCGAACGAAGTGTCGCGGCCACAAAGACCTACACCTCGGCGCTGGCGGCGCTCGCGATGCTGTCGGCCGCCCTCGGCGCCGGTGAGCTGACGACCGGGCTCGCGACGGCACCCGCCGCGCTGGTTGCCGCATTGACGGCTGCGCCCCAGGCACAGGTGGCGGCGAAGGCGCTCGCGGCGGCCAGCCGCTGCGTGGTGCTTGGGCNNGGACTTCATGCATGGGCCGCTGGCGGTCATCGAGCCGGGCTTCCCGGTGGTGGTGATCGATATGGGCGAGACGTTTCGGGCGGAGTTCGCGACGCTGCGCGAGCAGCTGGCACAGGCTCAGGCGCGCGTGATCGTGCTCACCGATGAGCCAACCTCGGCTCGCGCGGGCGAGCTGATCGTCCCGGTGCCGACGACGTTGCCCGAGGCGCTGTCGCCGTTGGCCGCAATCCTGCCGGGCCAGTTGCTGGCGTTTTATCTGGCACATGCCCGGGGGCTCGATCCCGACACGCCGCGCAGCATCCGCAAGGTGACCGAGACGCACTGACTNNCAGCGCCGGCCAGGGAAACCTGGCCGGCGCTGTTTTCGTCGCGTTGTTGCCCACTCACGGGCAGAGATAGCCGTACTTGGGCGGGCAGTCATCAATTGGTGGATCGATGTCGATGTCGGTTGGGAGCACGACAAGCGTGGCCGTTGGCGGGACGGCTGTGGCTGTGGGCGGCACCGGCGTGGCCGTCGGCGGAATGGGCGTCGCAGTCGGCTTATCCTGAACGCGGGTCGGGGTCGCTGAAGGGGCCGTCCCGATCGACGAGGTCGCGGTCGGCGGGGCAGTGGCCGTCGGCGGCAGCGACGTGGGCGCCGGGGTTGCAGACGCGGCTGGTGGTTGAGGCGTGGTCGTCGGTACTGAGGGCTGCTGGCCCGAACCCGTGTCAGTCGGGCTGATCGGGGCGATCAGCGAGGGGTCGATCGGCGCGCCCCGCGATGGCTCGGCTGTCGCGCTTGGCAGGATCGGGCGCGGTGTGTTGGTCGGTGGCGCGGTGTTTGTCGCGGTCGGTGTCGGCTGTGTCCGCGTTGGAAGCGGAGTCCAGGTCGGTGTCGCCGACGGTGTGGCGGTGAGTTCGATGTCTGAGCGGACGCCGCGCAATGTATCCAGATCGAGCAGGGCGGGGACCGAGGCGTTCGCGGGGGTCGAAGCCTGCGATCCGCCCACGCCGGGAATGCCGAAGGCGGCTGTCCCCGCGAGCGCGGCCAGCCCCATGACCATCGCCATGATCGCGGCGCCCGCGGAGCCAAACAACCAGGCCCGGCCGATGTGCGCGACGCTCTGCCGTCGGACGAACAGGGTGGGTCCGGGCTCGAGCGGCAGCAGCGCCAGGTCGTCGACGACCTGACCCGTCAGGAGTTGCTCGACCGCTCGCGCCAGCTTTCCAGCGCTCTCATAGCGGTTCTGCGGCATCTTGGCCAGAGCCTTTCGGATCACGCCGTCGCCGGGCCGGCCGAGATCGGGCCGGAAGGGGCTGAGCGTCGGGATCGGGTCGTTGACGTGCGCGAGGCTCAGGCCGAAGGGCGTATCGGCTACGTACGGGGCCTTGCCCGAGAGCAGTTCGAACAAAATGACGCCCAGGCCGTAGACGTCGCTGCGCGCATCGACATCGCCGCGCGCCGTGGCCTGCTCGGGGCTCATGTACGCCGGCGTGCCGACGTAGGTCGCTGTCGTCAGCGCAGCGGTGGTGAGCGTCATCTTCGCGACGCCGAAATCCGCGAGGTAAGCGTTGTCGAACTCGTCGAACAGGATGTTATTGGGCTTGAGGTCGCGATGGATCAGCCCGGCGGCATGGATATGATCGAGCGCCGTGGCGACCTGGTGAATGATCTGCCGTACCTGAGCGTCGGTGAGCCGTCCGCGCTGCATGCGTTCGGCCAACGTGCCGCCGGGCATAAAACGCATCGCGATGTAGGGCTGGTCGTCGTCATCGCCGTGGTCGAGCACGGCCACGATCGCCGGGTGGCTGAGCCCGCGTGCGGTCGTCGCCTCGCGCCGAAACCGATCGAGGAAATCGGGGTCGAACGTAAACTGACGCGGCAACACCTTGAGCGCGATCTGTTCATGCGTGGCCACGTGGCGCGCGAGGTACACGACCGCCATGCCGCCCCGGCCGATTTCACGCTCGATCAAGTATGGGCCGATCCGCTCCGGTAAACTCATCACCCCCCCTAAAAACAATCGCCCACTGAAAGCGAATTATATCGATGGAGTTCGGCTGAAACCGGCAGTACTTTACGGTGATATAAGGTTTGGTTTCGGTTGGCCACGACGTGATATCCTGCCGAGGATGTCGCAATCGGCCACCACCCACTCGTTTGAGTCACAAACCCTCACCGACCTCCAGACCGCGATCCGGGCCTGTCGCAAGTGCCTCGAGGCTGGCCATGCGATCACGCCGCCGCCGGTCGTGCATGGCGCATCGGGCGCGCGCGTGATGACGATCGGCCAGGCGCCCGGCCCGACCGAGGTCGTGGCGCAGCGGCCCTTCAACGCCGGCAGCGGTAAGCGTCTGTTTCTGTGGCTCGGCCAGGCGGGCTTCGACGAAGCTTGGTTTCGCGCGACGCAGGCGATGGTCGCCGTGACGCGCTGCTACCCCGGCAAAGGCAAGGGCGGTCACGGCGACCGCGTCCCGAGCAGGGAAGAGCAGGCGTTGTGTCGGCCGTGGCTCGACCAGGAGCTGGCCCTGATCCAGCCCCGGTTGATCATCCCGATCGGCAAGCTGGCGATCGGCCTGTTCTTCGACCCGGTGCCCACGCTCGAAGACGTGATCGGTACGCGCCACGCGATCGACGGGCGGATCGTCATCCCATTGCCGCACCCCAGCGGCGCCAGCACCTGGCCCAACAAACCCGAGAACGCGGTGCGCATCAAGCGCGCGATCGCCCTGATCGCGGCAGAGCGCGAGCTGTTGTTCGGTCGCTGACGCTCGTGAACCGCGAAGGCGCGAAACGCGCAAAGCAAACGACTTGGCGTGCTCTGAGTCTTCGCGGTTCGTTCTTGACTCGCGATCAGGGCATCGCCTATACTGACTGAACCGGTATAGACCAGTACAGATAACCCTGTGTCGCAGCGGCTCAGCCCCTGCAAAAGGAAACATGCCATGATCGTGGTCGGGCTCATCTCGGGCACTTCGGCAGACGGGATCGAGGCTGTGGTGACGCGGCTCGAGGGCGCGCCGCCGGCGCTGAGCTGGGAGCTGCTCGCGCACCGGCACGTGCCCTATGCGCCTGAGCTGCGCGCCGAGGTCTTCGCCGCGTTTCGGCCCGAGACCGGCACGGTCGATCGCCTGTGCGCGCTCAACTTTGCGCTGGGTCGCGCGTTTGGCGAGGCCGCGCTCGAGGTCATCGCTGCGGCCGGGTTGGCGCCGGGTCAGGTCGGCCTGATCGGCAGCCACGGTCAGACGGTCTGGCACATCCCCGATGGCCCCCAGGCCTCGACTCTGCAGCTGGGCGAGCCGGCCGTGATCGCCGAGGTCACGGGCATCCCGGTCGTCAATAACTTCCGCACACGCGACATGGCCGCCGGCGGGCAGGGCGCGCCGTTGGCCTCGTACCCCGATACGATCCTATTTCGACACGATCGTCTGAGCCGCGCCGTGCAAAACATCGGTGGCATCGGCAACGTGACCTATCTGCCACCGGCCGCGACGGGCGCGCTGGGCTTCGACACAGGCCCCGGAAACATGCTGATGGACGATGCCGTCGCGCGTATCACAGGCGGCGCCGAGGCCTTTGATCGCGATGGCGGCCGCGCCGCGCGCGGCCGCGTGCATTCAGGCCTGCTTGACGAACTGATGGCCGAGCCCTATCTCCGTTTGGCCCCACCCAAGACGACGGGGCGCGAGCTCTTTGGCGCGCAATATGGGGCGCAGGTCTGGGCGCGCGCCGAGGCGCTCGGGCTGTCGTCCGACGATCGCGTGGCGACCCTGACGGCGTTCACGGCGCGTTCGATCGCTCAGGCCTATCGCGATTTCTTACCGGCCCTTCCCGATGAGATCTACGTCTGCGGTGGAGGCGCTCACAACCCGACCTTGCTGCGGATGCTGCAGGCCGAGTTGCCGTCGTCTGTCGTGCGGCCGATCGATGCGCTCGGTCTGCCGAGCGAGGCCAAGGAGGCCCAGTTCTTCGCCGTGCTGGCATACGAGACCTGGAACGGCCGCCCCGGTAACCTGCCCGCAGCCACCGGAGCAGCGCGCCAGGTGATCCTCGGCCAACACACGCCCGGGGGCTGGGCGCCGGCGCCGGTGGCGCCAAACGGGCTGACCGAGTCGCGCAATCCGCGTACCGCGCACATCGACGAACTCTCGACGAACGAGCTGGTGCGCGTGATCAACGCCGAGGATGCCCGGGTCGCGCCGGCCGTCGCGCTCGAGCTCCCGCGCATCGCCGAGGCCATCGACCGCGTGACCGAGCGCGTGCGCCGCGGCGGGCGCCTGATCTACGTCGGCGCC
>DKKP01000191.1 GCA_002455335.1 Anaerolineales bacterium UBA6663 | reverse complement strand
GGCCTCAACCTGAGGCCGGCCTACCTGACGGCCCTCCACCTGCGCGCCCCAGGCGAGAGCGGCACAAGCGCGGCGTTTCGCGGCCTCGAGAGCGTGCTCACCCGGCTGCCCGACGTCAGCAAGCGCAGCGCAGTGACCGAGCGCCCGGCCGACACGATCCTCGAGGAGGCCGGTGCCATCGGTTGCGACCTGATCATCATGGGCGCAGCGGCGCGGCCGAGCTTCGACCACGCCTCGTTTGGCGCGATCGCCGATCGCGTGCTGGCCGAGGCGACCTGCCCCGTGATCGTGGTCAAGACCCGTCGCCCGATGGGCGAGGCAGTGCCTGATGAGACGGCGGGCGCGGGCGCGATCTCGATCCTTGTCGACAAGTGGTTCGCCGAGAACACCTACCACTCCGACGAGTTCGCTGACCTCGAGCGGCTAGTGGCGCTTAAGCGTCAACAGGGCCTGACGATCAGCCTCGCGCTGCCGGCGCTTAACGAAGAGAAGACCGTGGGCACCGTGATCGGCACCGTACAACGAGCGCTGATGCACGCCGCGCCCCTGCTCGACGAGATCGTGTTGATCGACTCGAACTCAACCGACAACACACGCGAGATCGCGGCCGGCCTCGGCGTGCCGGTGCACATCCATCAGGAGATGCTCCCGCGGCTTGGCGCGCGCCGCGGCAAGGGTGAGGCGCTCTGGAAGAGCCTGCTCGTGACGCGCGGCGATATCGTGGCCTGGATCGACACCGACATCGTCAACATCGATCCGCGCTTCGTTTATGGCATCATCGGCCCGCTGCTGCTCAACCCCAAGGTGCAGCTGGTCAAGGGTTTCTATCAGCGCCCGTTGCGCGTCGGCGAGAAGACCCAGGCCGGCGGCGGCGGACGGGTGACCGAACTCACGGCGCGGCCGTTGCTCAACCTGTTCTATCCAGAGCTCTCGGGTATCATCCAGCCGCTCTCGGGCGAGTACGCCGGACGGCGCACCGCACTCGAACAGATTCCGTTCTTCAGCGGCTACGGCGTCGAGATCGGGATGGTGATCGACATCTTCGACAGGTTCGGCATCTCGGGGATCGCCCAGGTCGATCTGCTTGAGCGGATCCACCACAATCAGGAGCTTGTCGCGCTGAGCAAGATGTCGTTCGCGATCCTGCAGGCGGTGTTTCGCAAGCTCGAGGGAAACGACCAGCGCGCGTTCGTCGCCGAGGTCAACAAGACCATGAAGCTGATCCGCCAGGAAGCCGGCAGTTACTATCTCGACGTCGAGGAGATCGCCGAACGCGAGCGGCCGGCGATCAACACGCTCCCGGAATACGCCGAGAGCCGTCTTGCGCTCGCGACCGCCTCCGATCGCTGACGGGCCGGCGCGCGTCAAAGATCGCCGAGGAACCGATACCCGATTCCGGGCTCGGTTACAAGGATCTGCGGGCGATCGGGTTCGGGCTCGAGCTTCTTGCGTAGTTGCCGCATGAAGACGCGCAGATACTCGACGTGATTGGCCTCTGCCTCGCCCCAGACCCGGGTCAGGATGCTCTGATGGGTGAGCACGCGCCCGGTGTTCGCCGCAAGATACGCAAGCAACTTGAACTCGGTCGCCGTCAGCTTGACCTGTTCGCCGCCGCGCGTGACGAAGTGGTTGGCCAGGTCGATCACCAAATCGCCGACACGGATCACAGTCGCCTTCTCGGCCCGGGTTTGGGCGGCATGACGCAGCGCAACGCGCACCCGCGCCAGCAGTTCCTCGATGCCAAACGGCTTGGTCAGGTAATCGTCGGCGCCATGATCAAGCGCCGCGACCTTATCCATCTCGCCATCTCGGACCGACAGGACGATGATCGGGATCTGGGTCCATTCGCGGAGCCGTGCGCAAACTCGCGTGCCATCCAGATCGGGCAGCCCCAGATCGAGGATGACGATATCGGGCGGGTTGGCCGCCGCAAGCGCCAGGCCCTCTTCACCGCGGCTGGCGGTCGTCACATGAAAGTGTTTCTCGGTCAGGATCGTGCGTAGAGCGCGCAGGATCTGCGGCTCATCGTCGATGACCAGGATGTGCGGTGCAGTCTTCATCCGGCCTCCAGCTCGGTCGGCACAACCGGCAGTTCGCGGCCGTCCTGGGTGGTCGGGAGCGTGAAGAGGAAGGCGAAGCCGGACGAGCGATTCTCAGCCCAGATCTGGCCGCCGTGCGCCTCGACGATACCCTTGCAGATCGAAAGCCCAAGCCCGGTGCCAGTGACCCGATCCCCTGAATTGACACGATAGAACTTATCGAAGATCCGGCCGAGATGTTCCTCGGGCACGGGCGGTCCCTGGTTCGCCACAGTCACACGCACGAATCCGTCAAGCGCCGAGGCTGCGCTGATCGTGATCGCGGTTTCGGGCGGCGCGTATTTGAGGCTGTTGCTGATCAGATTGGTGAAGACCTGTTCGATCTGCACATAGTCGACCGAAACGAAGGCCAGGTCTTCGGGGATGTCGACGATCATTTGATGCAACTTGCTGACACGCGTCATCTGCGCCAGCACGCCGTCGACGATCTCGGCCAGGATGTTCCACTGCCGCTGCGGCCTGAGCGCGCCGGCCTCGATCCGCGACATGTCGAGGAGGTTGCCGACCAGGCGATTGAGGTGCTGAGCCTCGTCATCGATCGCGGCGATCAGGTCGTCGCCGGCAGGTGTGCTCCATGCCACAGCACCTGAGCGCAGACTGGTCGCCGCCGCCCGGATCGTCGCCAACGGGGTGCGCAGTTCATGCGAAACCGATGAGAGCAACGCTGTTTTGAACTGATCGCTCGCCTCGAGCACCTGCGCGCGGCGCTCCGCCTCGGCCAGGGTCGCGCGTTCGAGCGCCAATGCGCACTGGCTGGCGAAGGCGCGCGCCAGGCGCTCTTCGGTCGACGACAGCGGGAGCGCTGCGCGCCAGAGACTGATCTCACCCAATCGTCCGCGAGCTGTGGAAAGCGGGATGACAACATCCGCCGGCTCGACCGGCGGCGGCGCCCCACCCGCGTCGTTCAGACCAGTCACAAAACTTGCTCGAACCAGCTGCGCGCCGAAGACTTCACGCGCCCGGGCCTCGATCACTGGCGCGATCGCATCCTGGCTGTGCAGCCCGGCCAGGGCCAGGCTCAACTCATAGAGATGCGTGGCTTCGCGTTCGCGCGCCTGCGCCTGCGCGAGGCTCGAACGCGCCCGCCCGAGCAGTTGATTGATCACCACGGCAACGGCAAAGAAGACGAACAGCGCCAGCAGATCCTGCGCGCGATGGACGTTCAGCGTGAAGTACGGCGGCAGAAAAAAGTAATTGAATGCCAGAAAGGCGCTGAATGAAGCCGCGATCCCTGGCCCAAGGCCCCAGATCCAGGTCGTCAGACCGACAGGGAGCAGATACAAAAGCGCCGCAATCGGCGCGCCAAGAAAATCGCGTAACGGCTGCAGAAGCGCAGTCGCAGCCAGGATCACGACGATCGCGCCGAGGTATTGAACGGCGCCCGCCAGCAGCGCACTGACTGGTTGTGATTTCATAAAGGGTTGCCGATCTCGAACCGATTATAAGTCGACACTGGCTCAGTTACGCAGATCGTGACCGTGTACCCCGATCTCCCCTGATGCGTTGAGCCCGCACCCCATCCGGACCATTTCGCCATCTTTATTTTTTCCTTATGAAAGTGCCCGGCTTTTTTGTCACGGCCTTACGCCGACAGCCTAGACTGCCCAGGATCATGACAGGCTCGTGTGTTCGCCGCGTGATCCGGATCCCAGATGACCCTCCAGGCCGCATCCGCGCCGCTCCCGTCGACCCGTCCCAACTGGGAGCCCACGTTGGTTCAACCGGCGCCGGCCCGTCGCGACGGTGGGCCACAGCCGGACCCGGACGCAATCCGCCGATTGGTCGTGCTTGTGCCCGGCCCTGCCGCCGACCTGGCAGCGCTTGCGACGCAAGTCCAGACCTTGGCTCGGCCCAGAGCGCTTCCGGTATTGCTGGTCGGCCAGGGTGAGACCCTACAGGATGTCTGGGCCGCGCGGCGCCAACTGACGACGCTCGCGGCTTTGATCGCTGCGCATGCCGCCAGGCCGGTCGACACCCTGGTGAGCCCGCCACGGCCATGGCTCAAGCTGCTGCGCGAGGTGCAACAGGCCGGGGATCTTGTGGTCTGTCACGCCGAGCAGTCGCAAACGACCTGGCCCTGGTCGCGTCGTCAATCCCTGGGCGAGCAGTTGCGCAGGCAACTGAATGTCCCGACATGTGTGCTGCAGGGTCACTTCCCTGGGTTGCGGACGACGACCCAACGCATGGTCAGTCAGGGCGTGTCCTGGGCGATCCCCATGGCCGTGATCCTCGGGTTTCTGCTGCTCCAGGTCCAGGTCGAGTTGCATACCACGGGCTGGTTGACGGCCGTATTGCTGTCGGCGTCGGTGTTGATCGAGCTGGCGATTCTGGCTCGGTGAGCCGCTCCCCGAGCGGTATGTGAGAGCCGAAGCGCGAGGTCAAGTGAAGGAACAAACATGAGTACAACGATTATCAGCGGGCCGGAGGCCGGCCCTGAGCGCAGCTGGCGCCACTGGCTGACCGGCAGGCCGCTGGCCACTGCCGAGGCGCCGCATCAAACGATTAGCAAAAAGGTCGGCCTGGCTGTGTTCGCCTCCGACGCATTGTCATCGACGGCCTATGCCACTGATGAGATCCTGATCGTTCTGGCCGCTGCGGGTGCGCTGGCATATGGCATCTCGCTGCCGATCGCGATCGCGATCATCATCCTGCTCGTGATCGTCACGATCTCGTACGAGCAGACCATCCACGCTTACCCGGGTGGAGGTGGCGCCTACATCGTCGCGCGCGACAACCTTGGTGAGTTCCCGGCCCAGATCGCCGGCGCGGCGCTGCTGACCGACTACATCCTGACGGTCGCGGTCTCGATCTCGTCGGGCGTCGCCCAGATCACGTCCGCCTTCCAGGATCTCAGGCCCTACAAGGTCGAGATCGCGCTGGCCTTCATCGCCTTCATGACGCTGATCAACCTGCGCGGCGTCAAGGAGTCGGGCATCGCCTTCGCCGTGCCCACTTACTTCTTCCTGATCACCACGCTCTTCACCATCGGCGTTGGCTACTACCAGTTCTTCACCGGGACGCTCGGGTCGGTCAGTGGGATCGAGCCGATACATGAGGCCACCCAGGGCCTGACGGCGTTTCTCGTGTTGCGCGCGTTCTCGAGCGGGTGTACGGCCCTGACCGGAGTCGAGGCGATCAGCAACGGCATCACGGCCTTCAAAGAGCCGCGCTCGCGCAATGCCGGCATCACGTTGATCTGGATGACAACCATCCTCTCAACGATGTTCTTCAGCATCACGTTCCTGGCGCGCGCGACTGATGCCGTGCCCTCGCATGTTCAGACGATCTTCTCGCAAGTCGGATCCGTGATCTATGGTGCGGGAAGCCTCCCGTATCTGGCGCTCCTCGGGAGCACGACCCTGATCCTTGTGATGGCGGCAAACACAGCTTACGCCGACTTCCCGCGGCTCGCGGCGCTTGCGGCCGGCGACGGCTTCCTGCCCAAACAGCTCACCTACCGCGGCAGCCGCCTTGTGTTTTCGTACGGCATCATCGTGCTCGCAGCTGTCGCGGCACTGCTTGTGATGGCCTTCCAGGCGGAGACCACGGCGCTCATTCCGCTGTATGCGATCGGCGTCTTCCTGTCATTCACGCTCTCGCAGTCGGGCATGGCCGTGCGCTGGTGGCGTTCGCGGCTGCTCAAGCCCGGCGACGCCGTGCAGCGGGTGGGCTCGGTGCTGCATCACGAGCCAAACTGGAAGTTGAAGATGGTCGTCAACGGCTTTGGCGCGGCCATGTCGTTCGTGGTGATGATCATCTTCGCCGTCACCAAGTTCTCGTCTGGCGCGTGGATCATCGTCATCGTCATCCCGACCCTGGTGTTCGTGTTCTATCAGATCCACAGACACTACCAGGTGCTCGCCAGAAAGCTCTCGCTCGACACCTTCGGCGCGCCGACGCGCGTGCGTCGCAATCGCGTGATCCTGCCGATCGGCGGNNTATCGCGCTCGACCAGGCTGAGGAATCCAAACTCCGCGACCGGTGGGAGACCTGGGGCGATGGGGTCCGGCTCGTGCTCATCCCCTCGCCCTATCGCGCCCTGATCGAGCCGATGGTCGGGTATATCCGCAACGTGGCGGCCCAGCGGCAGACGGGCGACATCCTGACTGTGGTGGTGCCCGAGTTCCTGCCNNNAAGCCGTGGCAGAACATCCTGCACATGCAGACCGTCTTCTTCTTGCGGATGGGTCTGCTCGGGCTGCGCAATATCGTGATTATCGAGGTGCCCTATCACGGCGACGCCGCCTGAGGCAGCCCCCCTTTTATCCCGCGAACGACAACGCGCCG
>DKKP01000256.1 GCA_002455335.1 Anaerolineales bacterium UBA6663 | reverse complement strand
ACAACACCCGCATCGCCCGACGCGAGGCGCCCAACGACGCCGACCACCCCGTTCAGGCCATCGCCGAATAACCTCGCGTCCGCGTGGAAATCTGGACCTGACTTGGTTATAATATTTTGTCGTCTCAAGAAGGGTGCACATGGCAACGATGACCCCCACAAAATCGAAACGGGCAACGGCAGAATCCCCCCTCCCCCTAAGCAACGATGAGTTGCTGCGGCTTTACAAGCAAATGGTCGAGATTCGGCTCTTCGAGGAGAAATGCGAGGAGCTGTATCAAAAAGGCAAGATCGGCGGCTTCATGCACCTGTACATCGGGCAGGAAGCCACAGGCGTGGGCACGATCGCGGCGCGCCAGCCCAACGACAACATCATCACGGGCTACCGCGATCACGGCGCGGCGCTCGCCTGCGGCATGTCGGCCCGGGTGGCCATGGCCGAGATGATGGGCCGCGTTGACGGCTGCTCGAAGGGCAAGGGCGGCTCGATGCACCTGGCCGACATCAACCTGAAGTTCTGGGGCGGGCACGCCATCGTCGGAGCGCAGATCGCGCTTGGCACCGGCCTTGCCTGGGCCGAACAGTACAACAAAACGGGCGCTGTCACGCTGGCCTACTTCGGCGACGGCGCCAGCAACATCGGCTACTTCCACGAGTCGCTCAACCTGGCCAAGGTCTGGAACCTGCCGATCGTGTACGTGTGCGAGAACAACAAGTACGGCATGTGGACGCCCGTCGAGAAGGTTTCGGCCACGACGTCGATGGCGCACAAGGCAGTCAGCTACGACATCCCGAGCGACGTCGCCGACGGCATGGATCTGCTCGACGTGTACGTCAAGACCCAGAAAGCCATCGAGCATTGTCGAAGCGGCNNGCGGCAACGGGCCGTATTTCCTCGAAGTGGTCACGTACCGCTATCGCGGACACTCGATGGGCGATCAGCGGGCGTACCGCACAGCCGACGAAATCAAGAAATGGCAGGCCGACGACCCGATCGGCAAATTCGAGGACGTGCTGCTCAAGGCCGGCATCGATCCGGCCGCGATCGACGCCGTCGATGATGAGGTCAAGGCCATGATCGACGACGCAGTCGCCTTCGCCGACGCCTCGCCCGTCCCGGCGCTCGACGAGATCTACACGGACATCACTATTGAGTGAGTGGGGAACGGTGATCGGGCGCATGCTCGATCATCCATTCCTCAATCACCCAATCACCCACTATGACAACTCTCACAATCGCCAAATCGATCGCCGCAGCGCTGGCCGAGGAGATGGAGCGCGATCGCAGCATCGTCGTGCTCGGGGAGGAAGTCGCCGCCTTTGGCGGCACCTATGGTGCGACGCAGGGCCTGCTCGATCGCTTTGGCCCGGATCGCGTCAAGGACACGCCCATCAGCGAGGGCATCATCGGAGGCGCCGCGGTCGGCGCAGCCATGAACGGCCTACGGCCGGTTGCCGAGATCATGGGCATCAACTTCGCCTTCCTGGCGATGGACATGATCGTCAACCACGCCGCCAAAGTGCGCTCGATGTTCGGGGGCCAGTTCAAATGCCCGATGGTGCTCCGCACCACGTCGGGCGGTGGACGCCAGCTCGGCGCGACCCATTCGCAGACTGTCGAGCACCTCTTCGCGCATTTTCCGGGGCTCAAGGTCGTGGCGCCGAGCAACGCCCGCGACATGAAGGGCCTGCTCAAGGCCTCGATCCGCACCGACGACCCTGTGATGTTCGTCGAATCGGCGACCATGTACTCCGAGAAGGGCGACGTGCCCGACGATCCCGAGTTCGTGTTGCCGATCGGCAAGAGCGATGTCAAGCGCGAGGGCCGACACTGCACGATCGTGGCGTATTCGAAGCAGGTCGGCACGTCGCTCAAGGCGGCTGAGGTGCTCGCCAAAGATGGCATCGAGTGCACGGTCATCGATCTGCGTTGGCTGCGCCCGCTCGATATGGATCCGATCGTCGAGTCGTTCAAACAGACCAATCATTGCGTGACGGTCGAGGAGAGCTGGGCCATGTACGGCGTCGGGGCCGAGGTCGCCGCCCGGCTGTACGAGACCTGCTTTGACTACGTCGATGCGCCGATCAAGCGCGTCGCCACCAAGGACGTGCCGCTGCCTTACGCGGGCGCGCTCGAACGCTATGCGCTACCCAGCGTGGACGATGTGGTGAAGGCAGTCAAGGAAACAGTCAACTAGTCGGGTAGTCCGGTGGTCTTGCAGTCGACTTTCGACTGCAAGACCGACGACTCGGCGACGACCTGACCACCTGACTATTGGACTACAGGACTAAATCCATGGCCGAAATCGTTCCCATGCCCAAGTTGGGCTTTGATATGGCGGAGGGCACGCTTGTGCGGCGTGTCAAACAGGTCGGCGACGCTGTGGCAAAGGGCGACATCATCGCCGAAGTCGAGACCGACAAGGCCACGATCGAGGTCGAGGCTTACCTCGGCGGCGTGATCAAGGGCTGGGTGATCGACGAGGGCAAGAGCGCGCCTGTCGGTTCCCCCATGGTCGTGATCGGCGGAGCCGATGAGGCCGTCGATGTTGCTGCGCTGACGGGTGTTCAGGCCGCGAGCCCAGCCCCGGCGGCGCCCTCGGCGCCGGCCCCGGTCGCCAACGGCGTGCCTTCACCTGAAGCGACGGCCGGACCGACCGCCGTGGCC
>DKKP01000339.1 GCA_002455335.1 Anaerolineales bacterium UBA6663 | reverse complement strand
GGCGGCTCGACATCCTCGTCAACGCGGCCGGCGGCAACCTCCCGGCGGCCACCTTGCTGCCCGGGAACTCGTTCTTCGATCTCCCAGTCGAGGGCCTCGACCCGGTCATCGCTCTCAACCTGCAGGGCACGCTGCTGCCCAGCCAGGTTTTCGGCGCCGTGATGGCGCAGAGCGGGCAAGGCGCGATCGTCAACGTCTCGTCGATGGCGGCTCAACGGGCGATGACGCGCGTGGTCGGCTACGGCGTGGCCAAGGCCGCGGTCGAGAACGCCACCCGCTGGCTGGCCGTCGAACTGGCGCGGTCGTTTGGCGCCGGTCTGCGCGTCAACGCGATCGCGCCCGGCTTCTTCGTCGGCGAGCAGAACCGCGCGCTCCTGCTCAACCCGGACGGCACGTTGACGCCGCGCGGCAAGACGATCGTCGACCACACCCCGGCCGGGCGCTTCGGCAGAGCCGATGAGTTGCTCAGCACGCTCATCTGGTTGTGCGGCCCGGGCGCCAGCTTCGTCAACGGCGTGGTCGTGCCCGTCGACGGCGGTTTCAGCGCGTTTAGCGGGGTGTAGAGGATAATGGGCGACATGGTGAATGGCGCGGGCTCGACCTCCTCGATTCTGTCGGCCGAGCAGGTGCGTGACCTGCTGGCGTCCTCGCTGGAGGACGTCACCCTGGATGCGAAGCGCGTGCTCGTGCTCATCCCGGATGGCACCCGCACCGCCCCGATCCCGTTGATGTTCCGTCTGCTGGGCGAGATCCTTGGCCCACGGGTCGCGCGGCTCGATTACCTCATCGCGCTTGGCACGCATCAGCCCATGTCGTCCGGGGCCATCGATCGGCTTGTGGGGATGGAGGCGATCGAGCGCGCCGCGCGTTACCCAAACACCGCGATCCACAACCATCGCTGGGATCAGCCGGAGGCGTTGACCACGATCGGCACCATCGGGCGCGCCGAAGCCGAGTCGCTGACCGGCGGTCTGCTTGCCGCCGACGTGCCCGTGACGCTCAACCGCATGATCTTCGATTACGACCAGCTGATCATCTGCGGCCCGGTCTTCCCGCACGAGGTCGCCGGCTTCTCGGGCGGCGCCAAGTATCTCTTCCCCGGGATCGCGGGCGCCGATATCATCCACTTCACCCATTGGCTGGGCGCACTGGTAACCAGCTTCCACACGATCGGGATCAAAGAGACGCCGGTGCGGCGCGTGATCGAGCGCGCCGCCGCGTTCGTCGATCGGCCGATCCTGTTGCTGGCCATGGTGCTGCGCGGCGCCGATCTACACGGCCTGTACATCGGGCCGCATCGTGAGGCCTGGAGCGCCGCCGCCGATCTCTCGGCGCGGCTCAACATCGTGCAGGCGTCGCGGCGCTACACCAGCGTGCTCTCGATGCCTTCCGAGATCTACGACGACTTGTGGACGGCGGCCAAGGCGATGTACAAGACCGAGCCCGCGATCGCCGATGGCGGCGAGGTGATCATCTACGCCCCGCACATCACCGAGGTCTCTTACACGCACGGCGCCCTGATCGACGCGGTCGGGTACCATGTGCGCGATTACTTCACCAAGCAGTGGGAGCGCTTCAAGCACGTCCCGGGCGGCATCCTGGCCCATAGCACGCATGTCAAAGGTCTGGGCACATACGATAGCGCCACTGGGATCGAGACCCCACGGATCACCGTCACGCTGGCCACCGGCATCCCAGAGGCGCGCTGCCGTCAGATCAACCTGGGCTATCGCGATTATCGGGCGCTCGACCCGCAGGCCTGGGCCGGGCGCGAGGCCGAGGGGCGGCTGCTCGTGCCGCACGCCGGCGAGGTGCTTTTTCGCGCGTGAGGGCCCGGCCCTCACGCCTCGGATCACAAGGAGTTGACACATGGAAATCGGTATCACCGGATTGGGGCGCATGGGCGCCGGCATGGCCGAGCGTTGGCTGCGCAACGGGCACCGCGTGGTGGCTCACAACCGCAGCCGCGGCCCCGTGGACGAACTGGCGGCCAAAGGCGCCGACCCCGCCTATAGCGTCGAGGAGCTCGTAAGCAAACTGCAGACTCCGCGCGCCATCTGGGTCATGTTGCCCGCGGGCGATGTCACCGAGCGCATGATCGAGGCCCTGATCCCACTGCTCGCCCCCGGCGACACGATCATCGAGGCCGGCAACACCCACTTCCCCGACGACATCCGGCGCGCGGCCCGGCTCGAGGCGCTCGGCCTGCACTACATCGACCAGGGCACCTCGGGCGGCGTGTGGGGCCTCGAGAATGGCTACAGCCTGATGGTCGGCGGCGAGCCGGAGCTCGTCAAGCGCCTTGAGCCGGCCTTTATCACGCTGGCCCCGCCTGGCGGCTATGTGCACTGCGGGCCGGTCGGCAGCGGCCACTTCGTCAAGATGGTCCACAACGGCATCGAGTACGGCATGATGCAGGCCTACGCCGAGGGCTTCGAGATCATGCGCGCCAAGAAAGAATTCAACCTCGACCTGCACGCGATCGCTTCATCGTGGCGCTACGGCAGCGTGGTGCGCTCGTGGCTGCTCGACCTGACCGAGGCGGCGCTGGCCGAGGACCCGGACCTGAGCAAGCTCAAGGGCTACGTCGATGATAGCGGCGAGGGCCGCTGGACGATCCAGGCCGCGATCGACCTGGACGTGCCCGCGCCCGTGATCACGCTCTCGCTGTTCGAGCGCTTCCACTCGCGTCAACCCGAGTCGTTTGCGGCCAAGGTGCTGGCCGCGATGCGCAAGGGTTTCGGCGGGCACGCCGTGAAATCGGCCGACTAAGTCGTCCTGGGGCCGCGAGCGGGAGGCTGAGTGGGCCTGGGCGCCGCCCCGGCCCACTC
>DKKP01000102.1 GCA_002455335.1 Anaerolineales bacterium UBA6663 | reverse complement strand
GAGCGGGTCGACCCGCTCGGCGCCTTTTGGGTTGTGGATTCAGTTGGCGTACGCGCCGCTGTTGAACGAGATACCGACCGCGATAGCGGTGAGCAGCGACAGGTCGTCGCGGGTGAAGTGATTGGCCTGCGGGTGCACCAGGGTGAGCACGCCAACGACGCGGTCGTCGGCCATCAACGGCACGCTGATCGCCGATCGCGGTTCGCGGGTCTCTTCGTCCCAGCTGCGCTTGAGCCAGCGCGGGTCCTCGGAGGTGTTGCTGAGCACCACTGGCCGGCGGTTCTCGATCACCCAGCCGGCCAGGCCCCGCGAAACAACGTCCTTGAGCTGGGTCGCGTCCTGGCTATAGGTGCGCCCGTCATAGATCATCACGCCCTCGATGGGTTCCCCACGGGCATCGATGGCGATCATGCTACCGCTGGCCGCTCCGACGCTCTCGAGCGTCATCTTGAGGATGCGCTGCATGAGCTCGTTCAGATCCATCTGCGAGGCAAGCTCATAACTGAGGGCGTACAGCAGATCAAGCGACACCTTGCCTCGCTCGGTGGTCGGCGGCTCAGGCGGGAGCGGCGCCAACACCTCGACACGGTGGCTTGTGCCGTTGACCGCGGGTTCAGTGGCGACCGCGCCATCCTCGCGCTGCTTGCCGCGCAAGAGCGGCTGCAACGCGCCGACCGCGCCAGGCTCGGGCACGATCGGGGCCTCGAGTTGCTTGGGGGTCTCGCCATAGTAGTGCGAGAGATACGAGTAACGGGTGGCGTAAGCGCTGTTGCTCTTGCTCAGGCGATTGAGCACGACGCCGAGCAGGTTGGCGCCGCTGCGTCGAGCCTGGGCCATCAGGCCGCGGAGCGTGCCTTTGCGGGTATGGCCGGGCCGCGAGACCCAGACCACGCCATCGACCTTGTTCGCAAGCACCCAGGCATCCGAAATGAAGAAAGGCGTGCTGTCGATCACGACGACATCGACCATCTCGCGCAAGGCCAATAAGATCTGTTCCATCCGCCGCGAGCCGAGCAGCTCGGTCGGGTTTGGCGGCAACTCGCCGCTCGTCATCACCATCACACGTTCGTTCTTCCAGGCGCGCACGACATCCGAAACGTGCAACGGCTTGCGGAAGAGATCGGTGAGCCCGTCGGTATTCGGCACGTTGAGCACTGCGTGGATCGTCGGCTTGCGCAGGTCAGCATCCACAAGCGCCACCCGTTTGCCACTTTGCGAAAGGCTGAGCGCCAGATTGAGCGCGACTGTCGACTTGCCGTCTTCGGCCGCCGCGCTTGTGACAAGGATCGTGCGTAGCGGACGCTCGACTGCCGCGAACTCGAGATTGGTACGCAACGAGCGAAACGACTCGGCGGCCGGGGAGCGCGGCTTGTCGAACACATTGGCCGGGCCGCCCTCCTTGGTCTTCTCGAGGTCGACGATATGGCCGATCACGCTCAGACCGCCCGTCAGAGCGGCGAGGTCGTCATCCGACTTGAGGGTGTCATCCAGATACTCGATCAGATAGGCCGCGCCCGTCGAGATCAGCGCCCCGCCCAGGATCGTCGCAGCCACGATAAGCAGGATGTTCGGCCCCACCGGGACCGTTGGCAGCCCTGGCGGCTGCAAGAGCCGGATCTGATTGAGACTGCTCTCGCCGAGTCCGCTGAGCAGCTCGGTGTAGTTGGCCTGCAACGACGTACGCTTCTGCTGTTGCGCGACGATTTCAGCGTTGACACGCTCGATCTCGACTGCGCTCTCAAGCGTCGTAAGCTCCTCGCGCAGTTGAGCGATCTCGGCATCCGTGGCGACGATATCGACCTGAAGTTGCTCGAGCTGGTTCTCGATGAACTGGCGCCGCTGCTCGGCGTCCTCCGAGGTGGCTGTGGGAGACTGATTGATGATCTCGTTGGCGAAAGCAAGGGCGACCGCCTGGGCCAGCTCGGGGCTGGTATCGGTCACGCTGATCTCGAGCAGGTTGTCGGCTGTCGAGACCGAGTACTCGGGCAGGATCTCGATCCCGCCGAGGGCGGAACGAACCCGGTTCTGGATCATCGAGCCTTGGGCCAGGCGCTGGTAATACTGAGCGAGAGAACTGCCGACTCCGAACTCGATGGGGCTCGGGTTCGGGTTCGTGCCGGCCGAGCCCACGACAAGCATTGCGCTGGCTTCAAAGACCTTGGGCAGCCGTGCCGCGACGTAGTACGAAGCCACGCCCGAGATCACACATGATAAAAAGATCAGCCACCACCAGCGGAGGATGGGGGCGATGTAACCTCGAAACTCGTTCATGCACGCAACCCTTGGATATCGTCTGGATCGTTCCCAGTCTAAACCGTTGGACCGACAGGGTCAACTAAATCCGCCCAAAACAGGACTTTCTTCTTATGGGAAGCCGGCCCCTCCCACACCCGCTCGCTGTTCAGCGGCGGTAGTCGAAGATCACCTTGCTGCCATTCGGCTCGAGCGCGAAGGTCAGCTCCTGCCGGCCGGCCAGGGCCTGCCGGACTGCCGCGCGCCGGTCAGGTGGACAGAACAACAATAGAAAACCGCCGCCGCCGGCGCCTGTGATTTTGCCGCCCAGCGCGCCGGCCGAACGAGCCGCCGAATACATGGCGTCGATCTCGGGGTTGCTGACGTTGCTGGCCAGGCGTTTCTTCAGTGTCCAGTTGCGATCAAGCAACTCGCCCAACGCCTCGATGTTGCCCTTTTGCAGCTCAGTGCGCGCCTGATAGGCCATGGCCTTGATCTCGTTCAGCTCGGCAAGGCGGTTCCGGATGTTCTGGCGTTGTTCGCTGAGCACGCCTTCGGCCTTGCGGGTCAGGCCCGTGAAGAACAGCAGCAGGCTCTCGTTCAAATGCAGCAGGGTATTCCGGTCGAGCAGGAGGCGCTCGCTTGTGACGCTCCCGTTTGTGTTGAACTCGTAGAACCGCAGACCGCCGAAAGCCGCTGCATATTGATCTTGAACCCCGATCGGCTTGCCGAGGGTCTCGATCTCGATCTGGCAGGAGCCGCGCGCCAAATGCTCGGCGGTCGGCAGATCGCCCTGCAGGGCGTACATGGCATGGAGCGCGCCGACCGTGACCGTGCTCGACGACCCGAGGCCCGAGCCGGCCGACGGGATGTCGCCCATCGTCGTGATCTCGACACCCGGTTGCACGCCCGTCAGGCGCAACGCTTCGCGGATCAACTCGTGCTTGATGTCGTCGACGACCTCGGCGGTCTCGGTCGTCGTATAGCCGATGCGAAAGAGCGCATCGAAGCGGCGCTTGATGGTGACGAAGATGTACTTGTCGATCGACGTCGACAGCACGGCGCCGCCCTCCTGCCGATAGTAGTCGGCGAAGTCGGTGCCGCCGCCCAGGAACGAGATCCGCAACGGGGATTGAACGATGATCATTTAGGCGAGTTCTTTCAGGCGGAAGTACTCGACGGTCTTGGCCAGGCCGTCCTCGAGCGTCACGGTCGGCTCCCAGCCAAGCTGGGTGCGGATCCGCGTGGCGTCGAGGTAGATCTTGCGCGTCTCGCCCGCCTTTGCGGGGCCGTACTTGGCCTCGTGCGGATAACCGATGACGTTCTTGAGCGCCGCAAAGATCTCGTTGACATCCGTGGGCTTGCCAAAACCGACGTTGTAGATGCCATCGGCCGCGGGGTGCTCGGTGACGAGCAGGTTGGCGTTGGCGCAGTCGCCGACATAGACAAAGTCGCGCTGCTGCTGGCCGTCGCCATTGATCGTGACCGGCTTGCCGGCCAACATCTGCCCGGTGAAGATGGCGACCACGCCGGCCTCGCCGTGCGGATCCTGCCGCGGGCCAAAGACGTTCGGGTAGCGCAGCACAGCGTACTCGAGCCCGTACAGGTATTTCCACATGAAGAGATAGTGCTCGACTGTGTGTTTCGATGCGCCGTAGGGGCAGATCGGGTTGATCGGGTGCTTCTCGTCGCACGGCAGGTACTCGGGCTCGCCATACACGGCCCCGCCGGTCGAGATATAGACCACGCGTTTGACGCCGTTCTGGCGGGCGGCCTCGAGCACGTTGATCGATCCGCGCACGTTGACGTCAGCGTCGAACTGCGGGTCGATCACGGACTTTCGCACATCCATCTGCGCGCCGTGGTGATTGACGAAGTCAGGCTTCTCGGCCGCAAAGACCTTGTGCAATTCGGGGCTTCGGATATCCAGCTCATAGAACTTCGCCTGCGGGTGCAGGTTCGAGCGGCGGCCGGTCGACAGATCATCGACGATCACGACCTCATAACCCTTCTCGATGAACAACTCGACCACATGCGAGGCGATGAAGCCGGCGCCGCCAGTCACGAGTACCTTCATGATGCGATAACTCCTTCAAAGTAAGGCGTCAGGTCTCAGGCGTCAGGCTTCAGTGACGCTGCTGCGCAATCCAATGCGCTGGCACCGCCCCTGAAGCCTGAGGCCTGAAGCCTGACGTCTAATACGCTCCGCGGCCCTTGAACACCGCCGTCGGGGTTTGGAACAAGATCGAAAGGTCCTGCCAGATCGTCCAGTTGCGAACGTAGAACATATCCAGCCGAACGCGCTCATCGTACCCAACATCCGAACGCCCGCTGACCTGCCACAAACCGGTCAGGCCCGGACGCACGGTCAGCAGGTTGATGCCCCACTGATTGTACTGAGCCAGCTCGGCCGGCGCGATCATGCGCGGCCCGACGAGCGACATCTCGGCGCGCAGCACGTTGAACAACTGCGGCAGTTCATCGAGCGAGTACTTGCGCAGGAACTTGCCGATGCGCGTGATCCGCGGGTCTTCCTTGAGCTTATGCTGACTGGCCAACTCGGCCTTGAGCTCGGGATGGCGATTGAGGATCTCGTCGCCGTTGATATGCATCGTGCGGAACTTGAAGGCATCGAATTGCGCGCCGTTCAGGCCCATCACACGGCGGCGATGCAGCACAGGCCCGGGCGAGTCGAGCCGAACCGCTAGCGCGATCAACAGCATGAGCGGCGAGATCGCAAGCAAGCCCGGGATCGTCAGGGCATAGTCGAGCAGCAGCTTGAGCGCCTGATCGATGCCCGTCAGGCGCACCTTTGAGACGTTGACCAGCGGCACATAGCCGAACTCCTCGACCCGTAGACCCGTGGTGATGATCTCGTACAGGCCCGAGGAAAGGCGCAGGTTGACCTCGCCCGAGTTGGCATAGCGCTTGAAGATCTCGAGCATGCGATCACGCGACGAGATGGCGCTTGTCGCCAGAACGATCTCGCGCACGCCGTACTTCTTGATGATCTTGTCGAGGTGATCGGCCGAGCCGAGCGCAGGCAGATTGTGAAAAAGCACAGTGCCCGCCGGGACCTTCTCATCCACAAAGCCAACAAGTTGAAAGCCCGAGGTGCTGGCATTCAGGAACTGCTCGGCGAGGTAGCGCCCCTCTTGATTGGCGCCGACGATCACGGCCGGCGACAGGAAGTATCCTGATCGCCGCGCGGCATACGCGACGCGCCGCATCGCAAATCGGCCAAGCCCCAAGAACGCGACAGCCAGCACCCAGGCCAGCACAAGCCAACCGCGGGCGATGACGAACTCGGGCACAAGGAAGCTGAAGAACACAAGCGGCAGCAGGCCATAGGTGGTGCCGCGCAGCACGAGGTCATACTCGCGCGGCCCCCCAAGCAGATTCGCCGGGCGATACAGACCGACCAGACCGAAGATCAGCAGCCAGGAGGGAGTCACCCAGAAGATCACAAGCTGTTGGTAGAACCACAGGTCGGGCTGCGTCGACTGAAAGAACGGCAGCCCGGCTTGAAAACGAAGGTAGTACGACAACGAGGAGGCCAGGTTGATCAGCGCCGCATCGACAATGAGCAGGCCCACGATCAACAGCCGCCAGGCGTTGCGCGAGGCGGCTCGTTCAAGCGTGATTGCCGGGCGCGCCGCGCCCCGGCTCAAGATGTCGTCAAACATGGAGGGAGATTCCATGGTAGATCGCCTCCAAACGCTCAACAATACCCGACCAATCGTGATCTCGCTCGATAAAGGCCCGGCCACTCGCGCCGACCTGCGTCGCTCTGTTCGGGTCGTTCAACAGCCCAACGATCGCACCGGCCATCCCTGCGTCCGCCTCGGCGACAACCACGTCTTGCCCGACGCGAGCGCGCAACGCCGAAACAGCCTGGGGGGTACACACCACAGGCGTGCCGACGGCCATCGCTTCGAGCACCTTATTTTGGATGCCAACCCCATACGCGATCGGGGCCACTGCCACAGTCGCCCCGCGCAAGTACGGCCTCACATCGGGCACGCCACCGGTCACGGTTATCGCCGGATCAGCCGCCAGCGCCCGCACTTCGGGCGCCGGGTCTTTACCGACGATCATCAACTTAACGTCAGGCCGAGCCGACTTCACGAGTGGGAAGACCGTTTGGGCAAATTGAACCGCCATCGTGACGTTGGCGTGATAGCTCATTTTCCCGCTGATCACCAGGGTGGCGGCCTGACGCGGCTGAGCGGGATCTGGGGTGAAATAGTCCAGATCAACGCCGTTCGCCAACACCTCCACCTGCCCAGTGGCCATCGTGGAGGGCGCCAACGCGCCAAAGGCCTCTTGATCTTTCGGTGAGGTCACCAGCACCCGATCGAATTGGCCTGCCAGCCAGGCCTCGTAACGGCGCGTCCGCCCAAGCTCGAACCGGGTCATCAGCCTGCTGAACAGACGGCGGCTTCGCCCTGCCGCCTGCTCAAAAAGAAGACTGATGCAGTCTACGCTATCCCACACAATTGGGACATAGTTCTTTAGTCTATGGCGCCACGCCTTGAGTTGCAGGGCATACCTGGCTCCGCGCAGGTGCTCGACCTGTATTATGTCAGGTGGCAGATCCGTCGAGAGCTCCGACAGCAATCCAGGGCTCCAGCTATAGGCCGTTTGCAGAGGCGCCGTTCCGGGGACCGCCAGCAGGCTGTTGACCAGCGAACGCCACCGCGGAACCCGCACCAGGCGAAGACCGTGGACTTCGCTTCGCAGCGCTTCAGCATCGGCACGCTCGGCCTCATCGGCCCAAGTTGTGAAGACCGTGACCTGATGGCCACGGGCGCTGAGACGCCTTATGAGGTTATAGGGCCGAACCCGGATCAAACTGGGCGGATAGGGGACGACATACCAGACGCGCATCTTCCTGACGATAGGAGATGTCCAGGGCGTCCGGTAGGGGACGGTGGTCCTAAGCCAGACGCAGCCCCCTCACGGGCCTCAGCGACGCGTGAGCCGCTGATACACCACGATCCCGGCCACAAGCAGCAGCACGGGCGAGACGCTGATGGCAACCAGCATGATGTAGTCTCGCTCGCCGTAGGGTCGGGTGGGATCGACCTCGCCGCTGATCAGCACCTGTGTTGCCGTCGGTCGCGGGGTCACTGTTGCCACCTGGGCGATCGGCAACGGGGTCGCCGAGGGCGGCAGGGTCGGCCGCGGGATTGCTGTGGCTGCCGGGGCATCGATCACGCGCCGCGAGTACCAGACTGTGTACTGCCCACGGTCGCTATCGAAGATCGCCGCCTCATTGCGGATGAACCAGGCCACGTTCAGCTCGTTGCCGAGGCCTACCGCAATGACCGGCCACTCCGGCAGGTCACCACGGAACTGGCGGATCACATCCGGCTCCGACCAGGTTGCCCCATCCCAGACGACATGGCTCAAGTTGTAGACGCCTTCGCGCACCTCGGGCCCACAGTTGCAGACCAGATGAACCCGCCCGCCCCCGTCTGTGGCAACCGACAGATTGTCGAGGTTGGACATCGGGCTCCCCTTGAGATCCGCCACAGCAGCCGGCAACGACCAGGTCTGGCCCTTGTCGCTCGACAGGCTGTAGTAGATGTCATTTCCCGGGACGGCTGATGAGATCACCAGCAGGCGCCCAAGGGGGTCAAGCGTCAACGCGACCCGCAGACTGCCTTCGCTTTCAGGCATCTGGATGAGCACAGGCTCACGCCAGGTGGTTCCGCCGTCAAGTGACGACGTATAAAGCAACTGGGCCGGCGAGTCGACACGGCCGAGCGTGCCGCCGCGGGCCGACTCCCAGGCGACATGCAGGTTACCATCCGGATCAAGCAGCAATTGCGGCTTGGCGGACCCCGTGCTGACGCGCGAGATATCCACAGGCTCGCTCCAGGTCAGGCCGTCATCGGCCGACCACCTGTAGTAGATGTGGTAACAAATCGGGCACTGCCGCGACGAGAGGTTACTTGTGTAAATGACATGGACTTTGCCGCGGCGATCGACAACCAGGGCGCTGAAGTACCCGACCTGACCCACCTCCTGACGCACCGACCAGGATCGCGCCAGCGCGGCGGCCGACACAGGCACCTGCGAATAGAACATCGAAAAGGTCGTCAGGCCGCGATAGGTCATATGCAGGACATCGTCACGGTCGAGGAACAGATACGGGCGTGTCACCTCCGACTCGCCGTTGGAGCCCATCGTCAGCGCGACGATGTCATTGGGTTGGGTCCACACCTCGCCATCGTCGCTGGCCGTGTACATGACCTGATCGAACCCGCCGGACTGGGTCATGACACCCGAGGAATACACGACATGAACGCGCCCGCTTCGATCCACCAGTATTTGCGGAAACCATGAGCTCTGCGCCGCGCTTGAGAGCAGGATGGGCTCGCTCCAGGCATCCTCATCATCTTCCTGCGCCAGGCCGACCGGTGCGCTCAACGACGCCCCGGCAGCAAGCGCGATCAACAGGCCGAGCGCCCAGCGCCAGAGCCCGCGTTTGGGCAATTGTTCGAGCTTCACCACATCATCTCCTCACCCGGTAGATCGTCACCGTCGCGGTCTCGAAGACCGGCTCAAGGCCCTGGGCTGCCCAATCCGGCTCGACGCTTGACCCATCGGCGGACGGCTGCGGCGCGTAGTCGGCGGGCTGTGGCCCTGTCTCGACCGGGCCGACGAGCACGTAGCGCACATTGTACTTGTCGAGCAGCGCCTGCCGATCATCCGCCGGTGTCGCGGGATCGTAGAACGCGGTCACGGCTTCGCGCTTGGCGAAGTAGTCGACGGTCTGGGCCCAATGTGCCAGCACAGCCCGCTCGCCGCTCACAGCCGGCACGTATTGACCAACGGCCAACGAAGCCAGGACGACATCGTCGCCTGTGCCATTATCGCGTAGCCATTCGAGGGCCGCGACTTCGTCGCGCTGCAGGTAATACGGGTAGGTGTGCCGGCCCAACTCGACGAACCGCCAGGCGACCAGGTACAGGTTCGTCGGCACGATCGCGAGCAGCAAACCAGCCGCCGCCAGGTTTTGCCACGTCGCGGCCCAACCGGCCCGACGTCGTTGCAACCAGGGCACAACGGCCTCGCTCACGAACTGCACAGCCAGGATCCCGATCGGGACCTGCCAGCCGTTCAACATCTTGATCTGATAATCGGTCGGCAGATAGAGCAAGGCGAAGTTCGCCCAGAACCAGGCTTTGAGAAACAGCGACCTGTCATCCAGCCCGCTGAGCCGAAACAGGCCGATCCGAACCTGTTGCGCCAGGGCCAACAAAAAGGCCGGGCCCATCAGCACCCAGACGGTCCAGGGGTATGGCGAGTACACGCCTGCGTTGCCGAACTGCCCGAGCACCTGCTTCCAGATCGGGTCGAGCTGAGTCAACAGAAACGAGTACAGACCCGGCGGGAACGACAAACCGACCACGATCACGCCCATCCAGACCAGGCGCCAGGGGATCGCGCCCCAGCCCCGGCCGCGATCGCGGAGCATCTTCAGCAGCCCGTAGACAGCCAGGATCCCCCAGACCAAGAACAGGTCGTAGCCGTGCTGCCAGCCCATGAACTGCGTCCACAAGCCGGCCAGGATGGCGGCGCGCCAGGGGCGGGCGAACTCACCGCGCACCACAAGGTCGAAAGCCAACATGTAGAGCGCGGCCCCGACCAGATGCGGGGTGGAAAGAATGCTGTAGAACGTGTTGGGCTCGAACGTGAAGATCAAGAGGCTGATCTCCAACGGGTAATCGGGCGTCCCCCAGATCCATTGGGGCAGGTTGAAGACCTCACGCGCGACGATCAACAGCCAGCCGAAACCGCCGGCGAGCAACACGGTCAGAAACGCCAGCCGCCGTTGCCAGAGGCCTGGCAGATACCAGGCGACCATCCGATACAGCAGGATCAAGAAGCCTGTCGTCGAGACGACGCGCAGGGCCTGGAACATGGGCTCGTACCCGACGCCCAACAGCCCACCCAGTCGACCCAACATCCACCACAGCAAGTTGAAGAAGACCGGTGCGTTGGGCTCAGGCGTCAACCGATTACTTGCAAAGTTGGCCTGGGTGTAATCCCAATACCAGGAGAAGTACTGGACATGATCGGGCACATTGACCATCACGCCCATGTACTGCCAATCGCCCGGGGCGCTGAGGTGCGCGTACACGTACGGCAGGCTTGTCAGGACAAGAACAGCGACAATGCTGATCCCGACAAAGCCCCACTCGCGGGCGGACACCATCGGCGACGCCGCTCCAGCGGCGGGTCGCGGCGAGACAACAGGTTTCATCGCTTCAAACTCTTGCCTGTTCGGNNCGACTTGCCTGTTCGGCTTGACCGGTGCGCTCAGCCGCCGTTCTCTGGCCCAGGATGCCAAGCGCGCCTGCGCCCAGCGCGACGAGCGCCACGAGCGGCGCCAGCCCGAGCGGGCCGCGCAGCCCCAACAACGTCCCGGCGTTGCGCGCGATGTTCCCGGCGATCCAGTTCGGCAGCGCAAAGTCGACCAGCGGGTTCTGGATCGCATCCGATGGGAACGCCTGCTCGGCCAGCGTCAATCCCCAGACGGCGACCCACGCCCAAATCAGCAGCGCGCCCAACCCGAGCCGCAGCGAGAACGATCCGCCCCAGCGGCGCAACACATAACCGACCGGCAACACAAGGAACGGCAGCGCCGGCAAGAGATACCGCGGCCCAATCGCGAAGCCGCCCCACCACATCACCGACGAAGCATTGAACACGGTAACCAGGACCACGGCCGTCGTTGCGACCCGCCACTCCGGTCGGCCGGCACCCGCCTTATCCAGGCGTGATTCGCGCCACCAGACCACAAAGCCTGGCAGGCTGAGCAGCAACCACGGTGCAAGCACGAACAGCCCACGGAAGACCCCGAACGTGATCCCCCACAACGCGGCGGCGCTGGGCAGCGTGAGCGACACAAACCCGGTCGAGTGTTGCGTGACCCATTGCTCGGAGTAGCTATAGCCCAGGTTGAGCGGCCCGCCGAAGACGGCGTTGTTATAGGCCATCCAGCCGGCCGCGACCAGCGACGCGACGAGCGTGAGCGGCACGATCCGGCCGATCTGGCCGACCGCGCGAAACCGCCAGAGCGCGTAGAGCCAGAGCACGCCGACCACCAGGGCCATCGGGTACTCGGTGACGACCGTATAGGCCAGCAGGAAACCGATCAGGGCCGCGGCCCCGAGCGAGAAGCGCCGGGCTGTCGACAGCCCGAAGAACGCGGCGAACAGCAAGAACGCGGCCAGTTGATGACCGTACAGGGTGTTGGCATAGGCGAAGGCCGGGGTGAGCAGCGCATATCCGAGCGCCACAACCAACCGGGGCCAGGCCGCAACCTGAACCCGAGCCAGCCACAGGTACATCAACCCGGCGAGCAGCGCCGTCGGCACGGCGCCGACGACGAACGCGATCGCGACCTGCGCGACGGCAAACCGCACCCGGTCGGTGCTCACGCCCGCGCCGTCTTCGCGCAACGTGGATTGAAAGGCGCTGCTCGAGGCCAGACGCTCGCTCAACAGATCGAAGATCGGCAGCTGGCGCAGCGCCCAGTACACGGGCACACCCAGAAAAGCGACCCCGGGGGCCTTGTCGCTGTAGTAGTGGTCGCCGACTTTGGCGTAGTCGACCGTGGTGCCCAGGTATTTGTCGATCTGGAACGTACCATCGTCGACGATCGCGACGACCATCTTGAGCCGCGAATCTTGATTGGGATCGGCCCAACGCGGGAAGACGTAGGCGTAGACAAACGACAGAAGCAGGATCAGGCCCAGGGCGATCCGTCGATCGACGGCCTCAATCGGGGATGTCTTCGCCACGTTCGTCACGCGCCTTTCGAGCCGCTGTACACCGTTTCGAGCGGGCGGCAGGCCGCGCGATAGTCGTAGGTGGTTTCGATCAGCCGGCGGCCATTGCGCGCCAGCGCCTGCGCCAGGGCCGGGTCACCCAGCACCCGCAGGACAGCCGCTGCGAAATCGGCCGGGGTGTCGGCGATCAGGACGTGCTCGCCGTCTTTGACCGCGATGCCCTCGCAGCCCAGCGTGGTGGTCACCAGCGGGAGCCCACGCGACAGGGCCTCGAGGATCTTGACCCGCATGCCGCCGCCCGCGCGCAGCGGCACGATGAACACGCCGCAGCAGGCGAGGTACGGGGCGACGTCGGCGACATAGCCGGCCACGTTCAGCCCGGGCACCTGTCCGTTGAGCCCGACCAGCTCCTGAGGCGGACGAGCGCCGATCAAATCAAGCCCGGTCTCCGGAGCGCCTTCGCGTATCCGTGGATAGATCTCGCGGATGAACCAGAGCATGCCGTCGATGTTCGGTGGCCAATACATGGTGCCGATGTGAGTCAACTGGCGGGCCGCCGGCTCACGCGCGACGACAGGCAGTTCATCGGTATCGACCGCGATCGGGATCACGGTCATCGCGCGCTCGACACCGGCGGCTTCGCCCAGCGCGGCGCGGTCCTCTTCGCTAACCGCCAGGACGCCATCGAAGTCGCGCACGATGCGGCCCTCGTAGCCCTTGAGCAGACGCCAATCGCGCTCGAGCATGGCCCGGCGCGGGCCGGGCTTCATCGTCGTCGCCAGCCGGCGGTAGAGCAACCAGAGCGCGTTGTGCGCATCCAGCACAAGCCTCGGACGCGTGGCCGAGCCGCGAGCGACGTGCTCGGCGTACTGGGCCATGTTGAGTTGATCGGCGTGAACCACGTCGAACTGCCGGTCTGCCGCCAATCGGCTCAGCAGCGTGCGCATCTCGGCGCGATCATCGCGCACCATCATCCACGGCGCGCCGGTGACCATGCTCCGCATCAGGGCGACGCCATCCCGAATGGCCCCGCGCTCGATCGGCACGGTGTGCACCCCGCCCGCACACAGCGACGCCAACCCGGCCACATCGGCCGACTGATCGCCGCGCACAAACGAGACAAGCGTGACAGTATGCTCGCGCGCCAGATACTTGAGGACGTTCCAGGTTTTGACTTTTGGGCCGCTGTCGGGCGGGTACGGCAAAACCTGGGTCAGAAGCAAGACCTGCATATCGGCCCTACGTTACCGGGCCCAGGATCGCCTGAGAATAGGCCGATGGTTGGATGGCCGTTCAGCTGCGGGCCGCGCGCAATTTGGCGGCCAGACGGTCGAGCGAGATCACCTGTCGGCCCCGTCGGCCGCCGGTGAGCAGCCGCAGTCCGTGATGCAACAGGTTTTTGAGTGCAGTCAGCAGATAGATCTGGCCGGTGAGCAGCCGGGCCGCGACCGGCCCATAGTGCTTGTTGAAGAAACGCACCCGGCTGACATAGAGATCACCCTCGCGCTCCGGCTTGCGCTCGGCGCTGCTCGCCCCTCCCAAATGGACGACCTCCGCCTCCGGGTGATACCACACCGACCAGCCGGCCCGACGCAACGTCATGCACAGGTCGACTTCCTCGGCGTACATGAAGAAACCGGCATCCAGCCCGCCGACCTGCCAGTAGGCCTCCGGGCGCAGGAGCAGGCAGGCGCCCTCGACATAATCAACCTGGCGTGGTCCGGAGGCACGATCGGGGCCCTGGCTTGGAAAGTGCTGGCCGAAGAGCAGACGGCCAAGCCCAGACAGGATCAGGAATTCGCGCGTCAGTGTCGGGAAGGCCGTATGTGAGGCCTGGAAGCTCCCGTCGGCGTTCAGCAGTCGGGCGCCACACAGGCCCGCCCCGGGATTGGCATCGAGTAGCGCGACCAGCCGGCCAAGCGCGCCCGGACGCAGAAACGCGTCGGTGTTGAGTAACAGGATGTAGCGTCCGGCGGCTTCGCGCGCGCCGAGGTTATTGCCACCCGCAAAGCCCAGGTTGGTCGCGCTCTCGACAACGCGGATGTGCGGGAACCCGTGCCGGACGCCGGCGACGCTGTCGTCGGTCGAAGCGTTGTCGACGACAAGCACCTCGACGGCCAGCCCATCGGTGTTCGCTTCGACAACCCGAAGGCATTCGAGCAACAGGTCGCGGGTGTTCCAGTTCAGGATGACGACCGAAACGTCAGGTTGTGCTGAGGAACGCGGGTTGGTCATGGACGCCGGCCGAGTGGCTTCAGGTCGCTGCGGGTTCGGAGGCCGGCCTGGCCGTCGGCGCCGTGAGGCGATCGACGACCAACAGGGTACCGACGAAGATCCAGTTGTAGACCGCGTAGTCGAACCCCATGATAGTCTGGGTGTAGGCAAACGGGATCAGCCAATCGCCGAAGCCCATGATGACGATGCAGGCCACCGCCCCGGCGAACGCCGCATTCGCCAGCGCCTGCAGGAAATCGCCCCGACCACGCAGGCGATGGACCACACGGAACCCGACCCAGAGCACGGTCGCCCACAACCACATGTAGGCCGCAGTGCCGACGAGCCCTGTCTCCGAGAGGATGTCGATATAGTTGCTGTGTGTCGCCATCGCGCTGCTCGGCAAATAGGTCATGTAGTAGGCAGCATAGCCGGCCGGGCCCGTGCCAAACAGAAGATGGTCTTTGGTGATCGACCAGTTGATGGCCCAGGCCGCCAGCCGCGTCGAACCGCTCTCGGCGTTCTCGTTGGCGATGATCTGATCCACCGAGGCCAGACTGGCCAGCAACACGCCGACGACCAGCAGCCCAGTGAAGATCGCCGCAAACTTCGAGCGATTGACGATCATCACGGCCAGGGCCACAACCCCGGGCAGCCAGCCGGCCAACCAGGTCACATGCAAGACAGTGCCCCAGACCAGATACAGCCCGGCCAACAGCCCGAACAAGAGGCGCTGCCAGGGCGCGAACCGCGTGCCGAAGAGCGCCAGGCTGCCGGCCAACGCGATCACCCACATATTGAACATGCCGCCGATGTTCACCGGGAGCGATGCCAGGTTGAAACGCGGGATCAGGCCAAGTACGCCGCCGATCAGAAACAGACCGACGAGGATCTTGAGATGCCGCTCGGTGGTCAGGAAGTGCGCGGTCAACATCAGCGCAAACGGCAACATGATCATCACGACGGCCGAAGCCGCCTGGACGAACGGAAAGGACGGCCAGATCCACAGCCCCACATCGCGAAACGCGACGCCCCAAAACCACGAGATGAGCACGGCGATCGCCCAGGCGATGAACGGGCGATTGATTGCGCTCGGCAAAAAAGGCCACGGTTTGCGAAAAGCGACGACGTAAAGCACCACGAACGCAAAAGCTGCGATGGTGAAGACCAGGCTCATCACCAGACGGCTATCGCGGCCGGTGGGCAGGCTAAGCGGCACAAAAAGCGCCAGGCCCAGGATGATGTATGGATACAAGACGCGTTGCGGCATGGCGAACCCGGCCGCGACCAGCAACAAAGGCGCCGAGGCCAAAGCCACAGCAGCCAGCGGATGGATGTAGGCAGCGACCCAGGCCAGGCCCCCGGCCGACGCCAGCGCCACCACAACCAGCGCCCACACCTGCCAGCGCGCGGTGATCCGCCATTCCAAGTTGTTCAGATCAAGAAACGCCGGAGGACGCAGGGATGACATCAACCGCCTCCCGAGGGTTTCAGCCGTTCGACCACGGCCAACAGACGTTCACCAATCACAGCCCAATCATAGCGCTTTGCCGCCAGACGACCTGCCGCCGAGAGCCGCGCCCGCAGGTCGGCGTCGAGCAAGATCCGGCTGATCGCGGAGGCGAAGTCAGTGGGCGCATCCGCAACCAGGATCTCCTCACCTGGCCGCAGGTCAAGGCCCTCGCAGCCCTTCGAGGTCGAGACCACAGGCGTCCCCAAGGCCAGCGATTCGAGCACTTTGAGCCGCGTCCCACCGCCGACGCGCAACGGGACGACACTCAACCAGTTGGAGGCGACCGTCGGCCTGACGTCAGCCAGATAGCCGGAGAAACGCACCCCAGGGCTTAGCGGCAGGCGATCCAGGTCGACGCCTTCGGTACGCCCGGTGATGGTGAACATCAGCTCCGGGTGGCGCGCCAGAACCAGCGGCCAGATCTCGGCCAGAAAATAAGCCACCGCATCGTAGTTCGCCGAATACGTCAGCGCGCCGGCATAGAGACACGTGTTTGGAACCGGCGCCTCCGCCACCGACGACGCCCCGGTGATATCGACGCCATTCGGGATCACATCGATTCGAGACGCCGAGACACCGAGCGCCGTCACCAACTCACGCTCGCGTTCCGAGACCACGGTGCAGGCGTCGAACCGTTGCAGGGCCGAACGCACATAGCGCGCGAGCTTCCACCCGGTCAGGCGAGCTCGCAGACGCCCCAACCCGCTCGTGGCCCCATCGGCAGCGCTAAGGATCGCGCCGACCTCGAGCTCCTCCAGCAGGCGCCACGACGCATCGGCGACCAGCGCATAAGGCAGCATGTCGATCTCCGATGCAATCACGCCATCGACATGGCCGCAGCGCGCCACCGCGGCGGCGAACTCTGGGCTGTACGTATCCACAACCGAGCGCGGCCGCGCATCCAGGAAGCCCGCCAGCGCCCGCCAACCGCGCGGCCGGAAGGCGCGATAAGGCACGACCTCAACCGACGCGCACCACCCGCGCATCGCCGCAAGCGCCGCAGGCTCAACGGGCTCTTCGACGAACGAGATCAGGTGCACGACATGACGCGTCGCCAGGGCCTTGAGCAAGTTCAGGATCCGAAGCCGCGCGCCGTTGTCGGCCGGCCACGGATACCAGCGCGATAGGAAGAGGAGGTTCATGAACGCCTGCTCGACCTCTTTTGTGTCGACAGCGTCCTCACGCCAGGTACTCCGTCGGAATCCGGCCGAACCGCCCGCGCCAATAATCCTGCAGACCGCGCACCATAAGGCCCAACGCCTTGCGCTTGTGTCGCCACTTGGGGCGGATTGCATAACTCAGGATCGTCCGCCCGATATCCATCACGAACGCAGAGAACCAGGCGCGTGTGCCGGCCTCCGTCAATCGCAGAAACAACAACCGGTTACGGGTGAAGTAATATGCGAGCGAGTCGGACCCGAAGCGCGCTTCGGGCAGGATCTTGTGCCAGACCTTTGCCCCGGGGACATTCACGACGCGATAGCCGGCACGCCGCGCGCGTACCCCCCATTCGGCATCCTCGTAGTAAGCAAAGAAGCGCTCATCGAGCGGGCCGATCTGATCGACCACCGCCAGACGGATCAGAAGGGCGCAGCCACTCACGAAGTCGGTCTCGTAGGGCTCAGCGCCGAACTGGCCGTTATCGATCTGATCCTCGCCGACCATCTGGGTATGTCCGCGCGTCCAATCGACCTTGCCCCCAGCCGACCAGAGGGTCTCCGGCAGGGTCGCGTAGTAGATCATGGGGCTGACCATGCCCACAGTCGGCTCGACGGCCACGCGTATCATCCGCTCGAGGAAATCGGGCGCGACCACTGTGTCATTGTTCAGTAGCAGCGCATACTCGGCCTTGAGCTCGTGCGCTCGGCGCAACCCCAGGTTATTGCCGCCCACATAGCCGAGGTTCGTCGGCGACTCGATCAGCAGCACCTCAGGATATTCAGCCCGGATCGCGGCCGCCGATCCATCGCTTGAGCCGTTATCGACGACCAGGACACGCTTGCGGCGATACGTCACAGCCCGCAACGAAGCCAGGCAGGCCAGGGTATCGGGTCTGCCGTTCCAATTGACGAGGATGATCACCACAAGGGGATCGATTTGAGCTGGCGCGGGCATAACGTCAGACAGGGCTCTCAGCTTCGGGTCTGGGTCAGAGTTGGGTCAAACCCAGGTCTCGAGTTCGCACGAGATTCCAGGGGTTTCGGGTCGATGAACCCGGGCTGCACGCGAGCAGTCTAGCACGCCCGCCCCGGTCACCTGGAATAGGCCCTTCGTCCCACGGCCCGAATCACCCTTACAGCGCCTGCTCGTACGCCGCCAGGGTCTCCTGAGCCGCACGCGCCCAGCTGAACTCGGACGCCCGAGCAAAGCCTCGAGCGCGCAGATCGGCGGCCAGATCGGGCTCGCCCAGGACACGAACGAGATGGCGGGCCAGCGTGGCGTCGTCCTCGGCGTCCATCAGCAGCCCGGCATCGCCGGCCACCTCAGGGATCGAGCCTGCCGTCGAGGCGATGAGCGGCGCACCGCAGGTGAAGGCCTCGAGGATTGGGATGCCGAAGCCTTCAATCCAGGATGGGAAAACAAAGGCCGCGGCCTGGCTATATAGCGCGATCAGATCGGGCCGTTCGGGGCGGATGAGCAGCCGTGCATGACCGGCCGCAACGGCCTGGTGCACTGCGACAGGCGGGTCGGGACGCCGCGAGAAGAAAACGATCCGATAGCGGTCGGCCAACTCAGCCGGCAACCGTCGCCAGGCCCGCGTCAATGCGGCGGGGTTTTTGATCGCATCCGCCAGGACGAAATGCTCGGGCACGCCGAGCCGCACACGGACCTCCGCCAGCCGCTCCGGGTCGGTCACTCGCTGCAGGTCGGGCATGCGCCCGTGATAGATCGGCACGATCCGCTCCATGGGCAGCCGGCTGTAGCGCGCAATCTGAGCTTGAGCATAGCCGGAGACGGTCAGGAGCAGATCGGCCGAGCGGACCGCGCGCGTCGAGGCCAGATGCAGATACGTCATCATCGCCACGGTCCGCGCATTCTTGGGGTGTCCGCGGATGATGTCGAGCCAGGGCAGGATGTTGATCTCGTCGTGGAGCGTGACCACGCTTCGCACCCCGGTTGGCGCGAAGCCGTAGTTCGCCGGAAAGTGCGCCAGATCGAGACGATCCTGCGTCATCCAGCGCTTGAGCGTCAGCCAGTCGTGGGCAAGGCTCGAGAAGCCGCTGCCGTAGGGCAGTGTGCGCAGCCGAACGTGGCCGGGCAGATCCGTCAGTTCGAAGGGTCGCTTCGTGTCAGCATACAGGATCAACTCGTGGGCGCCGGCCTGACGGATGAGTTCAGGGAGCAGGTGCCGCAGGTATTGGTGCACGCCCCCGACAAGGCCGTGCGAAAGATAGCGGGCGTCAATGCCGATACGCATGGGGCCTCAGTGTGCCTCAACCAGGGCGACCAACCGATCGAGCCACTGATCGAGCGTGAACTCAGTCTCGATCCAGCGCCGGCCACGGCGACCCATCTCATCAGCCTCTTCTGGGTTGCGCCAGAGGCGTTCGATCGCTGTCGCCATTGCGGCCGGGTCACCTGCCGGCACCAGAAGGCCCGTCTTCTCATGGGCCACGTAGTCCTCGAGGCCGGGCAAATGGGTGGCGATCACCGCCTTACCCATTGCCTGTGCGATCTGCACCGATGTGCACCCGGCCGACCACTGCGTGCCCGATTGTAACGGGATGACCACAAAGCGACACCGCTGGAATATCCCTCGCAAATCCGACGGGGGCACGAACGGATGGGTCGTGACGTTGGCAGGCAGTTGCTCGCGCTCAAATCCGCTTTGGCCATACACCCAACTGCTGCCGGCCCTGATCTGGCAGTTCGCCTCAGGCAAGTGACGCATCGCCCGGATGAGCGTTGGGTAATCGCGATACGACAGTCCCAAACTGAGGATGTGCGGCGCCTCGTCACAGGCGCTGATCTTTGTAGCATCAGGACGATAAAACTCGACATCGACCGGCGTGTTGAGCACCTGGACTTCGTCCTGGCCAGCATGCAGGGCGCACCGGAAAGCGTCGGCCTCAGCCCGACTCAAACACAGCATCAGATCCCAGGCTCGATGTAGGCCACTGTAGCGAAGCAAGTCAAGTTTCAGGCGCGACATCGGGTGGTGCAGGATGACAGTCTGCTTCACCCCACGCCCCAGTGCGGATGCCAGTGGGATACCGACACGCTCAGAAAGGCTGACGACCTTGTCGTGCCCCTTTCGGCGCACGCGACCGGCGACCTCTCCAGCCAGGCGCAGATCGACTCTGAGCCTGTCCTCGACATAGCGCAACAGCGGATGCTCGGCCGCCGAGTCGTAATCGACCCATTCCGCAGACAGCCGCTCGGCCAGGTCAAGGTAATCAAGACGGGGATGAAGCCCGGCCTCAATGCTGGAAAGGGTATCCGCCGGCATGCTCCAGGTTGCAGCGATGAGTGCACCCATCAGGCGTCAGCCTCCGAGATCCAGGTTGGACACGGCGTGGCGAACCGCATGACAGACGCGCTCAACCTCGGTGTCGGTCAACTCCGGATACATGGGCAAACACAGCAGCGTACGCGCCAACTCGTCCGTGACGTCCAGCTCAGTTGTCGCGAACCCGGCATAGGCTGGCTGCCGGTGAATCGGAACGGGATAGAGCACGGATGTCCCCACGCCCTGCAGCTCAAGGCTTTGGCGCAATGAGTCGCGTCGCGGATGGCGAATGACGTATTGGTGGAAAACCCCACCGGTGGGCGGCAGGCTGAGATCGAGATCCGCAAAGGCCGTGGCGTACGCCCGGGCGATCTCGATCCGACGCGCGTTAGCCGAATCCAGGTGGCGCAGTTTCACACGCAGGATCGCGGCCTGGACCTCGTCGAGGCGGCTGTTCCCACCGTGCAGATCGGAGATGTACCGCTGCCGCCAGCCGTACATGCGCAACAGGCGGACCCGTTCGGCCACCTCGTCCGAGTTCGTGACGACAGCGCCGCCATCGCCCAATGCACCAAGATTCTTCGTTGGATAGAAGCTAAAAGCCGCAGCGGCGCCGAAGGAGCCGACGCGGCGCCCATCCACGAGAGCCCCGTGGGCCTGGGCGCAATCTTCGATCACAGGCGCCTCATGCCGGGCTGCCCAATCGAGGATCTCACGCAGACGCGCCGGTTGGCCGTACAGATGAACCGGCACCACAAACGCCGGCGCGTCGCTATTCGCGTTCAACGCATCGGGGTTCAACGTGTAGTCGGCCGGATGGACATCGAGCATGCGCGGGGTCTTGCCGGCGGCGACAAGCGCCGTCACCGTGGCAGTCGCGCTCATCGACACGGTCAGGCCGATCTGGGCTTCAGCCGGCACGGCCGCCTCGATCGCAAGCCGCAGCGCATCAGTGCCGTTCGCCACGCCGATGCAATGCCTGACGCCGATATAGGCCGAGAATTCGCTTTCGAAGGCCTCAACTTCCGGGCCAAGGATGTACCGGCCTGAAGCGGTGACGCGCCGGATCGCCTCGTCGATCTCAGATTGGTGCGCGCGATATGAGGCGCCCGGATCGGTTTGCGGAATCACGTCCCCTCCTGAACAACCGGTTGCCTACCAGTACTCGTCGCGATGGGCTCGGAAATACTCGAGTGTGCGCGTGAGGCCTTCCGTCAAACCAATCGCCGGGCGCCAACCCAATGCGCCGTTGATCTTGGAGTAGTCACCGTAGTAGTCGCCGATATCGATGGCCTTCTGCTCGACCGGGAACGGGACAAGTCGGTATGTGCCGGAGCCGCTGAGATGCACTAATTGCATCGCCAGTTCACGAAGCGACACCACCTCGTCGCCTCCGAGGTTATAGATCTCGCCGACGGCTCCATCGCAGGTTGCAACGCCCAACAACGCCTCGACAACGTCGTCCACATAGGTGAGGTCGCGTCTCTGTTCGCCATCGCCGTACACAAGCACTTCACCGTCTTCGATGACTCTGCGCAGCCAGATCCCCAAGAAAGTCTGGCGAGCGTCTTTGACGCGCATCCGCGGCCCGTATGTGTTCGTCAGGCGAAGCGACGTCGTTCGCAGGCCGTAAGCACGCTGGTAGACGAGGTGATACCACTCGCCTGCCACCTTGTTGACGCCATTGACATCGACCGGATCCACCCGATGCGACTCGTCCACCGGAAGGTATTGCGGCACGCCATAGATCTGGCGCGTGCCGGAGTACACGATGCGCACATCGGGATTGTGCTTACGACAGGCCTCAAGGATGGAGAGCTGGCTTCTGCAGTTGATCTCCAGATCGGTATAGGGGTTGTACATCGAATCCAGGTGGCTCACCTGCCCGGCCAGGTTGAACAAGAAATCCTGTCCGCGGACGAGGTAATTCATGCTGTATTCATCGCGAACATCGGCGATGTTGACCCGTATGCGGTTGCCGTAGCCCGATAAGTTAAAGGGGTTGCCCCCATACTCAGGGATCAGCGAATCGACGACAGTCACCGCCGCCCCCAGATCGGCAAGGCGTCGGGCCAGGTTGCTCCCTATGAAACCCAGCCCACCTGTAATGAGCACAGTCCGTCCGGCGAAGAAATCCTCGTGATCGGTCATAGGTGTTACACATTTCGATCGGCTGGGCGTGCGCCCAAGAATAGCATCCGGGTCGATCGCACCACAAAGCCCGGGCGGGTACGCCTCAGGTCAAATTCATCGTATCCCGATCATTGTACCAACTGGCACAAACGCCAGCGCAAAAAAACAGGACGGCACACGTCATATTTTGGCGACCACAGACGATCCGGAAGGTCAACGGCAATCGACTGCTGCCGATCGGCTCACCCGTATCCGCTCAAGCGCTGTGGAGCACATCCGCATACATCCGCACCAATTCATCCATCTCTTCGGCGACCGAACGGACAGCCGGGACGCCGGCGCCGAGGACGCGCAACAACTGCGGGTCATCCAGCAATCGCCGAAGCTGGCGACCGAGGTCGATGGCGTTTCCCAGCTCGAAGCGCAAGCCGTTGACGCCATGCGCGACGAGCTCGGCCATCCCCCCAAAATCCGAGGCGATCGCCGGCGTTCGAAACGCAAACGCTTCCAACAAGACGTTCGGGCTGTTCTCGTACCACAACGAAGGCACGACGATCACGTCGGTGTCGGACAGGATGCGCGCCAACCCCTGCGCATCCGAGTAGGCCCCGGCCAGCATGATCCGCCGATCGTCGCCGATCGCTGCCTGCAGTTCATCAACATAGCGTGGGAAGCGCGAGAGATCGCCATAGATTCGCACTTCAAGACGCGGATCATCGATCTGGCGAGCAGCCTCAACCAGGACGTGAATGCCCTTGAGGTGCGCGATCTGCCCGAGGTAGGCCACACGCAGTTTGTCGGAGGTCGTTTTGGTTGCCTGAAGATGTAGCCCGCGATCGATCAACTCGATGCCCTGCCGGCTGACGATGATCTGATCCTCACGGATGCCCGCCTGGACGTGCAGATCGCGGAGAAAGCGCGACGGGCTGATCACGCGTGCAACCCGTTCGAAGCGTTCGCGCAAATAGGCCTGGCGCGCCTCGATCGGGGCCGTGCTCTGGCCCCGCCAGAAACGCCGCATGGGCCCGGGCAGCCATCGCCCCAGGTTCCGCGCGACGGATTGTTCCTCGGCCAGACATTGAACGCAGCGCCAGGGTTCCAGCGGAAGCGTCGAAATGGTGCCGTCCGAGCGCCGCAGCGTGACTCGCGGACACAACCACCAGAAATCGGTCAGGGTCAAGACCGTGGGCAGCCCAAGCGCCTCGGCCGCCTCAAACGCCGTGCCGCTGATCAGGTAACCGCTGACGACATGCACGAGATCGGGGCGCTCGACAGCCCACAATTCGCGCAAATGTGCGCCGATCCAGGGATTGCGATACTCGAACAGCCGCAGGTCTTTGACGTGAGCCCGGTTGAAACTCAGCCGACGCACCGACACGCCCTGAAACTCATCGTCGGTCCATGTCACACCGTCGATCGGCCCCTGGTCAACGTGTTCAACGGCGACGACCCGGACCTGATGCCCGCGCTCTATCAATCCTTGCGCCGTGCGAAACGCCTGCCATTCGGCTCCGGCCGTGTATCGAGGGGGAAAGTGATGGACAACGACGTGGATGTACATGTAATCGATCTTAGGCGCGGCCCACGGAGGGCGCCAATAGGACGATAGTGCCTGCGAACAATCGATCCGCCTCACGCACCAACTCGGCGAGACGCCGATCAATCACGTTGCCTGGCCCTTTGCAGAAACGTCAGGTCCTCACGGCCGGCCGCTCCCACCCATATCGCGGTCACCCCATACGTCACGATCCCGACCAGCACGGTTGCCAGAAACGGCAAAACCCCAGACAGGGCCCAGATCACCGCGCCCATCACCGCGGTCGCCAGCAGGGGCCGACCCAGCGTGTTGAGCCAATTGAACTGCGCGATCATGGAGCGGAGCGTCCAGCTGTGCTGCGCGACAAGCACGATCTCGGTCAGCACGGTCATGATAGCCGCCGCGGTGAGGCCCAGCCAGGGCACAAGCGCCAGGTTCAGCAAGACGTTGAAGCCGCTGCTGATCAAGACAGCCCGGGCCACCCGACGTTCGAGCCCCTGGATGACGACCACATAGCCCAGGAACTCCGAGAGGTACATGAAGGGCACAGCCCAGATGACGATCGCCAGCGCCAGGCTGGTTGGGCCATAACCGCTGTCGTACAGAAAAGCCACGGCTGGCCCGGCCAGCACGCTGGCGCCGACAGCGATCGGCAGCGCCGTCAAAAGGAGATAACGCAAGACGCGTTCGGTGATGGCCGGCAGGCGACTTGCATCTTCCGCCATCTGCCGGCTCAATGACGGGTAGAGCGCAGTGTTGAGGACGTTCGAGAATACGGCGGCCGAGAACACAAGGTTGTAGGCAGCGTTGTAGTAACCCGTCTCGACATCCGTTCGATAGATGTTGAGCAGAACCGTGTCAAACCGGTAGGAAAGACCCAGCGCGAGGCCGATGATGCCAAACGGCAGGCTGGCGCGCAGCAGACCGAGCCATTCGGCAGGCCGCGGCGCGCTGAACGGGAGATCCAGGCGCCTGACGGCCCGCCACGACATGTAGGTCATGAGCCCGATCGCCAGCAGATTGGCGACGATCAGGCCGTAGTACCCGAACCCGTACCAAAGCGCGAGGCCGCCCGCGACGACGAAGACCAGTTGATTGACGACCCGGACACCCGACACAAGATCGAGACGCTCGAAACCCGAAAGCGCCGCCTCGCTCGTCCCCTGAACCGCATACATCAACAAACCAAGGCTGTTCAATGCGATCGCGCCGACCATCTCCAGCGATCGCCCTGTGAGGAGCGCCGCACTAAGGGTCAGCAGGCTCGACAACACCGACAGACCCAAACGCAGCCAGGTGATGTTGGCATTGAGCCGAGCAGAGCGCTCGAGCCCATCGGCTTCGTTGCGCCACCGCGCGAATTGCCGCACCGCATACGGGCTCAGCCCCAGATCGGCGACGAAAAGAAAAACCGCCCCAAACGCGCCGACCGCCGTGTATTGCCCGTACTCACCGGCGCCGAGCTGACGGATCACGAGCACATTGAAGGCAAACGAGAGCGCCTTGATCGCCACCTGCGCCGCCAGCCCAAAGGCCGAGTTGCGCAGGACGGTCAAGGCCAGCCGATTAGGTTTGGCGTTTGCTTGATCTGTCACTAAGGTGCTCGCTGTGCCAAACGTGCGCCTGTGGCCCACTGCTTGACGCGAAATGGGGCCATCGGGGCAAAGATGGGTCAGAGGTCGGCGAATTGGAATCGTGTTAACCACCGAACCGTGTCTAGTGTCGCTTCCCAGCCGAAACCGGGCAAGCCTCCAAAGGTACTACGGGCCAAGTCGGTGATCAGCCGAAAGCCTTGAGAATCAGGGCCCAAGAGCGACGATAGCGCCGTCCACGGTCCGCCAGAAGAGCGCGCCCTCGGCCACGGCCACAGCCCGCACCGGAGTCGACCAATACGTGTCATAAATACACGCATCCGTCTGGTAGACGAACAGCCCGGGGTCAATCGAGTAGCCGTCACAGGGCGTCTGCATACCGACGGCGCACGCCTGCCCCGTATGTCCGGCACAGATGTCGGGGCGCAATGTATTGAGCACGGGCGCCATCTCGGAGGCCCGAATCGGATCGGCGTAACTCCAACCACGCTCAGGGCCGCGATCCTCCAACCGGACGCCGCCCAACAGCATCCAGTGGGCATGGAGCAGCACCTCACCCGCCATCGACAGCGGGCTGTGCTCGTCGGTAGGCAGGCGCAGGCTGCCGGCGTTCTTGTGATCCTGAACGAAGCGGATCGCGCCACTCGATAGATCCAACTCGCCAAGCGTGGTGTCTTCGCGCCCATCGCAATAGTCGCCCACGCACGCCTGTCGGTTGCGCCACAAAAGATACGCCACCTCTACCCCATCCGGATAGGCGCGCACCACGGCCTGGGGCGGCGTGGATTCGTAGTCACCGCCGTTGCCGATGGCGCCGGCCAGCACAGGCGCAAGGAAGCGCTCGGATCCATCGGCAAGATCGAGGACATAGAACGACTGATAATCGGGATTCGCTTGCAAGAAGCGCAGCGTCTCCGCCGGGTCAACGGGCGCGCCGCCATCCGGCGTCCACATCTTCTCCCAGGCCTGATACGTCCGAACCAGCACAACGCCGCTCTCCTCAGCCACCACAGGATAGGTGTCGGGGAATCGCGCGTCACCGCGCAACGGATCGGTGTCGCCGCCGACCGCCACGCGCCACCGTCTCGCGCCATCGGCGGCGCAGACGGCATGGGCTGTACCGTCCTCGGCCAACACCACCACAAGGCCGCCCTCAGCCATCGTAAAGGCGGACGAGGCCATCAGCGCCGCCCCCGCTTCATAGTGCCAGCGCTGTTCAAGCGTGATCGTATCGAAGGCGTAGTACGCGCCGCTCGTCGACCCGATGAAGACCGTGTCGCCGACCACCAAAGGGGCCATCACAAGGCTTCCACCCGGGCGATTGGAGCGCAACACGGCCCCGGTGGCGGCATCGAGACGCCAAAAGCGCCCATCGGCTGTGCCCACGAATACGCTTGCGGTGGCTGGATCAAACGCCGCGGTATTGACCACGGCATTGCCCAGTCCCGGCGACTCCCAGAGCACGGCGCCGTCATCGACCCCGAGCGCGCGCACAACGCCATCCGAGTGGCCTAAATACACACGGCCATCGCCGATGACCGGTTGCACTCCCTGAGGCAGGGGTAGATGGTCTGCGCCCGGTCGGCCGTCGGCCCCAGGCCCGTTCCAGATCCAGCGGACGCGCCAGACCCCATCCGGCCCATCGGGTGAGTAACCGGTGCGCTGCGGGTTCCCGGCCAGCTGGCTCCAGCCGATTTGCACGTCGCCCACAGCAAAATCCGGGCAGGCCCCGGCTGTCTGCGGGAGCTCGACTGGCGCTTCAACCGTAGGGGTGGGGGTGGGCGTCGCGGCGCGGGTCGCGGCGCGGGTCGCGGGCGGCAGCGTGGCGGTGAGGCGTGGCGCAGGTGTGCGCGTTGCG
>DKKP01000445.1 GCA_002455335.1 Anaerolineales bacterium UBA6663 | reverse complement strand
CGGCGCGGCGCGCCATCCGGCTGGCGCGGCGCGCGCGCAAGCCGCTGGCGAGCGCACGTTGATCGTGCTCTTCTTGCGCGGCGGATGGGACGCGCTCAACGTCGTGACGCCGATCGGCGACGATCGCAGGCACTACGTCCGCGCCCGGCCGTCGCTGGCGCTGCCCGAGCGCGGTGAGAACGCAGCCTTGCCGCTCGACNNCGCGCCATCTGCTTGCGACGGGCGTGCAGGATGGCGCGCTCCTCGCGCCGGCGTTGGCGATCGGCAACGCGCCGACATCGCTGCGTGAGGCGCCGCAGGCCGTGGCGGTGCAGAACCTCGACGACTTCAAGCTGTGGGGCGACGAGTCGTTCTTCGTCGAGCAGCGCCGCGTGCTCAACCGCCTGTACACGGGCGAGACCTGGGCGCACGCCGCCGGCGCGCAGACCCTGCGCGCGCTCGACGGCATGAGCCGCCTCCTCGAAGGCACTTACGAGACGGCCGCCGGCGTGGAGTACCCCGGCGGCGAGCTCAGCGATCAACTCTCCACACTGGCCCGGCTGATCAAATCCGACGCCGGGCTGCAGGTCGCCACGCTCGACTACGGCGGCTGGGACACGCACGACTATCAGGGCGACGAGGGTACAGGTCAATTCGGGGCTCAGCTCGACCAGCTCGGCCGCAGCCTGCTCGCGTTCCATGAGGATCTTGGCGCGCGTGCGGCAGATGTCACAGTGCTTGTGATGAGCGAGTTCGGTCGGCGGCTCGAGCAAAACAGCAGCCAGGGCACCGATCACGGGCATGGCTCGGCGCTCTTCTTGATGGGGGGCGGCGTCAACGGCGGTAAGGTCTACGGCGATTGGCCAGGGCTCGCTCACGAGCAACTGTTCGATCAGGTCGATCTGGCGATCACGACCGACTACCGTCAGGTGGTCAGCGAAGTCCTTGGCACCCGGTTTGGCAATCCCGATCCGGGCTACGTCTTCCCAGGCTTCACGCCCGGCGCATCGCTGGGGATCGTGAGGGCGTAAGGGAGCGGGGAGGGAAGAGGGAAGAGGGAAGANNGCTCCTCGCTCCTCCCTCTTCCCCATTTCCCCGACATGGCGATATGATGAACCAATGTGCGGTCGCTTCACCCTCACCGTCGATCCCGCCGACTTGCTGGATGCGTTCGCGCTCGATGCCGGCGCCTCGCCCGATCTGAGCCTGCTTGGCCCGCGCTTCAATATCGCGCCGACGCAGGCCGTGGCCGTGATCCCGAATACGTCGCCGCGCCATCTCGAGTTGATGCGCTGGGGCCTGATCCCGAGCTGGGCAAAGGATCCCAAGATCGGCAATTCGTTGATCAACGCGCGGGGCGAGACCGTGGCCGAGAAGCCGGCGTTTCGCTCGGCCTTCAAGCGCCGGCGCTGCCTGATTCTGACCGACGGCTTCTATGAATGGAAGAAGGAAGCGGGCGGCGGCAAGACCCCGTACTACATCCAGTTGGCCGGTGGGCGCCCGTTCGCGTTCGCCGGGCTATGGGAGGTCTGGCGGCCGGCCGATGGCTCCGAGCTTCCGACCTGCACGATCATCACGACGGCGCCCAACGACGTGATGGCGCCGCTTCACGATCGGATGCCCGTGATCGTCCCGCCTGAGCGCTATGGCGCGTGGTTGGCGGAAGGCGAGCGCCCGGCGCCCGAGATGCTCGACCTGATCCAGCCGTACGCCGGCGCGATGACGGCGCGGCCTGTCTCCACCCGCGTCAACAGCCCGCGGTTCGACGATCCCTCATTGGTAGAATGACCCTTCTACGGGGGACGACATCTGAACATGGCTGAGCCCTTCGACACCTACATCACTGCGGCCATCGATTGGGCCGAGGCGCGCCTCGGCTCGCGCGACTACGCCTTGCGCTGTCTTGCCTTTGTCGAGGATGCTTACGAGCAGGCCAACGGCATCGAACTCTTTGGCGGCAGCAGTGCATCCGAGTCGGCGGCCGAATATGGCGCGGCGGCCAACATCGCGTTGCCCCCGCCACAAGGAGCCTTTGTCTTCTACGATTGTGGCGGGNNGTGGTCGACGGCGAGCGCCGCGACTGGGGCCATGTCGGGTTATGCTGCGGCAACGGCCTTGTGATCCACGCCTGGGACCAGGTGCGTTGCGACGCGTACCAGGCCGTCGAGGCGCTTGCCCCGGCGCCGACCTGGGATGCGCCACGCTACAGCGGCTGGGCGCCGATCGAGCGCGTGCTGAGCGGTCATCGCCCCCGCCAGTGGTGAGGGCGCCTGCCGCATCCTCTGCTATCATCGCCGGTCATGGCACGCCTTTCGAAACTCCCGCTGCTGGTCGTCGCCGTTCTGCTGACGGCCTGCAACCCCGAGCAGGTCACTGTGACGCCGATCACGCCGCAGGTGGCCGACCCGATCGTCATCGCGCCGCTGGCCACCGACACCGCTCCGGCGCCGGCAACCGAGACCGAAGACCTGACGCCGATCGCGCTGCTAACCGCCGTCACGCCGACACAGGGCCCCACAGATACGCCGGACGTCACTGCGACCACCGAGGCCACTCCGACGTCGATCATCGCGCTCCCGCCGACCGAGACGGCGACCTCGAGCCCGACGCCGACCGTCACCGAGACGCCCACCCGCACGGCCACGCCGACCCGCACGCCGACCCGAACGC
>DKKP01000092.1 GCA_002455335.1 Anaerolineales bacterium UBA6663 | reverse complement strand
CCTCGGTCGGGGCCGCCGTGGGCGCTTCGGTCGGCGGGACGGCTGTCGGCATCGCAGTCGGTGGGGCGGTTGTCGGCTCGACGGGCACGGCTGTCGGGGTCGCGGCCGGCGCGCAGGCGGCCAGCGCCAGCACGCCGACGAGGCCAACGGTCAGGAGCCGTCGCAAACCGAAAGGTGGCATGGCGGAATTCATCGGGGTTCTCCTCCTGCAGGACCTCCGCGGCCGGCGCCGCGGGGACGCTATTCCCGTCGAACATAGCGTAAAGCGCTTGATTGCGCAAGACCTGAACGATCCCGGGTTGTCGCCTCCCAAAACAAAGACGCCGCGCTTCGGGCGCGGCATCTTCANNCTCAGGGTCGCCTGTGTTCAGGGCACCGTTTTCAGGTAAGCGATGATGTCGGCCACATCCTGCTTGAGCAGGCTCGTGGCGTAGGTGCCGGGCATGATCGACGGGCCGGGGGCCTGCCACGTCGCGCCCTCGCCGGGCGGGACGATGAAGCCGTTCGGGTTGACGATCGACTCGAACACATATTGGTCGGTTGAGGTCGCGGCGCCGGCGTAGTCGGCGGCCTGCCAGCGCTCCTCGATATGCGCGGCGACGCCCTGGCCGTCCTTCGACTCGGCGGTCAGCCAGGCCGGGCCCGTGACCCCCGCTGCAGCGCCGATATGGCAGGCCACGCAGCCAGCGGTCGAGACCAGCGTCTCGCCGCGCGCGGCATCGCCGGCCGGGAGTTCGATGGTGATGTCGGTGCCTGCGGCGTTCGGATTGGGAGTCGGCGTGGCCTGCGGGAACTGGCCATTCGCGTCCTTATACGCTTCTCCCCAGTTCAGGACGAAAGCCGTTACCGAACGGACCTCGTCGTCGCGGAGCGGGCCGCCAAAGCTGTTGCTGAAGGTCGGCATGCGGTTGGCGTTGCCCAGCGAAGCGTAGAACTCCGAGGGGCGGGGCCGGCCGCCGGCGACCGTCAAGTAGATGAAATCGTGCACGGTGCCCGTCCAACCGATGGCGCCGGTGACCGTGCCGTCAAACAGGGTGACGTCATCGAGTTTGGGTCCGCGACCGCCCTGGCCACGATCGCCGTGGCAGGTTGCGCATTGCGCTTCGTAGATCGCGGCGCCGGCCTCGATCCGCCGGGCCTCATACGACGTCGAAAAACTGGCCATGCGATCTTGTTCTGTGATCGCCACATACCCGAGTGTAAGCATGCCGATCAACAGGCTGACCGTGCCCACTAGTACACGCCAGATCATGGATAAGTACTCCTAAACAATGGAGATTGGGCGACTGGACGACTGAGCGTTCTCCACCCAATGACCCAATTGCCCATTCATCAAGGTCACGGTCCCTGCCGGTAGTTCGCCTCGGCGTCGATGTAACTCGTCTGGCAGTATTCGCCGGGCACGATCTGGCCCACCGGGCAGAGCGTATCGTCGGTCGGCGCGGTCTGCGGGCCCTCGCCATCCGGGTCCCAAACCACGCGCCAGGTGACCTTCTTGAGGCCCTCCTGCCAGTTCTCGATGACCATCAGGCCGCGGACGTCCTTGAGCCCATCGTCGGCGCCGATCTCGTACTGGTGCTGCGCGTGTTCGACGCCGGCCTGCATCTCGGCCAGGATGTGGTGCAGGGTCTCGGTCGGGGCCCGGTCGTACTGGGCAGCCTGATAGATCACGCGCCCGGTCGGGTTTGTGTCGCTGACGTTGGCCGTGCGGTAGCCTTCCCACTCAGCCTGTCGGAACGGGCCGGGGTGGGTCTGCGGCACGATCTCGGCGATGATCTCGACGTTGAGCGAGGCCGGGACGCCGTAGCGCGGCGTGCCCATGTAGCTGAGCACCGCGAGGATCACGACCATGAGCGCGCCGAAGGTCAGGCCAACGCGGCGATCGCCGTAGCGTCGACTCGGGCCGACTTCGACATACGGCAGGACGAAGAGGATGCCGAACATCACGCCGGGCATCACCACGCCCCACAGGAACTTGTCGCCGATCTTGAGCATGCCCTGGATCCAGAGGAAGTACCAGGGCGCCGTCGTGTGCAACGGCGTCACGAGCGGATCCGCATGGGGCTCGAGCGGGGCGTGGTAGAAGAACGTCGCGGCGAACACCATGCCGACCGTGACCACGCTGAAGAGCAGGAGTTCGCGGGTCAGGATGTCGGGCATGAAGTAGGTGCGCTGGTCGACCGGCGTGCGCTTGGCCGTGTCCTCGCCGACGGGCTCCACCTCGGGCGGCAGGCCGTGGCCGTGCAGGATGACCTTGTAGTAGTGGATGCCCGTGAAGATGATGCCAACAAGGGGCAGAGCCAGGACGTGCAGCAAGTACCAACGGAGCAGGCCGCCCTCGTTGAACTGCGGGCCGCCGCGGATGATCAGGTTGAGCAGATCGCCGACGGCCTGCGGCTGGACGGCCTCGGCCATCGATGCGCCGATCGTCACAGCCCACAACGCCAGCTGGTCCCACGGCAGCAGATAGCCCGAGAACGACAACACGAGCGTGACCAGCAGGAGCACGACGCCGGTCAGCCACGTGAATTGGCGTGGCTTCTTGTACGAGCCGGTGATGAAGGTGCGCAACATGTGCAGCACCACCACGATCACCATCATCTCGGCGCCGAGCTTGTGCAGGTCGCGCATCAGGCGGCCAAACGGGACGTTGCTCAGGATGTTGAGCATGTTCTCGTAGGCCACGAGCGGCGAGGGCGTGTAGAAGATCATCAGGAACAGGCCAGTGATGATCTCGAACACGAAGAAATACGTCGACAGCCAGCCCATACGGAACGACGGATAGACGCCCGTCACGAGATTGTGATAGTACGTCGGCCGCATGTGCAGCCAGAAGCCGTCGGAGTGCGGGCGGACGCGCGGGTTGGGGCGGGGCGCCGGATCGCCGCGGAGCATCGAGCGGATGTCCTCGATGTCCATGCCGGCGGTGACGCGCTCGACCGTTTCGTTGACCTTGAACGACAGAGCCGGGCCTAAGCCGCGCTGCTTGACGTCATCCAGGAAAGGGCTATGGAACTTCCAGACCGACATGTGTGTTGCTCCTGTGCCAGGTCGGCGGTGCGCCTCAGGCGGGCTGGCCCATGATGCGCGACCCGGTGTTGACGAGCAGTTTCGCCGCGCCGTCGACGTTGATGGCCGACGCCTCGAGATTCGCGTTCAGCTTGCCCGTCTCGGTCAGCACCTTGCCGTCGGCATCCACCGCCTGGACCGTGAAGCAATCCAGGTTGCGGGTGGCCGGGCCGGCGATGCGATGCCCGCTAGGCGTGTACATCGAGCCATGGCACGGGCAGTTGAAGCGGTTCTGCGCCGCCTCCCAACCGTAGAGACAGCCGAGGTGCACGCAGACCATGTACAGGGCTTTGACGCCGGTTGTGGTCTGCACCCCGTCGTTGCGGTCGTCGGATTTGTGCTTCTCGCCGATGTTCACCAGCCAGAAGCGGCCGCCGGCAAACGACTTCGGGCCTTCATCGGGCGCCGGGATCTGGCTGGCATCGACCTCAAAAACGCCGCCAAACGTCCCCGCGCGGAAGCGCGGGTAGGCGAACCAGAGGAGCGAGGCCGCTGCCTGCCCGCCAAACAAGAGCATCGATGCGCCCCAAATGTAGTACAGGAATTCGCGCCGTGTCATCGGCGCGGGCCCAGCCGGGGGTGTTGGTGCCGCCGGTGCCTTCTTGGGGGCCGGTGCGGCAGAGGCTTCAGCTGCCATGCGTCGTCTTCCCTCCTGTCATAACAGTGGACAGGTCATCATGAGACCGAGCCGATTTTAGCACGGCCGTCTTTTTTTACATCATAAGGAAGGCGCATCAGGATGATGCACCTTCGGACAAAAAAGGTTTATTGGGGCAACGTTGCGTAATTTATCACAATCAAAAATGTGAGTCAAACCTAAGAGCGAGGAAGAAGCGGCGTGGAGGAGCGCTTGAGGCCTTCACCCGGCGTGGCCTCGACCAGGACGATGGGTACGCGGACTTGGGCCGGAAAGCGTGGGGCGAAGAGCGTATAATCACGCGGATGTCCGAAACCCTGCCTCCGCCAGAGATCATCGCGGATGAGGCTGGGCTCGAACGCCTGGCGCAGGCGCTNNTCGAGCCAGTCCCTTCCTTCGCGGTCGACACCGAATCCAACAGCTTACATGCGTATCGAGAACGCGTCTGCCTGATCCAGATCTCGATCCCGGGCCGCGACTTCATCATCGATCCACTGCCGTTGGGGACAGAGATCGGTCGGCTGCGTTCTGCTTTCGCCGACCCTGCCCGGCAGAAAGTCTTTCACGCCGCCGAGTATGACATCCTTTGCCTGAAACGCGATTTCGAGATCGAGTTGGTCAATCTGTTCGACACGATGGTGGCGGCGCGCACGTTGGGCTGGCCGCAGACTGGCCTGGCAAGCCTGCTGGAGAGCCGCTTCACCATCAAACTCGATAAGCGCTTCCAGCGCGCCGATTGGGGGCATCGGCCGCTCTCCGAAGCTGAGCTCGACTACGCCCGGATGGACACCCGCTATCTGCTCGAGTTGCGCGATCTGATGATCGGCGAGCTAAACACGGTCGGGCGCCTTGCGGAGGCCGAGGAAGAGTTCGCGCGTCTGACGCGGCTGGCCCCCGAGCCGCCGCGCGTCGACTACGATGCGTTCTGGCGACTGCCCGGTGCCCGCGAGCTGAGCGGCCAGCAGGCCGCGATCCTCAGCGCGCTGTTTCAATACCGCGAGCGTCAGNNGCGATCCTCAGCGCATTGTTTCAATACCGCGAGCGCCAGGCGATGCAGATCGACCTGCCGCCGTTCAAGGTCATCGGCAACGACACGCTTGTGGTCGTGGCCCAACGATCGCCGCGGGATGTGAACGAGCTGCGCGGCATCCCGGGGATGACGGCCGGCCAGATCCGCCGCCATGGCGTGGCGCTGGTCGAGGCGGTGCGCCGCGGCGCTGAGGCGCAGCCGTTGCGGCCGCCGCGGCCGGTCCACGAGCCCGATGACGTCCGCGAGCGCTACGAACGACTGCGCAACTGGCGCAAATCCAAGGCTGCGGTGCGTGGTGTCGAGAGCGACGTGATCATCCCGCGCGAGGCGTTGTGGGAGATGGCGCGCCGGACCCCGCGGACGATCGAGGAACTGGCCACGCTCGAGCAACTCGGCCCCTGGCGTCGCGAAGCTTACGGGCACGAGTTACTCGATATCTTGAGGAAATAGCGATGCGTATCTCCTTCCATGGCGCAGCCCAGACTGTGACGGGCTCACAGCATCTGATCGAGGTCAACGGCCGCCAGTTGTTGTTGGATTGCGGTCTCTATCAGGGCTCACGCGCCGAGGCCATGATCCGCAACCGGTCGTTCGAATACGATGCCCGCAAGATCGACGCCGTCATCCTCTCGCATGCGCATATCGACCACTCGGGCAATCTGCCGTCGCTGGTCAAGGCCGGGTATCGCGGCCCGATCTACGCGACGCCGGCGACGAGCGATCTCTGCGAGTTGATGTTGATGGACTCGGCCCGTATCCAGGAATCGGACGTGGCCTTCTATAACAAGAAGGCGGCGCGACGTGGCGAGCCGGCGGACGCCGAGGCGCTGTACACCGAGGAAGACGCTGCCGCGGCGCTGACGCTCTTCCGCGGCCAGAACCTCAAGCAAACCTGGGAGGTGATCACGGGCGTGCGCGCGACGCTCTACGAGGCCGGGCACATCCTGGGCTCGGCCATGGTTGTGCTCGACATCGACGAAGGCGGCCGGCAGCGTCGGCTGGCGTTCTCGGGCGACATCGGGCGCTTTGGGCTGCCGATCCTGCGCGACCCGACGATCTTGAACGACATCGACCACGTCATCATGGAGTCGACCTACGGCACGCGCAACCACCGCCCGCCGGAGGAGGCCTCGGCCGAGTTTGCGGTCGTCGCGCGTGAGACGCTGGGGCGGGGCGGCAAGATCGTAGTGCCGGCCTTTGCCGTGGGCCGGGCGCAGGAGATCGTCTACGATCTGCAGAAGCTGATTGGCGCGGGCGAGCTCCCGGCTGTGCCGGTCTTTGTCGACAGCCCGCTGGCCGTCAACGTCTCGACCGTGTTCAAGCGCCACGCCGAGCTCTTCGATGAGGAGACCGCGCAGCTCCTGCGCACCGATGGCGAGGTCTTCGGCTTCAAGAGCCTGCGCTACACGCGCTCGGTCGAGGAGAGCAAGGCGATCAACGACGTCAAAGGCCCGGCCGTGATCATCAGCGCCTCGGGCATGGCCGAGGCTGGGCGGATCCTGCATCATTTGAGCAATCATCTTGGCGACTCGCGAAACACCGTGTTGATCGTCTCCTGGCAGGCGCCAAACACGCTTGGCCGGCGGTTGGCCGAGGGCGCACGCGAGGTCAAGATCTTTGGCGAGTGGCATCCGGTGCGCGCGCGGGTCGCGACGATCAACGGCCTGTCGGGTCACGCCGGCCGCGATCTGTTGATCCAGTGGGCGACGGCGCTCAAGCCGCGCGTGCGCGACGTCTTCCTGGTGCACGGTGAACCCGAAAGCTCGGCTGCGCTCAAAGAGGCGCTTCAGGACGAAGGGATGACGGGTGTGCATGCGCCGGCCCTGCACGAGACGGTTGAAGTCTGAGGGCGCCTTCTGTTATAATGAGTGTTCGCCCCGGAGAGGTGCCAGAGTGGACGAATGGGGCGGTCTCGAAAACCGTTGTAGTCGCAAGGCTACCGTGAGTTCGAATCTCACCCTCTCCGCCACGTTGACAGCCCGGGCCACGCGCCCGGGCTGTTGTGTTTGTCGACGAGGATCCTCTGATGCCGAACCCCCTGATCACGGTTGACGCCCTGACCGCCCGCTTGGGCGAAGCGAACCTGGCGCTCGTCGATTGCCGTTTCGGGCTGCTGCAGCCCGACTGGGGCGCAGCGCAGTACCCGCTCGGGCATCTGCCGGGCGCCGTCTACGCCCACCTCGATTACGATCTCTCGGGCGCCAAGACCGGGCGGAACGGACGACATCCGCTGCCCGAGCCCGCTGACTTCCGGGCGACGATGGGTCGGCTGGGGATCGGGCCCGAGACCTTGGTGGTCGCTTACGACCAGGCCGATGGGATGTGGGCGAGCCGGCTGTGGTGGCTGTTGAACTATTACGGGCACGCGGAGGTCCAGGTGCTTGACGGCGGACTGGCGGCGTGGGTAGCGGCTGGCCAGTTGATCGAGGCCGGCGTCGTCACGCGTCCCGCCACGACCTTTGTCGGGGAGCCGGGGCCGGGCTGGGTCGTGCTGGCCGACGAGATCCAGAGCCGTTGGATCGGCGCCCCGGACCGTGTGATCATCGATGCGCGCGCGCCTGAGCGGTACCGGGGCGAGGTCGAGCCGATCGACCCGGTTGCCGGGCATATCCCGGGCGCTGTGAACCAGCCCTACAAAGCGAATGTGGAGGCCAGTGGCCGTTTCCTGGCCCCAGAGGTCCTGCGGGCGCGTTACGCAGAGTTGTTGGCCGGCCGTTCGCCCGAGCAGGCCGTCACCTATTGCGGCTCGGGCGTGAGCGGCGCGCACGACGTGCTGGCGATGACGATCGCGGGCCTGTCGGGCGCGAAGCTGTACCCGGGCTCGTGGAGCGAGTGGGTGAGCGATGGCGGTCGACCGGTGGAGCGATTCTAACTTTGGACCTGACAGGTCTATCACGATTCGCTGGAATAACAGGGTCTTCCGAAAACGCCTTTGGCGCATTGAGGCGCAAATTCTAACCTTTGGCCGGCCGAGGACACTTCGTGATCCCCGTGTTCTGAGGCGATTACTGCCTGTTTCATTCGCTCATGTGGCGCCATGTGGCGCCAGTCGCCGATATCCTGGCCTATGCCCTGCTTCCGAATCACTCTCACCTGATTACGCAGTTGCGCGCCGCGGATGATCTGCCTCAGGCATATCGTGAAGACCTGTTGGCTTCGAGACTGCCCTGCGCCATTGGGAAGATCTCCAGGCCGCGATCGCGATGCTCGAAACAACCTCCCCTGACCTCGGGCAACTGGGCCCGGACCAGTGGATCGCCCAAAGTTAGAATTCCGAGCTGGAACTTGAAAAGGTGTTTTTTGATTGCCTGTGTTTATAGGGGAATCCTGACGGACCTGTCAGGTCCATGGTTAGAATCGCTTGACGGATGAACGCCGCCGCGCTATAGTCCGCGCATGTTCGCGCGCGCCCATCACCATCACCACAACAACCTTCCGGCCGACCGGCACGGTTGATGTGGCACGCGTTCGATCCAACGTCACACAAGCCCTCCGGTCTCCGGGGGGCTTTTTTGTTATCAGGGAGGGTGCATGCGCACCGATATCCGTCTGGCGTTGCCTTCGAAGGGGCGCCTTGAACAGGACGCGCTCGAGTTCCTGGCCGACTCGGGCCTCCGGGTCGAAAAGCCGAACCCGCGCCAGTATATGGCCCGCATCCCAAACCTGCCCGGCCTGACCGTGATCTTTCAACGGCCCGGCGACATCGTGGTTTCCGTTCGCGAGGGCAGCGTCGACTTCGGCATCACGGGCCTCGACGTGACCGAGGAACGCCGCGGCAGCGCGAACGAAGTGGTCGTGATCCACGAGGCGCTTGGCTTTGGCGGCTGCCAGTTGGCGCTGGCTGTGCCCGAGGAGTGGCCGGTCGAGCGCGTCGAGCAGCTGCGCGATCGCTACGGCCTGCGCATCGCGACCAAATACCCGGTCGTGACGAAGCGCTATCTTGAAACGAACGGCGTCTCCGGCTTCAGCCTGATCGACGTCGAAGGCACGCTCGAGGTGGCGCCCGCCATCGGATATGCCGATGCCATTGTCGATCTTGTGTCTTCCGGGCAGACGCTGCGCGACAACCGCCTGCGCGCGCTCGCCGACGGCGTGGTGTTGCGCTCACAGGCCGGCCTGATCGCCAACCGCGCCGCGCTTGTCACGCGGCCCGAGGTGCTCACGGTCGCGCATCAGCTGTTGGAGCTGGTCGAGGCCCATCTGCGCGGCCAGGAGAATTACATGGTCGTGGCCAACATGCGCGGCCAGGACCCCGATGCGATCGCGCGCGCGCTCTTCGCCCAGCCCGAGCTCAACGGCTTGCAAGGCCCGACCGTCGCGCCGGTCTACGCCCACACCGGCGAGCGCTGGCACTCGGTGACGATCGTGGTCCGCAAGGATCACATCATCCCGGCCGTGAAGGCCCTGCGCGCCGTCGGCGGCAGCGGCGTGATCGTCACGCCTGTAACGTATATCTTCGAAGAGGAGCCCGAGCGGGCCCGGAGGCTGAACGATGTCGTTGCCACTGCGTGAAGCCGCCTGGCTCGAACGCCGAAGTGCGTGGGATCAGGATCCCGAGCTCCTGACCGGCGTCGCGGCTCTGATCACCGATGTGCGCGCCCGCGGCGATGCCGCGTTGCGCGAGCAGGCCGAGCGCTTCGATAAGGTCGCGCTCGATGCGCTGATCCTCGACCCGCTCCCCGATTGGCGGCCGCACGTCACGCCCGAGGTCGTGGCCGCGCTGCAGACCGCTCACGATCGCCTGCTGGCCTTCCATCAGAAGCAGCCTTTGATCTCGTGGACCACCGAGGCGCTGGGCGGCATCCTGGGCCAGCGCGTCACGGCGCTTAAGCGGGTCGGGTGCTATGTGCCCGGCGGCACGGCGCCCCTGATCTCGACCGTGCTGCACACCGTCGTGCCCGCGCGCGCGGCCGGCGTGGACGAGATCGTCATCGTCACGCCGCCCAACCCCGACTTCCCGCAGACGGGCTACGTGCACCCGGCCATCCTGGCCGCGGCCGAGATCGCGGGCGCGAACGAGGTCTGGCGCATCGGTGGCGCCGGCGCAATCGCGGCTCTGGCATACGGTACCGACACGCTCCAGCGCGTCGACAAGCTGGCCGGCCCCGGCAGCATCTGGGTCACGGTTGCCAAGAAGCTGGTCTTCGGCGACGTCGGTGTCGACGGCCTGCCCGGCCCGACCGAGACGATCGTGATCGCGGACGACGAAGCCAGGCCCGAGTGGGTCGCGGCCGACCTGCTGGCTCAGGCCGAGCACGACGTGTTGGCGTCAGCCATCCTGCTCACGCCAAGCGCCGCGCTGGCCAGCGCCGTACAGGAGGCCGTCGACGAATTGCTCACGGCCCTCCCGCGCGCCGATATCGTCGCGCAGACGTTCGCACGCGGTTCCGGTATCGTGCTGGTGCGCGATCTCGATGAGGCTTGCGTGCTGGCCGACCGCTACGCACCCGAACACCTGTGCCTGGCCGTGCGCGATCCGTGGGCCTGGGCGCCCAAGATCCAGCATGCCGGCGGGCTGTTTCTGGGAGAGCACTCGTTCGAAGTGCTGGGCGACTATATCGCGGGCCCCAGCCACGTGATGCCGACCGGCGGCACCGCGCGCTTCATGTCGCCGCTCAGCGCCGTCGACTTCGTGCGAATCACCAGCATCGTGGCGCTCGACCCGGCCACGACGTCCACGATCGCGCCTCAGGCCGCGCTGCTCGCCGACGCGGAAGGCCTTGGCGCGCATGCACTATCGGCTCGGTTTAGGGTTAATGGTGGTGCAGGGTAACCTCGAGCCAAGGCTGGCCCCTGGCCCGAGGTTTCCCTGCACCACCCAATGGCTGCACAAATGGACATCACAAACCTGATCCGGCCCGAGATCCTGACGATGGAGGCCTACACGCCGATTGTGCCGTTCGAGGTGCTGTCGGAGCAGCTGGGCCGCAAGCCGGAAGAGATCATCAAGCTCGACGCCAACGAGAACCCGTATGGCCCGAGCGCGCGCGCGCTGCAGGCCCTGGCTGAGTTGCAGTACGCGCACATCTATCCGGATCCCGAATCGAACCGGCTACGCGAAGCTCTGGCCGCGTACACGGGCGTGCCCAAGGCCAATCTGCTGGCGGGTCTGGGCGCCGACGAGTTGATCGATCTGATCCAACGCCTTTTCCTGCGACCCGGTGACATGATCATCGACCTGCCGCCGACCTTTGGCATGTACAGCTTCGACGCCGCGCTCAACGGGGCCGGCGTGGTGGCGGTGCCGAGGCGCGTTGATTTCAGCATCGACATCGAGGCCGTCGAGCGCGCGGTGAGCGAGCTGGCGGCGGGCAGGCGCGCGCCTTTGCTGTTCGCGACCTCGCCCAACAATCCGGATGGCTCGGTGATCGACGACGCGACGCTCGGGCGCCTACTGGCGCTGCCGCTTGTGGTGGTGCTCGACGAGGCCTACATCGAGTTCCATGGCGTGGCCCACTCGCGCATGAAGTGGGTGCTCGACCATGAGAACCTGATCGTGCTGCGGACCTTTAGCAAGCTGGCTGGGCTGGCTGGGCTGCGCGTCGGTTACGGCGCCTTCCCGACGGCGCTCATGCCGCACTTCTGGAAGATCAAGCAGCCCTACAATGTGCCGGTGTCGGCCAGCGCCGCCGCGATCGCGGCGCTCAGCGACGTGGAGGGCCTGCACGCCAACGTCGCCCGGTTGACGGCCGAGCGCGACCGGATGAGCGAAGCGCTCTCTGAGTTGGGCTGGCTGACGCCGTACCCGTCGCGCTCGAATTTTGTGCTCTGCCGGGTTCAGGGCCGCGACGCGCGCGAGTTGCGCGAGACGCTGGCCCGGAAGTACGGCATCCTGATCCGGTACTTCAACAAGCCGGGCCTGCGCGACTGCGTCCGGATCAGCGTCGGCAAGCCGGAGCAAACCGAGGCGTTGGTGAAGGCGATGCGGGAAATTGCTGATTGTTGATTTCTGACTGCTGATTGTGAGGCAAGATGCGCACTGCGACGATTCACCGCAAGACAAACGAGACCGAGATAACGCTGACGCTGAACGTCGACGGCTCGGGCAGGCACGTGATCGCGACGGGTGTCGGGTTCCTCGACCACATGCTGACGCACATCGCGGTGCATGGGTTGTTCGACCTGGAGGTCGCGGCCCAGGGCGATCTGCACATCGACGCGCATCACACGATCGAGGACACGGCGCTTGTGCTGGGCCAGGCCTTCGCCGAGGCCCTGGGCGACAAGCGTGGGCTGGTGCGCGCCGGCTCGGCCTATATGCCGATGGACGAGGCGCTGGCCTTCGCCGCCGTCGACCTGAGCGGCCGGCCGTACGCCGTGATCGATGCGACCTGGCAGGCTCCGGCGATCGGCCAGTTCCCGACTTCGCTCGTCGGCCACTTCATCGAGAGCCTGGCGGCAACGATGAAGGCCAACCTGCATGCGCGGGTGCTCTACGGCCGCGATGACCATCACAAGGCCGAGGCGCTGTTCAAGGCGCTGGCGCGCGCGCTCGATCAGGCGACGGCGCTCGATCCGCGGCGGGCGGGCGCCGTGCCGTCGACTAAGGGCACGCTATGACGACGCTGGCGATCATCGATTACGGCATCGGCAATTTGCGCTCGGTCCAGAAGGCCTTCGAGCATGTCGGCGCCGTTGCGCCCCTGACCGAGGACCCGGCCGAGATCCTGGCGGCCGACAAGGTCGTGCTGCCGGGCGTGGGCGCCTTCGGCGACGGCATGAAGGGCATCCACGCCCGCGGTCTGGCCGACGTGGTGCGCGCAGTCGTTGCGCGCGGCACGCCGCTGCTCGGGATCTGCGTGGGTATGCAGATCCTGTTCGAGGTCGGCGAAGAGCTCGGTGAACACGCGGGCCTCGGCATTCTGCCCGGACGCGTGAGGCCATTCGCCATCGATCCGGCGCTCAAGGTGCCGCACACCGGCTGGAACCAGATCGAGCCCCGCGCCGACAGCCCGCTCTTCGCCGATCTGCCCGCGGGCTCGTATGCCTATTTCAATCACGGCTTCTTCTGCGCCGCCACGCCCGGCGACACGTTGGCGACCGCGGACTACGGCGGCGCTTATCCGACCATCGTCGGCCGCGGCCGGCTCTATGGCATCCAGTTTCACCCTGAGAAGAGCCAGGCGGTTGGGATGAGGCTGTTGAGAAACTTCGTCGAGAAAGGCTGAGCATTGGTGATCTGCGATTGGTGATTTGTGATTTCCTCTTGGCCAAGAGGAAATCACAAATCACCAGTTGCAAATCGCAAGTCGCATATGGAACCATTCATCATTCTTCCTGCGATTGACCTCCGCGCCGGCAAAGTCGTGCGGCTCGCGGAGGGTGACCCGAACCGGCAGACGACCTACGGCGATGACCCGGGGGCGATGGCCGCGCGCTGGCGCGACGCCGGCGCGCGCTGGCTGCACGTGGTCAATCTTGACGGCGCCTTTGGCGAGGCCGGCGCTGCAAACCGCGTTGCGCTCGGCGCGATCGTGGCGGTCGGCGTGCCTGTGCAATTCGGCGGCGGACTGCGCGATCAGGCTGCGATCACGG
>DKKP01000215.1 GCA_002455335.1 Anaerolineales bacterium UBA6663 | reverse complement strand
CTGTGGGCTCAGCCGGCGCCGCAGTCGGCTCGGCAGGAGCCGCTGTGGGGGCTACGGTGGTCGCAGCCGGCCCGCACGCTGACAGTACAAAGCTAATGACCATCAGCAAGCTGGCAAAGACGTGCAGTTTTCTTGGCATCTGTGCTTCTCCTTTTCCTAAGAGGCGATATGGATGGTTTTTCGCAGTTCCTGCTTTGGAAAAATCACCATGGTGAGAATAGGTCGGGCCTCCCCGCTCGGGCATCAGGTGTTCGGATGATTTCGCTTTCTCATAAAGCCTTAAAACTCCTGTCTGGAATCGCTTCCGGGATGACAGGACGCCACAAAAGTTACCCAACGCTGTATAATAAACTTGTTGGGTAACTTCCTGGCCCGTTCGGATGGTCGTCATGGCAAAGTGGATCGTACAAGACGGGTATCTCCGAGTGGATGATTCCTCCATCCAGGTGGGGTCGGAGAGCTGGTTCAGCTGGTTGGAACAATCTGACCGGTTTTCATTCAAGGGTGACAACGGGCGTTTCACGGCCCAGCAGGAGATCCGCCGCCACCAAACGTATTGGTATGCCTACCGACGATCCGCCGGGCGGCTCTTGAAAGCCTATCTTGGCAAAACCAGTGAGTTGTCTTTGGAACGACTGGAACAGGCCTCCATCAGCCTGTCAGGAACGTCTCGGCTCAATGAGGGCTTGCCCCAACCAGACAACCGCGACGAACCTGCCATCCCCACCAACGCGCCGTTTCCGATCCCTTCCGGCAAGATCACGGTCCCGATCCCGCCCCATATCCTGGTTCGTCGACCACGCCTGACCCGCCAGATCACGGCACCGCTGACCGTGGTCAGCGCGCCAAGCGGCTTCGGCAAGAGCACCCTGCTGCAAGACTGGAAACAGTCCTGCGGCTTTCCCGTCGCCTGGCTGGCCCTGGATGAAGACGATCGGATCCCGCGACGCTTCTGGTTCTCGTTGGCGCGTGCGTTTCGGATCGCTACACCCGAGTTCGGGCGGGGCCTTGAGACGCTCTTGAGCACCTCGACGTCCGTCCATATCCAGGACGTCATCGCGCACCTGACTGGCGACAGCTCACTGAGCGCCATCCCGGGCCGGCGTCTGGGTCTGGTGCTCGACGACTTTCACAAGAACAACAACTCCGAGATCCTCGACTTCTTGCAGCAATGGCTGGCGTACTTCCCACCGGATTTCCAGCTCGTCATCGCCGGGCAGAGCCGGCCACCGCTCTCGTTGGCGCACCTGCGGGCTCAAGGTCGCCTGGTCGAGCTCGAGGCGCACGACCTGCGTTTCACACTGGCGGAGGGCATCGGCTATCTCCAACAATACGCCCCCGACCCGGCGCTTGCGCAGACCGATCTCGAGAAGCTTGTCAGACACACCGAAGGCTGGGCCGCCGGCCTGACCCTCACGGCGCTGGCGCTGAGCAAACAAGAAGACAGGCGACACTTCATCGAAACCTTCAGCGGCGCGCACATTTATCTGCGCGAGTACTTCATGGAAACCGTCCTGCAGCGCTCGAGCCCGCAGGTCCAGGAGTTCTTGCTCAAGACCGCCATCCTCAAGCATCTCAACGGGAGCCTGTGCAACGCCCTGACCGGCCGGACCGACGGCGACGAAATCCTGGCGCATCTCTGGGAGGAGAACCTGTTCCTGGCCCGTCTCGAGCAACCGGGCTGGTATCGTTACCATGATCTTTTCTCCGAGATGCTCTTCAGTCAGTTGCAGGCGCGCTATCCGCACGAGATCGATCGGCTCCACCAGCACGCCGCACTCTGGTATCGCAACAACCTGGCCCCGGCTGACGCCGTTTATCACCTCCTCGCGACACAGGCCTGGGAGGAGGCGGCCGACCTCATGGAAGAGATGGCGCTGCGTGAGCTCGAACAGTTCGGCGAGGATTCGCGTCTGTTGCGCTGGCTCGAGGAACTGCCCGAGAATGTGGTGCAAAAGCACAGGAACCTGTTGTTCGTTTATCTGCGCCTGGCCAACGTCGCCCTGCCCCACGCCAAGATCGAACGCTTCGTGACCCGGATCGAGCAGAGCATCGCGATCCGCTCGACCGCCGCGCAAACCCGCGACGAGCGTGAAGTCTTGACCGAGATCCAGCACGTCAGGCGCATCTGGGCGCGCGGCGATGTCTTCCGCCCGCCGGCACGCGCCGGCAACGCCGTCGATGCCCGTTGGGAGTTGCTCAACCGCCTGCATCTGCTCAAGCCGCTGCCCATCCAGGATCAGCCAATCGTCGCCGAACAGATCGCCGGGCTCATCGACGCGGCTCAGGCGCAACGCAACCTCTTCGTCCTTTTGATGGCCGGGGGCGTTCAAGCGATGCGTCTGAACACGCTTGGCCAGCTCCGGCGAAGCGAGCGGCTCTCGCGCCAGATCCTCGAGCATGCCCGCGCCGAGCGCGGACGATTGCCCGAGCCGGCCAGCATCGCGCTCAATGCCCTCTGCCGCACCTGTCTTGAACGTAACGAGCTCGACCACGCCGAACGCTACCTCGCCCAGGCGGATGAGGTTGACCCCAACCCCACCAGCACCAACCGGCTTGTCGAAACCGCTATCCTGCGTGCCAGGCTCCAGGCCGCGCGTGGCGCCCCACAAGAGGCACGCGCGACGATCCAGGCGATGCGCGACATGCACCTGCGCCGGCCCTCGGCCACCTGGACCGATCTCGACCTGAATGCCTATGAGGCCTTGATTTGTCTACGCGGCGGCGACGTCGACGGCGCCGAAGAGCTTCTCAGCGGGCCCGGCGACGGGCAGACGCATCATCTGTCACTGTTGCTTCGGGGCGAGATCCTGTTGCACCGCGGTGCCTATGCGGAGGCCGAGGCCGCGCTGAACGATTTCATCAACGACTACCCGCGCAGTCTGGCGTTCGAGTCGGTCTTGATCGCCCGTGTGCCGCGCGCCCTGGCGCTGTTCGGACAGCACAAGGTCAACCAGGCGCTGCAGGTGCTGAGTGAGGCGATCCGCCAGGCAGCGCCCGAGCATTTCTGCCGCCCGTTTCTGGATGTCGGCGCCGCCGGTGTGCCGTTGCTCTGGCTGGTCTGTGAGAACGTCGAACTGAACGCCGACGCGCAGGACTTCACCCGGCGCCTGCTCCACGACCTGGATCAGGGGGGGCAGAGCCAGCGCCTCACTCAGGCCGAGATGGAGAAACTCGCCACCTCGGCGCTGATCTCGGCGCGCGAGCAGCAGGTGCTCGCCCTCCTCAGCGCCGGGCACTCAAACCGCGAGCTGGCGACCGCGCTTTCGATCTCCGAAAGCACGGTCAAGACGCATCTGGCCAATATCTACGCCAAGCTCGACGCCAACGGCCGGATCCAGGCGATCCTGCGCGCGCGAGAGCTCAAGCTTGTCGCGTGAGTTGACCTGCGCCGGCAGATAAAACACACGGAGCGCCTGGGTGGCCCCAGACGCCCCGTGTCGTCGGTCGTCGCGACAGGCTCAGGCCTTGCCGTGGACCTGAGCCAGCATCCCGGCCACGATATCCTCCGGGTGCTGATCGAGCGCGCGCGCCAGGAACATCAGCACGCTAACCACGGGCATATCGCCCAACATCTCCATCATGTCGAGCCCGATCGCGGCCTGCTCGCCGCCGCCGAAGAGCGCCTGCGTCTTGCTCTGGATCTGCGCGAACAGCGGGCCGAGCACGGCCTGGCCGCGCGGGTCGGTCATCCATTCGCGCAACGTCGACTCGGTGTCGAGCAGACACGGCAGATCCAACGTCGACTCGAGCGTCACCGAGACCGTCTGGCGGATGTCAGCGGCCGAGGCCCCGATCAACAGATCGAAGGCGCCGCTCTCCGTGATCCACTGCTTGTGCTCGGGGTGATAGTAAGCGAAGGCGCGGAAACCCAGTGCGATCGACACGGTCTTTGTTTCACCCGGCGCGAGCGCTACCTTTGCGAAGCCCTTGAGTTCCTTCGCGGGCCGATCGAGCCCGGCGACAGCGTCGTGCACGTACACTTGCACGATCTCCTGCCCAACGACAGCGCCGGTGTTCGTCACATCAACGCTCACGGTCACGCCATCGACGTCCTTGAACGTCGTCGCCGAGACGCGGGCGTTGCTGTACGCAAACGTCGTGTAACTCAGGCCATGCCCAAACGGGAAGAGCACGGGCATGTCCTTCAGATCGTAGTAGCGGTAGCCGATGTACAGGCCCTCGCCGTAGCGCACGGCGCCGGCGCCGCCCGGCCAGTTGCCGACAGCCGGTGTGTCGGCCAGCCGCAGCGGGTAGGTCTCGGCCAGTTTGCCGCTCGGGTTGAGCTTGCCGAAGAGCACATCCGCGATCGCGCTGGCGCCGGCCTGACCCATCATCCACGCCTCGAGCACGGCCGGCACCGCATCGATCCAGGCGCTCATCGCGACAGGCGCGCCGTTGTTGAGCACGACCACGGTCTTGGGCTGGACCTCCGCCACGGCCTGGATCAGCGCGACCTGCTGCGCCGTCAGGTCGAGGTCCTTGCGGTCGTAGCCTTCCGATTCTTTGTATGACGGCAACGCGATGTGCAGCACGGTCACATCCGCGGCTTGAGCCAGCACCACGGCCTGGTCGATCAGCGCCTGGCTAAAGCTGTCGTCGGCCGGGTAGCCTTCAGCATAGGTCAGCTCGACTTCCGGCGCCCGGGCCTTGAGCTCCTTGAAGGGTACATCGACCTGCGTCGGGTTGATGTGCGAGCTGCCGCCGCCCTGGAAGTGTGCCTCGGCCGCTGCGCGCCCGATCACGGCGATGTGCTGCTGGTCTCTGAGCGGGAGCAACCCGTCGTTCTTGAGCAGCACCATGCCCTCACCCGCGACCTTATGCGCCAGCGCGTGATGCGCCGCTGCGTCGAAGGTGCCGCCCTTGGGAGTCTGCGCGGCCTTGAAGGCCACGGTCAGGATCCGGCGAACCGCTTCGTCGAGCACGGCCTCGTCGAGCTGACCCTCGCGCACGGCCGTCATCACGGCCGCCACGCGCCGATCTTGCGGGCCTGGCATCTCGAGATCGAGCCCGGCCGCCAGCGACCTGACGCGATCGTGAACGGCCCCCCAGTCGGAGACCACAAAGCCTTCAAAGCCCCACTCCTTCTTCAGGATGTCGGTCAACAGGTAGGTGTTCTCGGATCCGTACGTGCCATTGATCTTGTTGTAAGAGCACATCACGGTCCACGGCCGGGCGCGTTTGACGGCCGTCTCGAACGCCGGCAGGTAGATCTCGCGCAGCGTGCGCTCGTCGACCTCGGCGCTGATGCTGAAGCGCTGGAACTCCTGGTTGTTGACCGCGAAGTGCTTGAGCGAGGTGCCCACGCCCTTGCTCTGGATGCCCTCGATCAGGGCAGTCGCCATCTCGCCGGCCAGATACGGATCCTCCGAGAAGTACTCGAAGTTACGGCCGCCGAGCGGCGAACGCTTCATGTTGACTCCCGGGCCAAGGATCACGCCGACGTTCAGGGCGATGGCCTCCTCGGCCAGGGCGTTCCCCATCGTCCGTAGGAGATCGGGATCCCAGGTCGACGCCAGACACGACGCCGTCGGGAAGCAGGTCGCGGGCAGGCTCTCGGCGCCGAGCGCGTTGAGGTCCTCGAGCCGACGCAGCCCGTGCGGGCCGTCCGAGACGAGGAGCTCCGGGATCCCCAGGCGCTCGACCGGCGTGGTTGTCCACGCTGTGGCGCCCGTGCAGAGCGCGGCCTTCTCGGCCAGGGTCATTTGAGAGATGAGGGAGCGGATGTCGGTCATGGCAGTTCCTTTTAGGTGATCGCGCCTGCGGCTCGATCAGCGCGTCCTACGCTACGTCAACGACTGACGTGCGACGGGTCATCGACCATGCATACAGCGCCAGCAACGCGGCCAGCGCGATAAAGAGCATCACGGGCACGATCTCGAGCGAAATGCGCTGAGCCAGATAGCCCGTAAACGCGGGCACCACGGCGCCGCCGAGCACGGCCGACGCGACCTGGATGCCGATGGTGTTTGCCGCGTGCCGGGCGCCGACGCGCTGACTCGTGCTCGAGATCAGGCTGGCGAAGATCGGGGCGATGGCGAAGCCCGTGATGAAGACGCCAGCGACGCTGACCCAGGGATGCGGGTTCCACCAGAACAGAGCTGCGCCGACAAGGCCCACGGCCATCGCGCCCAGCATCAACGTGTTGAGGGACAGCCGGTGCGCGAAGAGCCCGGCCATGATCCGTCCGAGCGTGAACGTCCCCCAAAAACCGCCGGCCCACAAACCGGCCAATTCGGGGCTGATCCCGCGGCCCTCGGTGAAGAGCGTGTACGTCCAGCTGCCCAGGGTAAATTCGGCGCCGCAGTACAGCACGAACATGGTGATGCCGATCCAGGTCGCCGGGCGCAGCAACGTCTCGCGCAGCGGCGTCCGGTAATCCATCAGGCCGTGTTCGGCGGCTTCGCCGTGTGCGGGATCCGCGGGCTTTGTCTTGGGACGTTTCCAGGCCGATTGGGTGAACGCAAACGCGACGGCCATGAGGATCATCACGGCGCCGACGAAGAGGTAACCGGCGCGCCACGAAGCCGTCTGCGACAGGCTGATCGTGACGATGATCGGGCTCAGCGTGGCGCCCACGCCGAAACTCGCGTGCAGCCACTGCATCTGGCCCTCGTTGTATTCGGCGGCGAGATAGGTGTTCAGCCCCGCATCCATCACACCCGAGCCGAAACCGCCCAGCGCGCTAAGCAGGATGATCAACAGCCAGGCCGGCGCCAGTGGAGTGCCCATTAGTGAAACTGCGGAGGCAAGACACGAGAAGACAAGCAACGGCCCGATCCCGAAGCGGCCGATCAACCGGGCGATGAACGTGGCCGAGATCAGATAGCCGGCGGTGTTCGAGATGAACATCAGGCCGATGGCGTCGAGCGGCAGGCCGAATTCGGAACGCAGCGTCGGCCAGGCGACACCCAGGAGGCCCGCGGGCAGGCCGAGGGCCACAAAGGCGGCGTACGCCAGGATGAGCAACGTCATCGGATTTCGGGTTTGAGCGGCGAGGGTGGCCTGCATGCGCGTCACTCCAGTCGATCCAGCGTGGCGGCGATCATCCCCCTGAAGTGGCGCAGTTGCGCATCCAGCGAGATGCCCTGTTCCCGCGACAACAACGCGCCGCGCGCCGCCATCTTTTCGAGGAAGCACAGGACGGTGTTCAGGGTGACGATGATTTGCTCGCGCAGGGCCGGCGCCCTGCCGGCCTTGCGCAGCGATACCCCACCCCACTCGAGCGAGAAAACCAGATCTTTGTACCAGGTCGCCAGGGCCTCGTTCGGATAGCGATCACCGTAGAGATGGTCGAACATGCCCATGTACCGGTAGGCATCGCGGAGTTCGTCAAAGTGGTCGATCAGCCCGAAGGCGATCTGGCGCACGGCCGCCAGAGTCAGCCTTCGGTCATCGACGCGCGGCGCGGCGGCGATGGCGCGCATCTTGCGGGCCGCGACCTCAAACGCGATCGGATCGCGGCCCGGGAAGTATCGGTATAGCGTCACGGTCGTGATCCCCGCCGCCCGGGCGATGTCGGCCATGGTCGTGTGCTCGAGGCCCCGCTCGAGGAACAGCCGCTCTGAGGCGTCGACGATCCCCTGGCGCGTCGCCGCGACCTGGGTCTCGCCCGATCGGCGTTTGATCTCGGATTTCGAGGTTGGTCGTGTAACCATGCGTTACATCCATGTTACGACTCATTACATGACGTGTCAATCCGGATCTTTGACGCGGCTTGTGTGGATAAACGTCGCAGCAAACACGGGCCGGGCAGGTTGGGCTCTGTGCGACTCCAATCTCCTCGACCCGTACGGATCTTGACTTCGAGCGCGCTCGAGGTTGTATGCTGGCCGGATGGATTCCTCAGGAGGTCAGTGATGCAAGCGATTTCGATTTCGACCCATGGCGGGCCGGATGTACTGCGGGTCGTCGATCTGGCGATCCCGACGCCCACGGCCGATCAGGTCCTCGTGCGCAATTATGCGATCGGCGTGAACTTCGTCGACGTGCAACATCGCCAGGGCGGGATCTACGCCGTGGCGCTGCCGCTGATCCCGGGCATCGAGGCGGCCGGCGTCGTGGAGGCCGTCGGCCCAGGCGCAACCGCCTTCCGGCCGGGCGATCGGGTGGCGTACGCCGGCTACATGGGCGGCGACTACGCCGAATACACGCTGGTCGTTGAGAGCCATCTCTTCCCGGTGCCCGACGCGATCGACTTCGAGACGGCGGCGGCGATCTCGCTTCAGGGCATCACGGCCCATGCGCTCACGCACCAGGTCTATCGCGTTCGACCCGGCGATTGGGTGCTGATACATGCCGCTGCCGGGGGCGTGGGCGGGCTGCTACTCCAGATCGCGAAACACCTCGGCGCGCGCCCGATCGCGGCCGTCTCGACCGAAGCCAAGGCCAGGTTCGCGCGCGAGCACGGCGCCGAGCACGCGATCCTTTACAGCACTGACCACATCGTGCACACCATCGATCGGTTGACCAGCGGAGCCGGAGTCCACGTCGCCTACGACGCGGTTGGCCGCGACACGTTCGACGCAAGCCTGGCCAGCCTGCGCAAGCGTGGGACGCTCGTCATCTATGGCCTCTCGAGCGGGCCAGTGGCGCCCTTCGACATCAACCGTCTGTCGGGGATCACGCCCGGCAGCGGGCGCGGTTCGCTCAGCCTGATCTGGGCTGCTGCCAGCCATTACATCGAAGACCGGCAGGAGTTGCTTGCTCAGACGCGGGCGGTCTTCGACCTGGTTCAGGTCGGTTCGCTCAGGCCGACGATCGCCGGACGGTTGCCGCTGGCCGAGGCGGCCCAGGCGCATCGCCTGCTCGAATCGCGCGCCGTGGTCGGAAAACTGCTGTTGATCCCATAGGGTCGTTAGCGCTCGGATTTCTCGCGAGGCGAGGCGTTACAATTGTCACGCGGCGGTTGCCCACAGGACCACCTCAACCCTTGCGACCGGGCCGTGGACATTTTCAATGAAGCTTCGTTCGACGATTCTGGCCGGCGCGTTGGGCCTCGGCCTGTTAACCGCCTGCGCGCCGGCCGCGCCGGCCGTCCAGACGACTGCCCAATGGCTGCTGATCGGCGTGGTCTCGGCCGACGGGCGCGCGACACAGGCTGTCGTGCCGATGAGTTGCGTGTTGGCCGGCGAGGACTGCGCCACCGAGACCACTTTCTACTACACGAAACTCGCGACCGCCTCAGACGATGTCGGCGCACGCGACGCGACCAGCGGCGATCTGCTGCTCACGGCGGAGACCGAACCGACCGGGCTCTTCCGGGTCGCTGCCGATGGGACAGCCACACGACTGTCGGCGCCCGAAGAAGCCATCGGCCGGATCGTGCCCGCGCCCGACGGCGTGTGGGTCGCCTA
>DKKP01000118.1 GCA_002455335.1 Anaerolineales bacterium UBA6663 | reverse complement strand
TCCCGTCGTTTTCCCGCAACCAGGCGGGGCAGAAAACTGAACACGTTGACCATGGTCACTTTGACGACAGGCTCCGGGCCTGAAGCGCCGTTCGTGCTGGCGATCGACGTCGGCTCCTCATCGGCGCGCGCGCTGCTGTACGACGCGCGTGGGCGGGCCGTCGACGGCGTGCTGGCCCAGGCGACGTATGCCCTGACCGTTGCCGCCGACGGCGCCTCAGAGCTCGACCCGACGGCCGTGCTCGCCTGCGTGGGTGAGTGCATCGATGNNCGGGGCCGCTGGCGGCCGAGATCCGGGCCGTGGGCTGCGACACCCTGGCTTCGACCTTCCTCGCGCTCGACGACGCCGGTCGGCCGTTGACGCCCGTCATCACCTACGCCGACACCCGCAACGCCCCGGATGCGCTCACGCTGCAACGCTCGCTCGAGGAAGTTGTCGTGCACGACCGCACCGGCTGTCTGCTGCGCACCAGCTACTGGCCGGCGCGCCTGGCCTGGCTGCGCCGCACCCGTCCTGAAGTGTGGAGCGGGGCGGCGGCCTGGGTGACGCTGGGGGAGTGGCTCGAGCGCGAGTGGTTCGGGGTCAACCGGGTCAGCACTTCGGCCGCGGCGTGGACGGGGCTGCTCGATCGACGGACGATGGAGTGGGACGCGCCGCTGCTTGCGACGCTGGGCGCCTCGCCCGACCAGTTCGCGCAGCTTGTGGATGTCTCGACGCCAGCTCGTGGGCTCCGCGCGTCTTACGTGCGCCGCTGGCCGGCACTCCGTGATGTGCCCTGGTTCCCGGCGATTGGCGATGGCGCGGCCGCGAACATCGGCAGCGGCTGCGTCGGGCCTCATCGTGTGGCGCTGACGCTCGGCACGACTGGGGCATTGCGCGTCGTCTTGCCGGAGGTCGCGGTGATGCCAGGCGGATTGTGGTGCTATCGCGTCGACAGTGCGCGCGCATTGCTTGGCGGCGCCACGAGCGAGGGTGGCAACGTCTATGCCTGGCTCAGCCAGACGTTGCGGCTGGGCGACGCGGACACGGTCGAGGCGCAACTTGCGGATCAGCCGCCGGATGGCCATGGTCTGACTGTGCTGCCCTTCGTGGCGGGAGAGCGCAGCCCGGGCTGGGCAGGCGATGTGCCGGCCACGTTCCACGGCCTGACGCTCGCGACGACCCCGATCGGGATCCTGCGCGCCGGCCTCGAGGCTGTGGCGTATCGCTTCGCCCTGATCCTAAAGAGCCTGCCGCTGGTCAACGCATCGCAGCCCTTGATCGCCAGCGGCGGCGCGCTCCAGCGGTCGCCGGCGTGGGCCCAGATCTTCGCCGACGTCTTGGGGCGCGAAGTGGTGCTCTCGGCGGAGCCCGAAGCGACAAGCAGGGGCGTGGCCGTGCTGGCGCTCGAGGCGCTGGGGCACACGCCCGAACCAGCCGCGACCGGGCGCGCCTTTGCGCCGCTCGACGTGCACCATCGGCGCTATGCCGAGGCGGTCAATCGCCAGCAGGTGCTCTACGAACGCGTGATCCCTTGGCGCGGATCCGACTGAAAGTGTTTGCCAACAGCATCCCAGCGCCGGTGCGCATCTCGACCTGCGTATCCGGGGTTTGCCGCGCGCCTCTGCTACACTCCAGGCATGGCAGAGAACCCATCCAACATCCTCATCCGGCAGGCCACAGCGGCCGATAACGAACTCCTTGCCGCGATCGGCGCCGAGACCTTTCGCGACACCTTCGCGGCCGACAACACACCCGAAGACATGGCCCTGTATCTGGCTGGTTCGTTCAGCCCGGAACGCCAGGCGACAGAATTGGCCGACCCCGCGTCGCGCTTCCTGATCGCGAGCCTCGCCGGCGACGTCGTCGGCTATGTTCGGTTGAAGTTCGCGCCGCCGCCAGTCTCGGTCGGCGCGGAGCAGGCCGTGGAGATCGCGCGGCTCTACGCGCGCAAGGCCTGGATCGGCCATGGCGTGGGCGCGGCGTTGATGCGGGCCAGCCTGGCGGCTGCCGCGCAGGCCGGGCTGACGACGATCTGGCTCGATGTCTGGGAGAAGAATCCGCGCGCGATCGCGTTCTACGAAAAATGGGGCTTCCGAATCGTGGGTGAGCAGGTGTTCCAGCTGGGGTCCGATGCTCAGCGCGATCTCCTGATGGCCCGACCGCTTGAGGCGTCCGGCACGGAGTAAAGGAGGAGCCATGACTGCATCGACTGATTTTCGACGGGTCGACCTTCCGGCCTGGCAGGCGCTCCAGGCACACGCGGCAGAGCTGTCGCCCATGCACCTGCGCGAGCTCTTTGCCCAGGATCCCGAGCGCGGCTCTCGGATGATGCGGCCGGCTGAAGGCTTGCATCTCGACTACTCAAAGAACCGACTGACCGATGAGACCCTCGGGCTGCTCGTTCAGCTGGCCGAGCAGGTTGGGCTGCGCGAGCGCGTCGCCGCCATGTTCGCGGGCGAGAAGATCAACATCACAGAGAACCGGGCCGCGCTGCATGTCGCGCTGCGTGCGCCGCGTGAGGCTCGGATCATGGTCGACGGCGTCGACGTCGTAACCGAGGTCCATGCCGTGCTCGAGGCCATGGGCGCTTTCGCTGAGCGCGTGCGCGGCGGCGACTGGCTTGGCGCGACGGGGAAGCGCATCCGCAACATCGTCAACATCGGCATCGGCGGTTCGGATCTGGGGCCGGCCATGGCTTACGAGGCGCTCCGCTGGTACAGCGATCGTTCGCTGACGTTTCGCTTTGTCTCGAACGTCGACGGCGCCGATCTGAGCGAGGCGGTGCGCGACCTCGACCCGGGCGAGACCCTGTTCATCGTCTCGTCGAAGACCTTCACCACGATCGAGACCATGACCAACGCGCGGTCGGCCCGTGCCTGGCTTGTGGGGCGGTTGGGCGAGGAAGCCGTCGCCCGGCACTTCGTCGCGGTGTCGACCAATGCCGCTGCAGTGCAGGCCTTTGGCATCGACACCCGAAACATGTTTGGATTTTGGGATTGGGTCGGCGGTCGCTACTCGATGAGCTCAGCCATCGGGCTCTCGACCATGATCGCGATCGGCCCGGCGGGCTATCGCGAGCTCCTGGCCGGCCTGCACGCCATGGACGAACACTTCCGCACTGCGCCGTTCGTGCACAACCTGCCCGTGCTCCTGGGCCTGATCACGGTCTGGTATGCCAATTTCCTCGGCGCCGAGACCGTGGCCGTGCTGCCCTACAGCCAGTATCTCAAGCGCTTCCCGGCGTATCTGCAGCAATTGACGATGGAGAGCAACGGCAAATCGGTCACGCTGACAGGCGTGGCTGTCGAAACAGCCACCGGCCCAATCTACTGGGGCGAGCCCGGCACGAACGGCCAGCACTCGTTCTATCAGCTCATTCATCAAGGCACACGCCTCATCCCATGCGACTTCATCGGTTTCGTTCAGCCGCTGGATGCGCTTGGCGAACACCACACGGTGCTGCTCGCCAACATGCTGGCGCAGGCTGAGGCCCTGGCCTTTGGCAAGACGGCGGTCGAGGTCGCTGCTGAAGGGATCCAGGCCGCGCTTGTGCCGCATCGGGTGTTCACCGGAAACCATCCTTCAAATACGCTGTTGGCCGAACGCTTGACCCCGGAGACCCTTGGCAAACTGATCGCGCTCTACGAGCACAGCGTCTTCACCCAGGCCGCGATCTGGGGCATCAACGCCTTCGATCAGTGGGGCGTAGAGTTGGGCAAGATCCTGGCCCAGCGGATCGCGCCGGAGTTGGCCGGCGCTGACGAGCCCGACCTGAAACACGACAGCTCGACCAATACCCTGATTCGTCGGATCCGGCACTGGCGCGACTGAACGCGCCTCTAGACCGACACTCGAAAACGGGTGTTCCGCGGGTTTGGGGCTGTGCCCTGGGCCCGTGGAGCACCCGTTTGTTGTTCAGACAGCCTCCCGCATTAATCCGCGCTGCACGCCGCCTTTGGGCGGCCTTTACTGACCTTAGGTTTGAAAAGCGTTATCTTGGCTGAGCTTGAGAGACAGGCACCTGAGGAGGTGCCCAAACGGCGGAGAAGGGTTGCCCCGCATCCGGAGCGGATGCCGGAGCCGCCCAAAGGATCGAGCATGAATGGATCCCGTTCACCAAGACCCAGCCCACCGCCGTGGGCTGTTTTCGTTCACAGAGGCGACCACTCGGGGCGTATTTGTGAGCTTCAAAACACGGTCCGAACGTACTCGGGATCGCCGCGCGCCGGGTGCGCGCGGACCATCAGGCTGACGCGACCTTTGCCGGACGCCAGGTCCACGATGACAAAGGCCACGCAGTGAGGCGCGGAATCGCCTGGAGGAAGGTAGACCATGCAGCTGTTCAATCGTTTCAGTGTCGGTGCCAAGATCATTGCCGGTTATGTGATTGCGCTAACGTTGATGGTGGTGGTCGGGGTCGTTGCGATCGTTCGCCTGAACGAGGTCGGCGGCACGGTCGCCGATGTGACCGATAATCTTGCGGTCGATCGTCAGCTCGGCAATGATATGGTGGCCGAGATCCTGTTGGTGCGTTTCTACGCGAACAAGTACACGGCCACGCAGAACCAGAACTTACTGGATCGCTATACGGAGGAGCTCAGTAACCTCGAGCAGATTCTGGCCGTAGCCGAGACGGAGATCACCAGCGTCGAACGCGCGACGTTGCTTGATGAGATCCAGGCAGATACGGCGACCTATCGCTCGGCGTTCGAAGAGGTCTCGGTCATCGTTCAAACGCGGTACCAGGTCCAGTCGGACGTCCTTGAGGTCCAGGGCCCGCTGGCCGAGAGTGAGCTGATCGAGCTCGGGGCGCATGCCTTTGAGGCCGGCGACGCGTCGCTCATGCAGCGTGTGGGCGATGCGCAGACCGCGCTGATCCGCATGCGCATGGAGGTCTCGAAGTTCCTGACCGATGGTGACGCGAAATACGCGACGCGCTACGAGCAACGCAATGAGGAAACTCAGGCCGCGTTGGCCGAGCTCGATGCCCTGGTGACCGATCCAGACTCGCGCGAGCATCTGGTCGCCGCGATGGCCGCGGTCGAGACCTATGTCGACGGCTTCAAAGGCCTGCAAGCCGATTACAGCAAACAACTCGATCTGCAGATCAACACCCTCGACGTCCTTGGACCCAAGATCCGCGAGACCGCCAGCGCCATCGTGGCCAGCGTCGGTGAAGACTTCGAGGCGCGTGGACTGGCGACCGAAGTCGCCCTGTCGGAGACACAGTGGGTGCTCGTCGCGGTGATGGGTGTGGCCCTTGTCGTTGGCCTCGGCCTCGGCTTTCTGATCTCACGTGGGATCACGCGCCCATTGCAGCAGGTGACCCGCATGTCGCAGCAGGTGGCAGACGTCGACCTGAGCACGCTTGTGAGCGAGCTCGAGGCGATGGCCCAGGGTGATCTCACGCGCAGCTTTGTCGTCCAGGCGCAGGAGCTTTCGGTGACCTCGCAGGATGAGGTCGGTCGGATGGCGTCGGCCTTCAACACCATCGTGGCGCGCCTCCAGGCCGCCGGCCAGGCGTTTAGCGAGATGACAACTCGACTCGGCGCCGCGATCAATCAGGTCGCCGATAACGCGGCCAGCGTCGGCTCGGCATCGAGCCAGCTCGCGGCGGCGGCCGGGCAGGCCGGGCAGGCGACCTCGCAGATCGCGTCGACCGTGCAGCAGGTCGCGCGTGGCACGACCCAACAAACCGAGGGGATCACCAAGACCGCGGCCTCGATGGAGCAGATGAAACGCGCCATCGACGGCGTGGCCCAGGGCGCTCAAGAGCAGGGCAAGGCAGTCGGACGGGCAGCGGCCGTAACGGCTCAGCTGTCGACCGTGATCGAGCAGGTGACCGCCAACGCCGATGCCGTCTCGCGCGACTCGGCCACGGCCGCCGAAGCGGCGCGCGTCGGCGCCCAAAAGGTGGAAGACACGGTCCAGGGCATGAACAACATCCGCACAAAGGTCGGCGTCTCGGCCGCGCGCGTCCAGGAGATGAGCGAGCGCTCCGACCAGATCGGCGTGATCGTCGAGACGATCGACGATATCGCTTCGCAGACCAATCTGCTGGCGCTCAACGCCGCGATCGAAGCCGCCCGCGCCGGCGAACACGGCAAGGGTTTCGCGGTCGTCGCCGCCGAAGTGAGGAAGCTCGCCGAACGCAGCCAGGTCGCCGCGCAGGAAATCGGCAATGTCGCCAAGGACTCGGTCAAACTCGCCGAACGCGCNNGACGAGGTGCGCAAGCTCGCCGAGCGGTCGTCGACGGCGACCAAGGAAATCGGCGGCCTGATCCGCGGGATCCAGAAGACGGTCACTGAGGCGATGCGGGCGATGGCCGAGGGCGGCCAGGAAGTCGAGCAAGGCGCATTGCGGGCCAATGAGGCCGGGCAGGCTCTGGCCGACATTCTGAAAGCGGCCCAGGCGGTGAACCGCCAGGCTGAGGCCACCCGTCAGGCGGCCGGACAGATGGAGGCGTTGTCGACAGACATGGTGGGCGCGACCGACACCGTCAGCGCCGTGGTTGAGGAGAACACCGCGGCCACCGAGGAGATGGCGACGGGCTCGGTCGGCGTGCTTCAGGCGATCGAGAACATCGCCAGCGTCAGCGAGGAGAACAGCGCGGCAGTCGAGGAGGTCTCGGCCTCGGCCGAGGAGATGAGCGCCCAGGTCGAAGAAGTCAATGCCTCGGCCCAGTCGCTGGCCGACATGGCTGCGCAACTCCAACAGGTCGTCGCCGGGTTCAAGCTGGCGCACGACCACGAAACAATCGCGGCGACGCCGGCGCCGGCGTCGACCGTCAAGGTGCGCGCACAACGAACTGCGACTGTGGGCGCGCGCTGATCGAAGCAAGTTGATCTAGAACCGTGGAGGCCGACCTGGTACGGCCTTCACGGTCAGCGGGTGGCCTCAGGTGGCTGCCTGGGAGCGGAGTTGCAGATGGAGAAGCAAATCGTCGTCTTTGACCTGAACCACGAGCACTATGGCGTCGAGATCAGCTCGGTCGAGGGCATCATCAAGCTGCCGGAGATCACCTCAGTGCCCGGCGCGCCGAAGTATGTCGAGGGCGTGACCAACCTGCGCGGCAAAGTGCTGCCGATCGTCGACCTTCGCCGCCGGTTCGGATTGCCCGCACGGTCTGACACAGCCGAGACCCGGATCGTTGTGGTTCAGATGGGGCGGCACATCGTGGGCATGATCGTCGACGCGGTCAGCGAGGTGCTGTATCTCGACGACTCGCTGGTCGAGCCGCCGTCGACACTTACGGCCACGACAGAGTCTGCGATGGTCAACGGGATCGCGCGTCTCGAGGGGCGGCTGATCATCTTGCTCGACCTCGATCAGATCCTGGTCGAGCAGGCGCCCGTCGCGGCGTAACCGGGTTGGCCGGCCAACCACTGAAGCCCGCGTGATCCGCGTGTGGGCGTAAGCACCGCGTCGTGATCCTGGAGGAGGGCACTCTCACCAGGATCACGACGCGGCGGCGTGCATCAGTGGATGTCGTGTACGGTGTTGTAGACGTTGAATTTGCCGGTCGGGGTGACCAGGTCGGTGATCCGCCCGACCTCTTCGAGCGTGGCGTCGTTATAGATCACGATCTCGCCGGTCTGGCCGGGCTGATCGGCCGCCCCCCAGACGCTGACCCAGATCTCGGTGCCCGCCTGGTTGTACTCGAAGTGCACGGCGCGCCCATAATCGGCGACCTCCCAGCACGTGTGAACCTTCGTCGGGTCGGTCTTGGCGATCACGCAAACCGTCCGCTGTAGGGCCGCGTCGGAGTTGAGCGTGAAGTCGACCCACACCCAGGGGCTGTTCGGGTGCGACTTGACGAATAGCGATCCCGCGCCCGGTAGTTCGATGTTGCGCACGACCTTCCAGGCTTCGTCGGCGTGGCCTTCGGGGTCTGTGCCGATCGCGATCAGCGATGCGGCGCCAAGATGGGCAGTCGTCCAGACCGGCCCGAACTCAGGATCGATCCAGTTTGCGCCGCGGCCGGGATGCGGCACCTCGGGCGTGTCGACCGTCGCCTCGAGGTCGCCCTCCTGCGCATCGATCACCACGATCTTGTTCGATTGATTCGCGGCCACGAGGAAGAACCGCTCGGTCGAATCCCAGCCGCCGTCGTGCAGGTACAGCGTCGATTCGATCATCTTGATCGTCGGGTTGTGCGGGTCGGTGTAGTTCACCAGCCAGATCTGGCCTGTCTCCTTGACGTTGACGATCCATTCAGGCTTGTAAGTCGAGGCCACGATCGCGGCCACACGTGGGTCGGTGACGTAGGTGTTGGTGTCGGCCGTGTACCCGCGCACGCTGACGACCTTGAAGGGTTCGAGGGTCTGGCCGTCGAGGATGGCGAAGTGCGGCGGCCAGTAGCAGCCGACGATGGCGTATTGATCGGAGAAGTCGCCGAGCTCGCCGTTGTACTTGCTGACCTCGACCGAGCGCGCGTCGTAGCAGGTCTGCACCTCGGCGACCTTTTGCGGGATCTCCATCCACAGATCGACAAGCGCCAGACGGCCGTCTCGCCCGATCACATAGGCATAGCGCCCGGTCGCCGACATGCGCGTTATGTGCACGGCGTACCCGGTGTCGACTTTTGCGACCACCTCGTGTGTGTCGCCGTCGATCACGGCCACCTGGCCCGCGTCGCGCAGGGTGACCATGAAGTAGTTCTCCCAGTTTCGCGTGGTCTGCGGCTCAGTCGGGCGCTGATCGGGCGCGACGAGCAGCTTCCAGGATGCCTGCATCTCGTCGAGCGACATCTCGGGCGGCGCCGGCGGCTCATTTTGCAGGTACTTGGCCATGATCGTGATCTGATCGCCGCTCAAGATGCCCTGGTTGCCCCAGTCGGGCATGCCGCGGGGCGTGCCGGCTGTAATGATCGCGGCGAGCGCCAGCGTGCCCTTGGCCGTGGTGAGATCGGGCGTGAGCGCCGGGCCGGTGGCTCCTTTGCGCAGCGTGCCGTGACAGCCGGCGCAGCGCTGGAAGAAGGTCTGCTTGGCCCAATCGAACTCCTCAGTGGTGAGCGCCACGTCGAGCGCAGCAGTCCCATCGGCGGGGTCGAGGTCGGTCAGCGCGGGCGCGCCATCGGGCAGCCGGGCCAGATAGCCGACGATCGTGTCGATATCGGCCTCCGACAGCGTCTCGACCAGGGTGGCGGGCATCAGGCCCTTCTGGCAGGCCATGGTCGGGCACTCGGGGACGACGTAGGCGTCCGGCGCCTGGATCGATTCCCTCAAGTATTCCTCGACGGTCGTCGCCGATCCCGAATACCCGGCTTCATTGATGCGAGCCGCGGCCACCTGGCCGATCTCCGATAGATCTGGGCCGATCGAGCCGGATGTGGGCGCGCCCGGGATGACGTGGCAGGCGAAGCATCCGCCTTTGGCCAGCACCGCGGCGATGCCATCGCCCGAGGCGTCGCTGGCGGTCGTGACCGTCGCGGTCGGCGGCGGTTCAGTCGGCGCGGCCGTGGGCTGGGCGCAGCCGAGCAGGACGGTCCCCGCTATCAGGAACAACCCGTAAAAGCGTTTCATCAATGCTCCCCCCCGTATGATCTGAAAGGTCGATGGGGTGATTGTGCGCTTCAGGTCGGCGTTTGCCTATGATGAGCGTCATATCGGAGTAGAATCCAAAGCGTCGCTGTCTGCCGACCATCGAGCGAAATCGGATGCGCGACAGCGTAGCGTCCCGTGCCACTGGTTCTCAACAAGGAGATCGCATGAGCATCCATCCTCTGGCCGGTAAGCCGGCGCCGCGCGAGATCCTGGCCAACATCCCGCGTCTGGTGACGGCCTACTACGCGAATGTGCCCGATCCGGCGATCGCGGAGCAACAGGTTGCGTTTGGCACCTCGGGCCATCGCGGCACGTCGCTCCAGGGCTCGTTCAATGAGGCGCACATCCTGGCGATCAGCCAGGCGTTGTGCGAGTGGCGTGCAGCGCAGGCCATCACAGGCCCGCTGTATCTGGGCATGGACACGCACGCGCTCTCTGAGCCGGCGCTTGTCACGGCGCTCGAGGTCTTCGCGGCCAACGGGGTCGAGGTGTATCTGCAGCCCGGCCCCGGCGTCACGCCGACGCCCGCGATCTCGCACGCCATCCTGACCTATAACCGCGGCCGCAAGGACGGGCTGGCCGATGGCGTTGTGATCACGCCCTCGCACAACCCGCCCACCGATGGCGGTTTCAAGTACAACCCGCCGACCGCCGGCCCGGCCGGCACCGAGATCACTTCACTTGTGCAGAACCGCGCCAATGAACTGCTGCGCGCCGGTAACGCGGGCGTCAGGCGCATGCCGTACGCGCGCGCGCTCAAGGCAACGACCACGCACGATCACGATTACGTCGGCGCTTACGTGGCCGACCTGGGCAGCGTGATCAACCTGTCGGCGATCGCCGCGGCCGGGCTGAAGCTCGGCGTGGACCCAATGGGCGGCGCTTCGCTGCCGTACTGGGCCCCGATCGCCGAGCGCTACGGCCTCGACCTCGAGGTGGTCAACCCGCTGGTCGACCCGGCCTTCGGCTTCATGGCCGTCGACAAGGATGGCCAGATCCGCATGGATTGTTCGTCGCCCTATGCGATGGCGCGTTTGATCGAGCTCAAGGATCGGTTCGACGTGGCGTTCGGGAACGATCCCGATGCCGATCGACACGGAATCGTCACGCGCAGCGTTGGCCTGATGAACCCGAACCACTACCTCGCCACGGCGGTCTGGTATCTGTTCCAGAACCGACCGGGGTGGGGCGCTGGGGCCGCGGTCGGCAAAACCTTGGTCTCGAGCTCGATGATCGATCGGGTCACGGCCAGCCTTGGACGGACGCTGGCCGAGGTGCCTGTCGGCTTCAAGTACTTCGTCGATGGGCTTGTGGATGGCAGCTTTGGCTTCGGCGGCGAGGAGAGCGCCGGCGCGTCGTTCCTGCGCCACGACGGCAGCGCCTGGTCGACCGATAAGGACGGCATCCTCCTCGACCTCCTGGCGGGCGAGATGCTGGCCGTCACCGGGCGCGATCCGGGCCAGCTGTATCAGGCGCTCGAGGAGCGGTTCGGCGCGCCGGTCTACGAGCGGATGGATGCTCCGGCCTCGCCGGCGCAGAAGAAGGTGCTGGCGAACCTCGCTCCCGAGCTGGTGTCGGCGACCGAGCTCGCCGGCGATCCGATCACGGCCAAGCTGACGCGCGCGCCGTTCAACCAGGCCGCGATCGGCGGGCTCAAGGTCGCCACCGAGCATGGCTGGTTCGCCGCGCGGCCCTCGGGCACCGAGAACATCTACAAGATCTACGCCGAGAGCTTCAAGGGCGCCGCGCACCTCAAGCAGATCCAGACCGAGGCGCAGGCGATCGTCAGCGCCGCGCTGGCCGCCGCCGGTGTCTAGACGCCTTTGGCGCGCCTGGGCCGAGGCATTTCCTCGACCCAGGCGCGCCGGTTTGAGGGAGTGGCATGATGCTGGTGGTTGACTCCGAGGTCGACCCGATCCTGGCTGTGCTTGGCCCGGGGATCCAGGCCATCCTGGGCCCCGACCTGATCGGTCTGTATCTCGACGGCTCACTGGCGCTGGGCGACTTCGACAGTGCGAGCGACATCGACTTCGTCGCCGTGTGTTCGGCGACGATCACGGCCGAGCAGTTGGCGGATCTGCAGGCGCTGCACGATCGCGTTGCCGCGCTGCCCGGCCGTTTGGCGCTCGAGATCGAAGGCTTCTACGTGCCGCCGGCGGCGCTGAATCGCCCGGGCCCAACGCCGGTCGTCTGCCCCAACCTCGAACGCGGCCCCGGCGAGCGCCTCAAGCCCGTGACCCTCGAGGCGGGGTGGGTCGTCCACCGCTGGATCTTGCGTGAGCACGGGATCACACTGGTCGGGCCAACACCGAAGACGCTCGTCGACCCCGTCACGGCCGATGACCTGCGTGGCGCCATGCGCGCGCTACAAGACGGTTGGCGCGTCTGGCTCGCGGGCGGCGGCGACCTGCGGCAGATCGGTTTCCTGAGTTACGCTGTGCTGTCGCAGTGCCGGCTGCTCTACACGCTCGAGCACGGCAGTGTGGTCTCGAAGGCGGTGGCCGCAGCGTGGGCGCTCGATCGTCTGCCGCCGACCTGGCGCCCGGTGATCGCCGCCGCGCGCGAGACCCGGCTGGGCCCTGGCCGTGCCTCTGCGCCTGAAGAGATCGCGGCGGCGCAGAGGTTTATGGCGTACGCGGCTTCGCAATAGGTGATGATGGCCCGACCGGCCGTTCGGCCCACACTTACTTTGGCCCTTGCCTCAGGCAGCGGCCTTCTCCAGCGCGACGCGATCGAGGATCAGGATCCGACCGCGTTCGACGGCGATGACGCCGCTGCCGGAGAGCCCGTTGAGTGCGCGCTGAATGACGTCGGGCACCGTGCCGAGCTGTGCCGCCAGCTCGGCCTGTGTGTACCAGCGCGGCCGTATCAGCACATCGCCCTCGCTTTGGGTCAGGATCAAGCGCGCCAGACGCCCGGTCACCGGGCGTAGCGAGAGGTCCTCGACGAGCCGCACCAACGACACAAGATGGCCGGCCATCGACTCGAGCAGGCGCTCGGCGAAGTCGGGGGTCTGGCGGAGCAATCGGACCACAGCTTCTCGTCTGAGCAACCACACCCCCACCGGCTCGAGCGCGATCGCGGTCGCTGAGTTCGGTCGATCCGCGAACAGCGCCAGGGCGTTGAAGGCCTCACCGGGCTCCAGAAATCGTAGCACCTGCTCGCGCCCATCGGCCGAGATCTTGACGATCTTGAGCCAGCCTGTGTGCAGCACATACAACCCGAGCGCGGGCTCGCCTTCGAGAAACACCATCTCACCGGGATCATAGCTACGCCAGAGCGCCTGATCGGCCAACTCGCGCAGGACGTCGTCGGACAGCCCCAGGAAGAAGCTGTTGGTTTTGAGTTGCGCGACAAGATCTGCGGCTGAGGGGGGTTCCGACATGGGCTGGATTATAGCGACACGACGGCGGATCCGAACAGCATCGCCACTGGGGTGTGCACGGCCGTGCGCCCCTACTCGCAGGCGTTTGCCAACAGGATCAACTCGTGCTTGCACACGCCGCTTCGCGAATCCGACTTGAGTCGTCGACGGGTCGTCGGCGCCACGCTAGGCTGTATCTGACGTTCTGCCCGACGGCTCGGCATTTCAGACGAACAGAGCCCGCACAAGGAATGGCCGATGATCGAAGAACCACTCCAGGCAGCTGCGCGTGAGCCGTTCGATGGGCCGCGCCTGATGATCAGCGGCTCGTTGCAAGTCGATCCCGCGGATGGGCCGGTCCTGATCAACCGGGCGATGCGCGTGGTCGCGAGCGATGGCGTTGAGGTGGGGTGGGTGGCGGCTGTCCTCGTCGCCGGCGCCGCGCGCCGGATCAGATGCGTGTTGTTGCAGCGCCTTGGGCCCATGCCTGAGTATCGGAAGGTGGCGCCGGCACTGATCGCGCGCGTGACCGAGGACCGCGTTGCGTTGCACATCTCGTCTGACCAGGTCAACCAATTGCCGGCGCACGAATCAGGCGCGCGCCGCACAGCCCTGTAGAGACGGGCCATTCCCGTTCGGAGACATCGACATGAACCATACAGGTATCGGCAAGTGGAACATCGGCGTCGGCCTCTGGCTGATGGCCGGCTTCATGGTCTACGGCTTCGTTCTGATCTATCTGCGCGATTTCGCGCCGGATAAGCTCGCCTGGATCGAGGGCTATAACGTCAGCCCACACTTCGAGGCCCGTCTGGCGCACGTGCACGGCAACCTTTTTTCGTTTCTGAACATCGTGTTTGGTTTCCTTCTGCTCAGACTGCTCATCAAGCCGGGCCTGGCGCGCTGGGCGTCCTGGCTGGCGCTGGCCGGCTTGCTCATGCCGCTCGGGATCCTGGGTGAGGTGTATCTGGGGATCCCGTTCTACCTGGTGCTCGTCGGTGGGCTCTCGATCCTGGCGGCCACCATCGCACTGGGCGTGGGCGTCGTTCAGATGCGTCTGACACCCGAAGGACGGCGATCATGACTCAGCCCTATGTCATCATGGTTCTGCTATTCGCGCTGATGGCCGTGCTTGCGGCGCTGGATTCGTCGTTCTCGAGTTGGGGCCTGATGCCCTGGTTCAACGGGTTACGCTGGCTGCGCGTGCACTTCATCAGCCTCGGTCTGCTCACTGAGACGATCTTCGGTCTGGCGCCGATGATCGTGGCGGCGCGCTCGGGTCGGCCGCGACCGGCCACGCGCTGGGATATCTGGTTGACGCTCAACGCCGGTCTGCTGATCCTGCTGATCGGGATACCGCTGGTAAACGGCTGGTTGATCTTCATCGGCGGGACGGCCGTCTTCGTCGCCGTTGGGCTGCTGCTGGCGCAGCTGTATGGGCTGCGCGCACCCCGGCGCGAGACGCCGGATGCCCCGACGGGGCTTCGCTTCTATCTGGCCGGTCTGAGCTATCTCCTGCTGGGGATCATCGTTGGCACCGGCCTCTGGTTGGGGTGGGGGCCGATATTGGCGATCCAGGTCCCGATCGAGGTCCACATCCACGCCAACAACTGGGGCTTTCTGTCGTTGACTTTCGCCGGGCTGATGGTCGATCTCTATCCCGGCTTTGCCGGGCGGCCGATGGCTCGGCCGCGTTCGTTCACGGCCATCTTCTGGATGATGACGGCCGGCGCGCTGTTGCTCGTGCTTGGGCCGTGGGTGAAAAACGAGCTGCTCTCGGTGCCTGGCATCGTGCTGCATCTCGGCGCGACAGGCTGGTTGTTGGCGAACATGATCGCCCCGATCCAGCGTGAGCGGGCCAGTTGGGGGCCGGGGATCTGGCACCTCGTCTCGGCCTATATCTGGATCATCGCGCCCGTGCTTGTGGCACCGCTCATCCTGCTTGATGTGCCGGGCTTCCCGGGCGCCGGCATCGAGCAAAACGCGCCGCAGGCTCTGATCTACGGCTGGGTGCTGCAGTTTGGTCTGGCTCTCATCCCCTATGGGTTTGCACGCTGGCTGCGGCCGGGCCGGGTGGCGGCCCTGGGTGGCAGCTGGGTCAGCCTTGCCGCGTTGCATATTGGCAGTGTGCTGCTGTGGGTGAGCATCTTCGTCAAGGACTACCAGGGTGTGTTGCGCGGCGGCGCCTATCTGGCCTGGGTGGTCGCGTTGTTGCCGCTCGTCGCGCAGCTTTTGCGGCTGGTGCGTGAACCCGAGTCGGAAGTCTCAGTTGTCGAGATCGGTGAAGGCGTCGCGGCCCCGGGCGATTGACAGTGTACGTGATCGGCCATGGCCGGGTGGGAGGCAACTGTGGCTCTGACTCTGGTGATCGGCTACCGTGGCGTGGTCGCGCCCGATAGCCTTGTCGCGATGGCGATCAGGCTAGTCGTCGGCGGGGCCGTAACAGCCCTGGTCTGGCCGAGCCCGCAACACACAGAAGCCTCCCGCCCGGCATAGGCGCCAGACGGGAGGCTTTTGTCGAACGCGATCGCGGCGGTTGCCTTACGGCAGTTCGGGCCGGGCGATGTAATCGGCCGGGACCTCGCCGGTCAGCGAGCGCAGGAAGAGCACCATGTCGTTGATTTCATTGTCTTCCAGCTCTTTGCCGAGCTGATGGCGGACCATGATGCGCACCATGTCTTCGAGCGTGGGGATGCTGCCGTCGTGCAAGTACGGGCCTGTCTGACCAATGTTGCGCAGCGAAGGCACCTTGAACACGTACTTGTCGGCCTCGTCGCCTGTCACGTTGAAGCGACCGAGGTCGGAGCCCGCGAAGCTCTCGGCCGCGCCGAGCTTGGCATACATCGTGCCGCCCAGCAACGGGCCGGTGTGGCAGCTGGCGCAGCCGGTCGAGACGAACAGCGCCAGGCCGCGCTTCTCGGCGTCGTTGAACGCGCTCTCGTCGCCCGCGAGGAGAAGGTCGAAGCGGCCGGGGGTGATCAGCTTGCGCTCGAACGCGCCGATCGCCGTGCCGACGTTGTCGTAGTTGATCGGATCCGTGTCATCCGGGAAGGCCGCCTCGAAGAGCGGCAGGTAGCCTGGGATCTCCTTCAGCACGCCCACGACGAAATCGGAGTTCGGCATGCCCATCTCGCCGCCGGCCAGGATCGGGCCCTTGGCCTGCGCCTCGACGTCCGCGGCGCGGCCATCCCAGAACTGGGCGACGTGCAGCGCGGCGTTGTACGACGTGGGTGAGTTACGGCCGACCGGGTCGCCGGCGTGGCCGAACGAGAACCGCAGACCATCCATGCCGTAGGTGTTGAGCGGATGGCAGGTGTTGCAGCTCATCTGCCCGTTGACCGACAACCGCGGCTCGTAGTACAACATGCGGCCGAGGTCGACGATCTCCTGAGTCAACTCATAGCCGGTCGGCGTGGCTTCCTCGGGCAGCGTCCCGAACTGGCTGAGCATGGCCATGTTGAACGTGACCTCGGGCTCAGGGGTGGGGGTCGGCGTGGCGCAGGCCGCCAGGGCCAGAACGCCTCCCACGGCGGTCAGGCCGATCGCAAGCGCAACTCTGGGTTTCATGAAAAGCGCTCCTCTTTCCTCTTGGGTCGGTGAATGTGAACGAATCCAATGGACGGACGACTGAGAAGATCCTAAGGAAGGCGCCCTCCAACAAGAAGTGCAGTTCATCACCAGGGCATGTGATGTTCCGCTGCCAGATTAGAATTAATCTAAATTGAGATCTGTTCTAAATAAGGAACAGTTCTTGTTTGGGAGGAAGCGCCTGTGGCGGGGGTGACAAAGTCCTGTAGGCGCGGTCGAGAAAGCGGTCTATAATGCGCACATTGGGAATAAGTGAAATCATGGCAAAAAGGTCTGGTTCACTGGCGTCTACGGAAGAGACTTCGGCTGCGAGCATGCTCGGCGCGTTGCGTGCAGCCGGTTTACGGCTGACACCGCAGCGTTCGGCCATTTGCCAGGCGTTGGCGGGCAACAAGCAGCACCCGACGGCGCAGGCGCTGTTCGAGCAACTGCGAGTCGACCATCCGACGCTCAGCCGCGCGACTGTCTACAACACGCTCAACACGCTGGTCGATGCCGGGCTGTTGCTCGAACTGGCCTCGGCCGGGAACGGCAACGCGCACTTCGATCCCGATGTTTCGCCGCATGTGCACCTGGTGTGCGTCCAGTGCGAACAGATCGAAGACGTCGAAGACCGGGCGCTGGCCGGGCTGGCCCGACGGGTGGCCCAGCACTCGGGGTATGAGTTACGCAATGCCGGGTTGGCCTACTATGGTGTCTGTCCGCGCTGCCAGAAGGCCAACGGCCGCGGCCAACGCTGAAACACGGCCGCCATCGGCGTGCGAAAGAACACGAACGGCCCGGAATTACCCGGGCCGTTCGTGTTCTTTTGGATCGCTCTCCAGGCGATCCTCGAGCACCCAGGATCGTGCGCACCCGCGGTCGTTTGGATTCGTGATAGCCCGGTTGGATGGTGCGGCGCGCACCCCGGCCCGTAGACTCGCACACTACGAGATGAGACAATACCCCGCGATCAGGGAACCTTCATGCAACCCATCATCGATTTCATCCTCGAGGCCGAGAAACTCAAGACAGTCACGCGCAAGACCCGGCCCATTGGGCTCGAGCGCTTCGAGAACCCTGCCGAGCACAGCTGGCAGATCGCGCTCCTGGCGCTGTCGCTGGCCGAGTACGCCGAGCCGGGCGTCGACCTCAATCACGTGGTCGCCATGTTGTTGATCCACGACGTCGGCGAGATCGACACAGGCGACACCATCGCCTTTGCCGAGGGCGGCTGGCCCGAGCGCAAGGCCGACGAACTCGCCGCAGCTCGCCGCATCTTCGGCTTGTTGCCCGAAGCCCAGGCCGCGCAGTATCTCGCGCTCTGGAAGGAGTTCGAGGATGGGGCCACGCCCGAGGCCCGCTTCGCCAATGCCGTCGATCGCGCCATGCCCGTATTGCTCAACCTGGCCAACCATGGCCAGAGCTGGCGCGAGAACGGCATCAGCTACGAACGAGTCGTCCGTCGCATCGAGCCGCAGATTCGCGCCGGCTGCCCCGCCCTCTGGGCCCACCTCGCCCCACGCCTCGAGGCGGCCCGCACACAGGGCCTCTTCGGCGAGGCCTGAGCCATCGCCGCCAGACNNAGCCAGAGCATGCGCTCCGGCCCGGCCTCCTGTTCATCAGGCGTAGACCGTCCCTAATGCGCGGCGATGTACACAGCCTCCGATTTGAAAACCTGCTCGACGGGAAGCACATCGACCAGTTCATAGTCGCGCGAGCCCAAACCGAGGCGCTCGGCGTATTCGGTCACCAGATACGGGTCCTTGTACGGCCCGTGCAGCCAGCGTAGCGGGTGGCCTTCACGGGTGTGCACTTCCATACTGGTCGGCACGTTGGCTTCGATAAGCGGCGTTTGGCCCGTCGCATCCAACACGGCGGTCTCGAGCGCAACGAGGTCGTCGGAGCCGAAGATCCCGGCATCGGGCAGGATCGGCATGCTCGTGAACCCGAAGCAATCGCAGACCGGCGTCATGTGGGTCGCCAACACCATATGCGTGCGCTTCTCGGGCGCGAAGGTCGAGAGCGTCACCGACGTGCTGATCGCACAGGCCTCCTGGAAAGCATGGAAGTTGGCCGGGTTGATCTTCAGGCTGCCCTCAGGCGCGACCTTGAGGCACCGACCGCATTGATTGCACTCTTCAAAGTGCAAGTGGATGTGACCGGGGTGGTGCTTGTCTTCCACAAGCGCGCCGTGCGGGCACGCCGCCAGCAGGGCCTTGAACGCCGCCGGGTCGGGGCAGCGCTCCGGGAACCAGTAGGGCTCGAAGTGCATGACGTCATGCATGGCGCTCCGGCTCGGCCCCGTCAGACAGCCGAGCGCCAGGTTCTTGATCGCGCCGCCATAGCCGCAGCTGGGGTGGCCCTTGGCGTGCGCGAAATTGATCAGGAACGACGCATCCTCGATCAAGCCGGCGATGTTCCAGGCCTTGATCGACTTGTAGGGGTGCTCTTCATGCACGTAGCGATAGCGCTCACCCAGCCCAGCCGACGGATAGATCGGGCAGCCAAGCACCTCGGGTGTGTAGCCGCGCGCCTCGGCGCCACGCACATCCCAATCGACGTCGGTGATGAACGGCTGGCCCCCGCCATCGCGCACCGCCTGCACCACCTTGCGGACGAAGATCGGGTGCACTGTCGAGTAGCCGAGGTTGTTGCCCGAATGCAATTTGATGACGACCGTCTCGCCTTTGACCCGCTCGCGCACGTTGAGCCGATCGAGGATCAGGTCGAGTTTGGCGGGCAGGGTCTCCTCCGCCTTGAGCCGCGCCTGGCGCGGTGAGCCGAAATACACCTTGCTGGACATGTTGTTCTCCTTCGCTCCGAGTAACCCTACTGTACCCCAGAGCCGGTTCGGCGGCGGCGAGCACGACTTGAAGTTGGCACAGGTGAGTTGTCAGCTGCGGCGAAACGAAACTGTCAACGCGTGCTTGCACACGACCTGAGGTCGCCACGGGCGTCGCGAGGACGACGGCTCAGGTGGGTTGTGGGGTTGCGATCGGGAGTTGTGGGATCCAGCGGCCCAGCATCGCGCTCAGGGCCTGGCGGTTGACCGGCTTGGCCAGGTAGTCGTCCATGCCGACCTGCAAACAGAGCTCTCGGTCGCCGGCCATGGCGTTGGCCGTCATGGCGATCACGGGCACGCGCCGGCTGATCGATTGGTCAGCCTCCCAGGCTCGGATCGCCTGCGTCGCGGCAAAGCCGTCGAGCACGGGCATTTGACAATCCATGAGGATCAGCCGGTAGCGCTCGGGCGCCGCCTGATAGGCGGCCAACGCCGCCCGGCCGTCGTGCACGACATCGACCGCGAAGCCCAACTTTTCGAGCTGTAGCAGCGCAACCTTCTGGTTGATGGCGTTGTCTTCGGCGAGCAAGACCAGCGGCCGGCGCGCGCCAGACGGATCGTCAGACGCGACAGACACGGTGAGGGTCTGCTCAGGCGCCATGTGCTGCGCCCGCAGAAGGATCCCGTCGAGCGCTTCGACCAACGCCGCACGCTTGACCGGACGCGCCAGCTGCCCGGTCTGGGCGCGGTCAGGCGTAGTATCCACGATCTTTAATATCGGCAACCCGGCCGCTCGGGTCCCCAACGCGGCGGCGAACGCTTCGGCGCCGCTCTCGTCAGCCCAGAGCCCGACGATGGCCGCGACCACGCCTTGGCCCTCTGCCAGGGTCGCCAGGCCTTCGTCGGCCGTCGCGCACGCACGGGGCGCAAAACCCGCAGCCGTGGCGTAAGCCATAAGGGATTCTCGCGCCACAGAATCCGGCTCTATGAGCAATAACCCGCCCCGCAGCGGACCAGGGGTCCACGGCGCGGGGGTCGCAGGCTCGAACGGCAACCAGAGCCTGACCGTGGTGCCCGTGTTCGGCCGGCTCTCGAGCTCGACCTCGCCACCCATCAGATCCATCAACCGCTTGACGATCGCCAGCCCCAGACCTGTCCCGCCAAAGCGTCGTGTGGTTCCCGACTCGGCCTGCTCGAAAGGCTTGAACAGTCGGTCGAGGGCCTCGGGCGCGATGCCGATCCCGTTGTCGCAGACGACGATCTGAACGCCGCCACGGCCTTCACGTGGCACCGCCGTCGCTTCGATCGAGACCCGACCCTGCGGCGTGAACTTGACCGCATTGCTCAGCAGGTTGAGCAAGACCTGCCGCAGCCGCCCGGAGTCGCCCAGGTACAGCGCCGGCAGGGCGGGGTCCACACGGCTGATCAGGCGCAGACCCTTCTCACGGGCGCGCAACGCGAGCAGGTCGACTGTCCCCTCGACGACCTCGCCCAGCGAGAATTCGTGGAGATCAAGTTCGAGCCTGCCCGCTTCGATCTTCGAGAAAT
>DKKP01000040.1 GCA_002455335.1 Anaerolineales bacterium UBA6663 | reverse complement strand
CGTCGGCCAGACGCCGCGCGGCATCGACATGCTCGAGCGCCTGTTTGCCGCTCTCGATCTGACGCTGGCCTAACGCGCCCCGCGCGCCACTGAGCAACGGCTCCAGCGCCGAGCGCGCACCCGCGAGTTGGATCGTCAACTCGCGACCGACCGAAAGGGTCAGACTGCCGGTGGCGAGGTCGTTGTATGAACGTTGAAGCCGCGTGGCGCGCGCCTCGAGGCCGCGGAACAAACGCGCGTTGACCAGCGCGATCGAGGCATAATCGGCGACCGACGACAGCAGTGCCAGTTCGCGTTCGGTGAAGGCATGTTCTGTCTTGCGGCCAACCGTCAACACACCCAGGATCTGGTCCTTGGCCCGGATCGGCGTCGCCGCAACCGAACGCGCGGCCTGCCCCGCCCGAAGCCGGGTCAACGGCTCGCCGGAGAGCGACAGCGCCTCGCCCGACTGCAACAACAGGCTCGAGACGCCGTCATCCCAGGGCGCACCAAGTTTGAGACCGGCCAGCGCCGGGATGTTCTTCGCCGCGCGCGCGACAAGCGCTTGCGGTGCGCCCTCCGTGGTGGATTCCTCCACAAGCATCAACCAGCCGAGATCGGCCTCGCAGGCCAGCACAGCGCCGTCCATCAAGCGCGTAAACAACTGCGCGAGGTCGGTGAGCGAGGTGACGGCCTTGCCCAGGCTCGAGAGCACGGTCAACTCGCGCACACGCTTCTCGAGTTGATGATTAGCCGAGCTCAGGCGTTGCCCGAGTTGATCGCGATCGCGTTTGAGGTTGAGCTCCTCGAGCGCGCGGTCGAGGGTGTTGACCAGCTCGGCTTCGCGCACCGGGCGGATCAAATAGTCACGCGCCCCCAGCCGGAACGCGCGCAACAGTTGCGCCTCAGCCGCGCCCTTGGGCGCAAGCACGATCGCATAGGCCATCACGCCCCGGCTGCGCATCCCGGCCAGCAGGTCGAAACCCGTCACCCCGGGCAGATCCAGCCCGGCGAAGACGATGTGCGGTTGGTGTTCGAGGGCCAGCTCGAGCGCATCGTGGCCGTTGCGCGCCGTGAAAACGGTGTAGCCCATCGGCTCGAGCACCTGGGTCGCAATCGACTCCAGGGCGGCCGCGTCCCCCTCGGCCACCAAAATGCGTTCCAGCGGTTTCGCCATGCGGTTACTATAGCACGGCTGATTATGGAAGGTTCGGTGTGCGAAGGTTTGCCTTTGCCTGAGGTACAATCAATCTGTTCGGGGTATAGCGCAGATGGCAGCGCACCGCGTTTGGGACGCGGGGGTCGTCAGTTCAAGTCNNAGTCTGACCACCCCGACTCGCCGATGAAGGACGAACGCCCAACGATGCAGACGCCAGGCGCCTGCGTCGTTGGGCGTTCGTCCTTCATCTTTTTACGCCAATCTTATCCACTTTATGGTATACTTCTTGCTGTTAAAGTCCTCGTAGTGTTTGATCTCCTGCTTTTCGCATGTCGGCAACCCAATCGGTCGCCTCTTTCAGCGGTCTCAAACCTCAATGGCGAATAATCGGTCCCGCGGCGCAGTGTGCTGGCGCTTTGGGCAACCGGATCATCCAGCACAAACGAGTCGATGGATTTTGCGCTTGAACCGGCAGGGAACGCCGGCCCCTCGAATACGCGTGATCGGCGACTGAACACCACAAGAGAAAGACTCTGATGACAAACGCATTGAAAATCATCCCCCTCAGCGGCCTGGGGGAAATCGGCAAGAACATGACGGTTCTTGAGTACGGCCGCGACATGTTGATCGTCGACTGCGGGGTCAAATTCCCGGACGACGACATGTACGGCATCGACCTGGTGCTGCCGCAGTTCGACTACGTGGTCCAAAACCGGGCCCACCTGCGCGGCATCGTGCTGACCCACGGCCACCTCGACCATATCGGCGGGCTCTCGTATTTGCTCCGCCAGGTCTCGACCACGGTCTACGGCACGGCCTTGACGATCGGCATGGTCAAGCGCCAGCTCCAGGAAGCCAACGCGCTCGGCGGCTCTCGGCTCCAGATCCTTCAGGATAACGAGCGCTTCACGCTTGGCGCCTTCAAGATCAACCCCTTCCCGGTTGCGCATTCGATCCCGGGTTCGGTCGGTCTGGTGATCGACACACCTGTCGGCTCGGTCGTACACACAGGCGATTACAAACTCGACGAGACCCCGACCGGCGGCCGCACGACCGACCTCAAGCGGCTGCGCGCGCTGACGCCAAAGGGCGTGCTGGCGCTGCTTGGCGACAGCACCAACGCCGACAAGCCCGGCACCACGCCGACCGAGCAACTCGTCGCGCACGAGCTCGACCGGCTCTTCGCCGAAGCCCGTCACGGACGCATCATCATCGCCACGTTTGGGTCGCTGCTGGCGCGTCTGCGCGAAGTCATGGCGCTCGCGCTCAAGCACGGCCGCAAGGTCGCGCTCACGGGCCGCAGCCTCGAACAAAACGTCGATCTGGCGCGCGAGCTCGGGTACATCAAGGTGCCCGACGACCTGATCGTCCCCGCTGACGCCAACATCCCGGACGATCGCATCTTGATCCTCTCGACCGGCTCGCAGGGCGAACCGCGATCGGCGCTCAACCGGATGGCCACAGGCCAGCACCGCCAGGTCCAGGTCAAGCACGGCGACACGATCATCGTCTCGGGCGGAACGATCCCGGGCAACGAGGGCGACGTCAGCCGGATGCTCGATCGACTCTTCGAGCGCGGCGCCAACGTGATCTACGGCCGGCTCGCCAATGTGCACGTCTCAGGGCACGGCAGCCGCGACGAGATGCTCGCGATGCTCAAGGCCACCAAGCCCAAGTTCCTCATCCCGGTCCACGGCGAGGTGCGCCATCTGCATCTACACGCGCGCCTGGCCGAGGCGCACGGCATGCGGTCCGATCATGTCTTCATCCTCGAGAACGGCGCAGTACTGGCCACGGATGGCAAGCGCGCCTGGCGCGAGCAGCCTGTGCCGGCCAATGATGTGCTGGTCGACGGTCGCTTGATCGGCGAGATCGGCGAGCCCGAGATGCGCGATCGCCAGCGCCTGTCGGAGGACGGCTTCATCGTCGCCATGATCCCGGTGGACGCCCAGGATCGTCTGAATGGTGAGCCCGAACTGATCAGCCGTGGTTTTCTGCCCGCCGGGCGCGCGGCCGATCTAATCGCTGCAGCCCGCCGCGAGATCCGTCGGCAGCACAGCCAGGGGCCGGTTCGGCAAGAGGCCATCCAGACCACGTTGCAGGGCTTCTTCTTCCGTGAGACGCAGTCGCGGCCCGTGGTGTTGACAAGCCTGACACGCTTCAGCGGCGCCGCGGCACCCCAACCAGGTCAGTCCGCCGTCGCGCAGATGGGCCGGGGCGGTCAACGCCGGCCGCAGGAGGGTCAGGCCACTCAGCGCCGTGGCCAGGAGGGGCGCGGCCAGTCGGGACACGCCTCGACCACGCGTGCGACCGACGGTCGGCGTCCTGAACGCGCAGGGGGTGCCGCAAGGACAGGTGCCGGTGGGCCTGGTGCCCACAAGGGGCGACCCCAGAGCGAGC
>DKKP01000089.1:9228-9398 GCA_002455335.1 Anaerolineales bacterium UBA6663 | reverse complement strand
GACACTGTCGTGGCCAACCCCGCCTGTTTGTTTTCCGGAGCTCAGTGTCCGGCACGCCTGTTGCGCTGGGCCTCGACGTAGTCACTGTAGCCGCCTTCGTACTCACGCAGGCGCCCGCCCTTGAGCTCCAGCGTGCGTTCGACGACCCGGTCGAGGAAGTAGCGGTCGTG
>DKKP01000089.1:0-9203 GCA_002455335.1 Anaerolineales bacterium UBA6663 | reverse complement strand
CGTAGGTGAACAGGTAGCGCTTCAGGAACGACACGGCGCCTTCCTCGGTGATGTAGGCGGCATGCCGCACGGCCTCGAGCGGCGTCTGGTCGAGATCCAGGGTCTCGTGTTCCTGGGCGTAGTAGCCCAATTGCACGCTCGGACCGACTCGCACATCTCCGGCGTCGGGCCGCTCGCGGCCGAGGATCAGGCGCAGCAGCACCGACTTCCCGGCGCCGTTGGCGCCGATCAGGCCGACGCGCTCACCGTGCCGGACGAGCAGATCCACGCCCTGAAGCGGCCGCGTCTGGCCATAGGCCTTACTGACCTTCTTGAGCTCCAGGACGTTTGTCGAGCCGCGCCAGCCGGCGAAAGACAGCCCCATGCGTTTGCGTTCGAGCGTCGGTCGTTCCAGCGACTCGAGGCGTTCCAGCCTCGTCCGCGTGGCGCGCAGCCGGCTGGCGAACTTGTCGTTGAAGACGACCCACTGCGCATAACGTTTGATGGCGGCTTCCATGCGCGCGATCGTGCGCTGCTGCACCTGATACAGCTCCTCCTGACGCGCGAGTCGGGTTTCCTTATCGAGGATGTAGTTCGAGTAGTCGCCGTTGAACGTGGTCAGACGCCCGTCCTCGATCTCGGCGATATGGGTGACCACGGCATCGAGCAGATAGCGATCGTGCGAAACAAGGACGACGGCTCCCGGGTAGTCGCGGATCAGGCCTTCGAGGAAGGTCTTGCCGGCCAGGTCGAGATGATTGTCGGGCTCATCGAGGAGCAGCACGGTCGGTCGGGCGAGCAGCAAGCGCGCCAGGCCCACGAGTTTCTTCTGTCCGCCACTGAGCGTGCCGACTGGTTTCGGGAAATCGGCCTCGGTCAGCCCGAGCCCAAGCAGCAGGTCTTGGGCGCGGGTCGCGTAGGTCGCGCCGCCCAGTTCGGCGAAGGCCGCGAGCGCCTTCTCCTGTGCGTCAAGCGTCCGGGCCAGCGCCTTCTCGTCGCCGTAGACGGCCGGGTCGCCTAGCTTCGTCTCGAGACGCTCAAGCTCGGCTTCGACCTCCGCGAGCCGCGCATTGCCGGCCAGAGCGGCTGCGAGGACGGTCTGGTCGGGATCGAGCTCCGGCTGCTGGGGCAGGTAGCCGATCGTCAGGCCTCTGGCGCGGGCGAGCAGGCCGCCAGGCTCCGGCGCGTGTTCGCCGACGATGAGCTTGAGCAGCGACGACTTGCCGGCGCCATTCGGCCCGATCAGGCCGATGCGCTGATCGTCCTGGATCTCCCAGGAAAGGTGGTCGAAAATGAGATGAGCCCCGAGGCTGAGGCTGATGTTGGTCAATCCGATGGCGATCATGGTTCACTCCGAAACAAAAGAGCCGCAGGGCTTGCCTGCGGCTCGAGGACATCGGAGCATCACGTGTGTGTCATGCGCTCCGGTCGGCAGGCGGAATCCGACAAGGAACGCCGTAGAAGCCGCCGGTTCGGGCGACGATTCGCATGGCCTGGGCGACCGGATAAGCGTAAAGCACGTAACGATTGTACCGCATCAGGATGAGGATGATCTGGCCCAAGGCGTCGCGTGTGGCCGGACCATCCTCATCTGTTTGTTGACACGTTCGACTCAACCGCAGCCGCCGCCGGTCTTGTCGCGCTGGATCTGGAGCACGATCTTGGGCGTGTAGGTCAAATGCTCGTAGCGGATCAGGCTTGGCGCGGCCGAGGTGTAACGATCGCCGAGCGCAGCCGGGAAGGCGAACCCCAGGTCATCGGGGGTCGGTGTGGCAGCCGCCTGGATCGCCGGATCGTCCTGGCCAAAGACCGTGAGCCAGTTGTTGACCCCGCCCTCGAGGATGTAGATGTTTGGGATCGCCTCGGCGGCCAGGACCTTCCAGGCGGCCGTTGCGGCCTGCTCGTCGTTGCTCATGACCACAACGATCCGGTTTGGCGCGGCATGCGCGATCAGTTCGGGGGCCAGCGAGATGACCTCGGCCGGGTCGACCTGGTGCGCGCCCTTCAGGTGAAACAGATTGAAGTCGGCCTCGCTGCGGACGTCGAGCAGGATCAACTGCAGGGCGTCGTCGTACATCGTGTGGAAGAGCTCGGCCGGTTCGATCTGCACCTCGCGATTGGCCAACGCGGCGTCTTTGACTGGCGCGATCTGTGCGTACTTCGCGGCGTTGCTTGGCGCGCCGATCACGATCACGGACAGGGCCGCGACCACGAGGCTGGCGGCGCCGGCCAGGCGGAGTTTGGGCTCACGGGCCAGGTCGCGCTTGCCGAACATGCGCTCGAGTTGCTCGGCGCCCCAGAACATGAAGAGCGCCATCAACACCACGGCTGTGACGATCACGCCGGTCGGCAGGCCGAGCCAATCCATCAACGTGAAGCGGCCCATGTAGCCGCTGGTCTGCCACCAGATGTCGAAGAGCCACTCGGTCTCGCCGAAGGCGAAGATGCCGACCATCACGCCGAGGACAAAGAAGAGCGCGTCTAGCTTACCGGTGACCAGTCCGACGAGCGACGTGCCAGGGCAGAAGCCGCCGATGATGAAGCCGACGCCCATGATCAGGCCGCCGAGCACCATCGGTCCGAAGTAGGTGGTGTTGACGTACACCTGGCCGTAGTCGAGCACACCCAGGCCGACCATGATGAAGATCAAGACCATGGCTGTGACGATCGCGCCAAACATGACCTTGAGCACGGTCAGCTCGGTGAAGTAAAACTGCGCGGCCAGCTTCTTCGAGTTGCCAAAGCCCGCGATCTCGAGCACATAGCCGAAGGCGAAGCCGATGACGATGAAGACCAGATACGACCAGGGGTTCGCGGCGCTGGTGGCCTGGAGCTCGGGGAGTGGGAAGTTCATGGTGGAGGGCCTCTTCGATAGGGCGGGGCGTCGCCGCGGTTATTGCCAGAGCTTGCGGACGAAATAGGCGAGCATATACGCGCCACCGAACACCGCGAACATGAAGGCCCAGGCGCCGGTCGAGAGCACGGCGCCGCCCGAAAGCGCCAGGCCCGACGTGCACCCGCGCGCCATCCGGGCTCCATAGCCCATGAACGCACCGCCGATAAAGGCCATCAGCCAGCGCGTGCGCACCGAGATCTGCGGGCCCTTGTTGGTCTCGATCTTCAGGCGGCCGTTCCACCACCCGGCTGTGAAGCCGCCGAGCATCGCGCCGGCCACGACCATCACCACCCAGTCATCGAGCGGGTCTTTGTCGCCACCGGCCATTTTGAGCAGGTAGGGCGTGCGGTCGACATGCTCGGGGAAGAACATGTCTTCGACGTAAACCAGATAGCGGTTGAGCCCGCCCGAGGCGCCGAGCCCGTTGCCCGTCAGGAAGAACGCGGCAAAGAGCACAAGCCCAAGAAGAAACCCGCCCAGGTACGGATGCACGTAGTCCTTTGGCGGTCTCTGCCGCAGCATCTTGAGCCAGGTTGGGCTGCCGGCCCGGGGCGATTTGGTGAGCGTGGTCATCGGAACTCCTTCGGCGGCGTGCCGCCGGCTGTGTCGCTTTGCGCCTCAGTCGCCCGGGGCGGGTTGGGGCGCCGAATCGGCAGCCCCGTGCGTCTCGCCATTGACGGGCACCTCATCCCAGCCGACCATCATGGCCTCGATGTTCGCCAGGGGCGTGTGCCCGGTCGTGGTGAGGTAGACGTGCATGATGATGAAGGCCGCGAACATCCAGGCCACAAGGCTGTGGAAGGGCGCCAGGAAGGGCAGCCCGCCCAGCCAGGTCGACACCTGCGGGAAGGTCTGCACGCCTAGCATCGCCGCGCCGGTCAGGATCTGCAGCGGCAGCAGGACGTTGAGGATGCCGAAGTACGTGATCTGCTGGAGCGGATTGAGCTTCTTCTCGCGGGTTTTCTCGAACGGATGCGGCTCGTTCTTGAACAGGCCGCGCAGATAGAACTTGGTCTGCACGATGGCCTGGTCGAAGAACCCGTAGGGGCGCGGGATGAACGTCTGGATCTCGCCGCTGACCAGATGGTAGAAGAGCGAGAGCGCGGCGTTGAGCGCCAACAACACGGCGACGATGTTGTGCACCACGACCGACTGCGCAAAGCCGACCCAGCCGAGTAGGTCGGGGCGATGGATCACAAGGCCGGTAAAGGTCAGAAGCAAGATCGCGAAGGTCTGGAACCAGTGCCAGAAGCGTTCGTACACCGAGTACATGTACACGCGCTTGATCGAGCCTGCCGGGTGCGCATGCTTCTGGCGCAGCGCCGTCGCCACGCGCAGACCGCCGTGCACGCTCACGCCGACCAGCACGCCGAGCACGGCCAACAAGCCAAAGCCGTCGACCCAATCAACCCGGTCATGGCCGAATTGATACAGGCCGATCGTCGCCGGCGCGAACGTCAGGGTTGAGCCGCCCGCGGCGCCGCGCGCGACAGTCCCGTCGGTCAGCGCGCTTGCCGCGCCGACGAACACAGGCTCGACGCCCGTCGGGCCGCCTGTCGAGAGCGTGAGGGCTGCGCCGATCCGCGACTCGTCGCTGTGGCAGGTCACGCACTCGCGGAGGGCGGCCTCGCCGCGCACCACGCCGTGGTTGATGCTGTACGGCTGCACCTCGCCCGAGAGGCGCGGGTTCTGCAGCCCGAGCGCGGTCAACTGCCCGGCGACGACCGATTGCTTCTCGGGGGTGTCGAGACGCAGTTCGGCTTCGACAAGTGCGCCGTCGCCGTCGGTATCCAGCGCCCGGATGATCTCGGGCTTGTAGGCTCCGCCCGTGAAGTACGCGGCCTGCAGATCCTCGAGCCGCACAGGGCGTGGCCCGGCAGGGTCGTCATAGACCCAGTACCAGGCGGTCACCAGGTTGTACGGTGCCACGGCCGAGCCGCCGTCGACGTTCGTGCGGGTGAGGAGCACGGGCTGATACCCGGTGATCAAGTCGGAGAGCGTGCCGCTGTCGCCTTCGACGCCGCGCCACTCGACCACGGGCTCCGCGCCAGCCGTCAACACGGTCCAGTCGACCGATTGCACGGCCGGGGCGTGGATTTCGGGGATATGGCAGGTCTCGCAGGCGACCGCGTTCATGTGTTGCTCGGTGTACGGCAGCCAGGCATGGGTCTCGGCCGTCTCATGGCAGGTCTCGCAACGCCGCATGGCGCTCTCGAGGTCGGTCGCGACTGCATACTGGGCGCTCTGGCCGCGCGCGAATTGGTGGCTCGGGCGCTGGAGGTATTCGCCGAACTCGAGGCGGCGCGGGTCGAAGAGGATGCCGTCGGGCTGCGACTTCGACCCGGTCTGTACGAGCACCGGGTTGTTGAGCGAGTAATGGCAGTCGACGCAGGTCAGTCCGCGCTCAGCGTGCAGATCCCAGGCCCAGGCTAGCTCGGCTTTGTCGGCGAGGTTCATGCCCGATTGCGAGATCTTCTGCGGCGATACGATCTGGCCCGTTGTGGCGGTCTGCCACAGGTCGAGGTCGCGCCCGGCCGTGGTCAGCGGCTCGGGCGAGCTGTGCGCCAGGCCATGGCATTGCGCGCAGTTGGCGTTGCTCGGGTCGTGGATCATGACGTAGGCGGGCTGGAGTTCGCCCTCGGCGGTGAAGGCCGCAGGGTTGTACGCGTAGCCGGTGCCCGTCTGGCTGACGATCCCGGAACCCAGCAACGACGCTGTATTGGCCCAGGCGAAGTCGCCGGTGCTGATCGCGGCCGCGCGCTCGGCGTTGCTTGGGTTTGTGGTATGGCACAGGAAGCAGTTCATCTCAAGGCCGGCGATCGCCTCGGCCGGCCCACCCCCGACGATCCGCGTGGCGTTGAGTTGCACCCACTCGGTCGGGGTCAGATCGATGCGGCTGTCACCGGCGGGCGAGAGGAACCGATAGGTGAGCGGATCCCAGTTGCCGTACAGGCCCGTCGAGCGCTCCCAGGGCTGGCTGGCGGCTGATTGACCGACCGGCAGCGATTCGCTGGCGCCGAGGTCGGCGTGAAAACTGTGTGCGGCGATGTAATCGGTGTCGTGGCAGGTGCCACAAGTCTTCATCGTCGACACAGGCGCTCCGCTCTCGAGGACGTTGAGGCCCTGCGCGTCGAGGAGCGGGTAGGTGGGGTGCATGGGCGAGGCCTGCTCGGCCGGGGCCGAGGCCAGACCGGCCCAGACGACGGGCACGGCGACGACCGCGGTCAGCGCCAGGCCGGCGGCCGCGAAACCAATCATCCAGACAGGGGTGCGGGGAAGACGCATCAGAAACTCCGCTGAACCTCAATCATCGTTCGACAACGTTGACGGTGTCGGGGCTTAGCGTCCGCCCCAATCCATCGGATCGCCGGGATAGCCCAGGGCCTCCCAGTCGAGCCGCCCGTTGGCGCTGTGGCAATCCGTGCACTGCAGGGCGTTTTCGCTCGGCTGGACCATGTGGGTCGTCGGCCAGTACATCCACGTCTCGGTGAAGCTGTATTCGCCGCTGTAAGCCAAACCCATGCGCTCCTCGGCCAGGCGGAAGGCATTGTCCCAATCGAAAGTGGTCCAATAACCGTTCGGGCCGGCCGTGATCGGCGCGAGCAGATAGTCGTGCACGGTGTCGTACGGCTGCTTGGCGACGTGGATCTTGAACGGGAAGATCTTGGCCGTCGGGTCGTCGATGGCGCCGGCCGGCAGGTTGATCATGGTCGGCCGCGTCGGGTCGATCGTGTCGCCGAGCAGGTAGCGGTACGCCAGGTTGCCGTTGAACCACAGGTAATCGGGCTGGACGTTTGTGGCGTACTCGAACGAGCCCTTGATCTTCAGATAGGTGTAGTGCTCGTCCTCTTGCAGCTCGAGCCCGGCCGTCGACCAGTCCCAGTACATCTTGGTTGGGTTCTGGGTCGCCATCGAGGGGATGTGGCACGTTTGACAGGCCACGGCATCGAGGTGGGTGTTGAGCCGTTCGTCGGTGTGGACATCTGCGGCGTGGCAGTCGGTGCAGGCGACCTGCTCTTCGGGCGCGACGACGTAGTTGTCTGCCACCAGCCGGCCCTTGATCTCGTGATCGTGGGTGCTATGGCAGTCTGTGCAGAGCAGGTTGAGCTCGCCCATGTGCACGTCAGTCTCGGCCACCGGATACGACAGGCTCGAGTCGAGGTCGCCGTGCTTGACGCCGTTGCCGCCGCCTCCGTCGAAGTGGCAGGCACCGCAGTTGTCGCGGCTGGGCGCGGCCACACTCTGAGCAGCGACGGCCAGATCGATTCCCTCGGCCGGGTTGCCGTAGCTGCCCTTGGCGTAGCCGCCTTGCGCGTGGCAGACCAGGCAGTCGACGTTCTCGGCGACCTCGAGATTGGCGTTGGCCGTGCCTTCCTCCCACCCATAACCGACGTGGCAGCTGGTGCAGCTCTTCTGGTTGCCAATCGCGCTGACGCAGAAGTTGTTGATCTGGTTGATCTTGCCGATCGTCACAGGTTCTTCTCGGCCCTCGATCGTGAAGGGCTGGCTCTCCCAGGTCCAGTGGCTGGTCGCCATGACCTCGGTCGCTTCGTTCGGATGACAGGTCAGGCAGGCCCGCGTGACCTCTTGCCCGGTCGCGTAAGGCCCAGGCATCAGGTCGACGTGGCTGGTGTGAGTCACGTGCACCGGGAGCACATCGGCCGGCGAGACGTTCGCCTGCACCGGTTTTGAGCTGAAGACCATCACGGGCAGGGCGATCGCCGCAATGGTTACGATGAGGCCCGTCAGCCAGATCCGAATGTTTTTCACAATCACTGCCCCCGAGAACGCAGAACGGGCACGGTGGGGGCGAACACTGCTACGCTCGCGCTGCCGCATCGTGCACCTACTTGCAATAGTTTGCTATTGCAAGTAGCAGTATAGAGACGTGCAACAAGGGCGGGGGAGGCCTGTTGTCACCCAGATCTGTGACAAAACTCACAAACGAAAAGGGCTGAAACGGAGGATGTCAACCGGCAGAAAGGGCCCGGGACCGCTCAGTGGGGTTGAGAGAGGTCGGATTCGAACGCTTCGGCCACCGAGGCGCGCAGCCGGAGTTGCTCGGCCAACACCGAGCGCATGAGGTCGCAGATCTCGGCGACCTTGGGGTTGACGATGGCGTAAACCACTTCCTGCCCCTTGCGCTCAGCGGCCACCAGGCCGCCGCCGCGCAGCACGGCCAGGTGCCGCGACACGGCTGACGGCGCGATCCCCGTGGCTGCGGCGATGTCGCTGACGCAGCTTGGGCCGCTCCGGAGTGCATTGAGCACCTGCAGACGGCTGGCGTTGCTCATCCGCTGGCAGAATTCGGCCTGGAGCTGGAAGACTTCCGGGGTCGTCATGGCTGACCTAAAACGTCCGCGGCGCCGGGATCGCGCTCATCTCGGCGATGCGCTGAAGGCGGCGCGTCAGGTCGGCGCGCTCGTGCCCGATGCTCTCGAAGGTCTGGGCCACGGTCTCCAACCACGAGCCGATCCGGTCGCGGTGCCTGGCGCTCAACACCGGCAGGTCGCGCGCTGCCTCGGCCAGCGCTTCCGCATCGAGCCCGTGTTTCTCGGCCAGTTCCTTGATCCGCTCCGTTTCCTCGGCCGGCGCCGGGACCTGGGCGTGAAACTGCCCGGCGACCAGCATCGCGGCGAAACTGCCCTCGATCTCGATCCGGGCCCGCGCGTATTGCAGACCGGCGTGACAGGAGACAAACGGGGTACGGTGTTCGGGCTTGTGCGCCAGGCGCCGCCAGGATTCCGTGCAGGCCTCTCGGCCGCTCGGAGATGAAAGGATCAGCTGGCAGAACGGGCAGGCATTGCTGATCGTGGTGAGGGTCTCGCCTTCGGGTGTGGTGGTCACCGCGCCGAGCCCGGCGACCTCGGCAAAGACGTCCTGGATGCCCTGGATGCAGTGGACGGGCAGGATGTCGGTGCTCACCAGCGCCTCGACCGGCTCGCTTGAACGGCCCGAGAGCAGGGCCTCGACATCCTTCCGCGGAAATCGCCACTGCCCGCCGACCTTGACGCCCGTCAGACGCCCATCGTTGAGCATCCGGTAGACCGTGGTGCGGTCGATCTTGAGCAGATCCTGCAGTTCCTTGGTCGTCAGAAGGTCATCCATCGCATGCTCGCTTTCGGAGAATCCTCACAATACCTGACCACAACTGGCGACAGCGGCGGCTGTAGGCCAACAGTATGCAATAACTTGCTATACGTTGCAATAGTGAAACGAGGCGGTTCTGGCCAGAAGGTGACTCCCTGGCCAGTCAAACCATGACTTCTGTCATCGGCTTGAGGCCGATGGTCAGCGGCGCGTGTCGGCCAGCACCTGGCGCGCGGCG
>DKKP01000090.1 GCA_002455335.1 Anaerolineales bacterium UBA6663 | reverse complement strand
TCGCGTGCTGGGCGCCGGGGCGCGGCTTGGGCCCGCGGCGCTTGGTGTATTGGCGGCGCTGGGCAAGGCGTCGGTCTCCGTGGTCCGCCGGCCGCGGGTCGCGCTGTTGTCGACGGGTGATGAGTTGGTGCCCGTCACGGGGCGGCCCGGCCCGGGTCAGATCCGTGACATCAACGCCTTCACGCTCGGGGCCTCGCTGCGCGAGGCGGGCGCCGAGGTGATCGGGCTGGGCATCGCTCGCGATGTTCGGGCCGACGTCGAGGCGCGTCTGATGCAGGCGCGCGACCTGGGCGCCGATCTCGTCCTCAGTTCGGCTGGCGTCTCGGTCGGTACGTACGACGTCGTCAAGACCGTGGTCGAGGCGCACGGCGAGCTCGGTTTTTGGAAGGTCAACATGCGCCCGGGCAAGCCGCTGGCGTTTGGCCGGGTTTTCGACCGACCGTTCATCGGTCTACCGGGCAATCCGGTCTCGGCGCTTGTGGGGCTTGAGGTCTTCGTCAGGCCCGTCGTCGCCCGTCTGCTCGGACAGCGCTGGGCGCCAAGGGCCGTATCGGCCCATTTGGCGAAGCCCTACGACTCGGATGGCCGCGAGACCTATCTCCGCGTCAGGCTGATCGACGATCCGGCGGGTTTCTTGGCCGAGCTCACCGGAGCGCAGACGTCCAATCTGATCACGTCGATGGTGCGGGCGGATGCGCTGCTCATCGTCCCGGCGGGGATCACCCACGTGCCGGCCGGGGCGCCCCTGACGGCCTGGATGCTCGATCGATAGCGAGGAAGTGGGCCGAAAGACGTGTCTTTGACGATCTTGAACTGAAAACACTCATGACACCTTGAACCGCTTCATGTCATGTTTTGAAGGTGGTTTCGCCAGTTGACAAAGCCGAAACAAACGGTTTATCTTTAGCCAGGTTATGGGGCCAAGTGCCCCATTCGCTTGAAATCTGTGGGCAAACATTGGCCCATCGGCCTGTGGGAGGAACAGAGGGGATGCCGCGTATTCGCTGCCACTACGACGACTGCGTGTTCTTGGAGGACGGCCTGTGTGGGGCTGTCGCAGTCGAAATCGATCCGGATAATGGGTGTATGACGTTCCAGCGCGATGGCGCAACGGGCGAAGCAACACCCGAGCAAGGCGAAGAATGGGAGGAGGAGGACTTCGAAGAGGAAACCGAAGAAGAGGACCTCTACGAAGACGATGACGAAGATCTGTGGGACGAGGACGACGACGAAGAGGATTACAACTGATCCGTCGCGACCCGCAAGCTAAACAAGAAAGGCGCTGCCATGCAGCGCCTTTCTGTATTCTCCGACTGGGACGTCCCCGCCGAGGCTATTTGGGCCGATTGGCCAGTGTGCGGCTGAGCAGGTCTTCCTGCACCACACGGTCGCGGCGATCGCGACCCTTGTTGCGTGCTGCAGCGCGCGCCGCATCCTGCGCCTTGCGGAAGGCGAGCTGCATGGCCGTGAGGTTGGCCTCGGGCGCCTCATCCTCTTCGACGGCTTCGCTCATCTCGGCGAGCTCGACAGCCTTGATGCTGAGCTTGATCTGCTTCTTGCGCGGATCGACGCCCAGGATCTGCACCTGAACTTCCTGGTTGTCCTTCAGCGCCTCTTTGATGTCTTCGACCCGATAGGCCGCGACCTCGCTGATATGGACAAGGCCAGGGCGCTCGGCGCCGATATCGACAAAGGCCCCGAACTTCTCGAGCTTGACGACCTTGCCCGTGAAGCGCTGCCCGCGCTTGAGCTCGCCCCATTCCACACCCAGCGGCTGGACCATCGTCAGGTCGAGGCGGCCTTGCTCGGCATCGACCTTCTTGACCCAGACCGTCACCGTATCGCCCTCTTTGACGACATCGGCGACGTTGTTGACGCGCTCGGGTTTGAGCGCCGAGATATGCACAAGACCGTCGCGTCCGACGCCAACGTCGACGAAGGCGCCGAACAACTCGATCTTCTTGACCGTGCCGGTCAAGGCCATCTTCGGTTTGAGATCTTCGAGACGGCTTGGGGCCGCCGTTTGTGTGTCGGTCACGGGTACGTCCTCCAGTTACAAGTCACCGCGGGATGCGGAGAAGTTTTTCGTTGGGCGCACCAGCAGTTTGGCGAGGCAAGAGCAGATCGTGCGTCGTCGGGCGCGCAGTTTTTAATTATACCCAGGGGGCGCGGGGGCTGTCAAAGGCGATTCGGTATAATGGGGTCGCTCTATGACCCACACTTCCACAGTCCTCATTACGGGCGGCAGCGGCTTCGCCGGCACCTATCTTGTCGAATTTCTGCGGTCAAGGCCCGATCTGGCCGTCTGGACAAGCGATCGCACGGGCCCCAACCCGCGTCTGGGAGAGGCCGCAGCGGCGCGGCACATCAAGCTCGACCTGCTCGACCCGGCGGCAGCCCGACAGGTGCTGGCGCAGGTCCGCCCCGACTATGTGTATCACCTCGCCGGCCAGGCTTTTGTCGGGCAGAGTTGGGCAGATCCGTGGGGGACGCTTGAGATCAACGGCCGGGCCCAGCTCAACCTGCTCGAAGCGGCAGTCGCCGAGAAGTTGACCCCGCGTTTCCTGGCCGTCGGCTCGATGGAGGAGTACGGGCGCGTCGCTCCTGCCGAACTGCCGATCCGCGAGACACACCCGTTGCGCCCAGACAGCCCTTATGGCGTGAGCAAGGTCACGCAAGATATGCTCGGGCTGCAATACTTCCTGGCGCGCGGGCTGCCTGTCATCCGTGTCCGGCCGTTCAACCACATCGGCCCGCGGCAGAGCCGGAAATTCGTGGCCCCCGCCTTTGCCTCGCAGATCGCGGCGATCGAGGCGGGTAAGCAACCCCCGGTGATCCAGGTCGGTAATCTCAGCGCTCGACGAGACTTCACCGACGTGCGCGACGTCGTTCGGGCCTATGTGCTCGCCCTCGAGCATGGCACGCCCGGCGAGGTCTATAACATCGGCTCGGGTGAGTCGCATAGTATTCAGTCGCTGCTGGACCGGATGTTGCAGCTGTCGTCTGTCTCGATCACGGTCGAGATCGATCCGGCCCGGCTTCGCCCCTCGGATGTGCCGGATGTGATCTGCGACGCCACCCGACTGCGGGCGGCCACAGGCTGGCAGCCGCGCATTTCATTGGCCCAGAGCCTATCCGATCTATTGGCGTTCGAACGCACCCAGGTCGATTTGGCCGCCCCATCGACGCCTTGACCGGCGCGGCCTCACAGGAGTATAGAGACAACTTATGCCCACCGCACTGATCACCGGGATCACCGGTCAAGACGGCTCGTATCTCGCCGAGTTGCTGCTCGCCAAAGGCTACACGGTCGTCGGCATGGTGCGCCGGACGAGCACGATCAACTTCGACCGCATCCGCCACATCCAGAACGATGTCGAACTGGTCCAGGGCGACCTGCTCGACCAGAGCTCGCTGGTCGACATCGTGCGCGAGTATCGGCCGACCGAGGTCTACAACCTCGCCGCGCAGTCGTTCGTCCCGACGTCCTGGAAGCAGCCGGTGTTGACCGGTGAGTTCACGGCGCTTGGCGTCACGCGGATGCTCGAAGCGCTGCGCCAGGTCGACCCCGGCATTCGTTTCTACCAGGCCTCGTCGAGCGAGATGTTCGGCAAGGTGGTCGAGGTGCCGCAGCGCGAAAGCACACCCTTTTACCCGCGCAGCCCGTATGGCGTGGCCAAGGTCTACGGCCATTGGATCACGGTCAACTACCGTGAGAGCTACGACCTGTTCGCGTGTTCGGGCATCCTGTTCAACCACGAGAGCCCGCGCCGCGGGCTTGAGTTCGTCACGCATAAGGTGACCCACGCCGCGGCGCGCATCAAGCTCGGCAAGCAGAAAGAACTGCGGCTAGGCAACCTCGACTCGCGCCGCGACTGGGGCTTTGCCGGCGACTACGTGAACGCCATGTGGCTGATGCTGCAGCAGCCCGAGCCCGACGACTACGTCATCGCCACAGGCGAGACGCATTCGGTGCGCGAGTTGTGCGAGGTCGCCTTTGGACACCTCGGGCTCGATTATCAGGAGCACGTGGTGATCGATCCGAAGTTCCTGCGCCCGGCCGAGGTGGATCTGCTCGTCGGCGACCCGGCCAAGGCCGGCACGAAACTCGGCTGGGAGCCAGCCGTGACGTTCAAGGGCCTGATCGAGATGATGGTCGACGCCGATCTCGACGCCCTCAAGTCGGGACGGGAAGTCTAGTCATTTGTGATTTGCGATTGGCGATTTGCGATTTCCTCTTCGCCAAGAGGAAATCGCCAATCGCAAATCAGCAATCTCGGAGGGTTTTCATGCTCGAAGAAGCAGTGATCAAGTTCGGCACGGATGGCTGGCGCGGCGTGATCGCCGAGGACTACACGTTCGCCAACGTGCGCCGCTGCGCGCAGGGGTTCGCGTCGTATCTCCTGACCAAGGGCTGGGTCGGCCGCGATGTCGTGGTTGGTCACGACAAGCGCTTTCAATCGGAGTCTTTTGCGGCGGCTGTGGCCGAGGTGCTGGCCGCAAACGGGCTCAAGGTGTGGCTCACCGACGGCCCCGCGCCCACGCCCGTGATCGCCTACGCTGTCGTCGACAAGAAAGCGGTTGGCGCGATCAACATCACGGCTTCGCATAACCCGCCTTCGGATAACGGCTTCAAGGTCCGCGACCCGAACGGCGGCGCGATCGACCCCGAGGGGCTCAAGCTGATCGAGAGCCTGATCCCGGGCAGCGAGGGCGTCAAGACCGTGCCGCTGGCACAGGCGCTGGCCGATGGGCTGGTGCGCAAGTTCGATGCGTCGATTGCGTACATCGAGAACGTCAAGAAGCTGGTCGACCTCGACGCCATCCGAGGTGCCGGCTTCAAGGTGCTGATCGACGCGATGTGGGGCAATGGCGGCGGTTGGTTCCTGCGCTTGCTCGAGGGCGGCAAGACCGTGGTCGAGGAGATCCATGCCACGAGAAACCCGTCCTTCCCCGAGATGCGCCGGCCTGAGCCGATCCAGCCGAACATCGACGTCGGCCTGCGGACTACTGTGGAGCGGGGCGCTGACGTACTCTGCATCACGGACGGCGACGCCGACCGCATGGGCATCGGCGACGAGAACGGGCGCTTCCTCAACCAGCTGCAGGTCTTCGCGCTCGTCGCGTTCTACCTGCTCGAGATCCGCGGGCAACGCGGCCCGATCGTCAAGACTCTGAGCAGCGGCAACATGCTCGACAAGCTCGGCAAGCTGTACGGCGTGCCCGTGCACGAGACAGGCGTCGGCTTCAAGTATGTGGCGCCCAAGATGGTCGAGACCGACGCCCTGATCGGCGGCGAGGAGTCGGGCGGTTACGCCTTCAAGGGCAACGTCCCGGAGCGCGACGGCATCCTCGGCAACCTGCTGTTTCTAGACTTCATGGTCAAAACCGGCAAGAAGCCGTCGCAGCTGCTGCAGATGTTGTTCGACAAAGTCGGCGCGCACTACTACGATCGGATCGACACGCAGTTCCCGAACGATCAGCGTGAGGCCGTGCGCCGACGCGTGGCCGCCGCGCAGCCCGGCATCACGTTCGGCGGCCTTGTGGTCGAGCGGATCGACACCACGGACGGCTTCAAGTTCGTGTTCGCCGACGGTGGGGGTTGGTGCCTTGTGCGCTTCTCGGGCACCGAGCCCCTGATCCGCGTGTACTGCGAGGTGCTCGACCCGGCGCTCGTCAAGCCCGTTCTGGAGGATGGGCTGAAGGTGGCTGGTTTGCGCTGAAGCGTTGTGCGTAGTGCGTGGCGCGTTGGGCGTGGTGCGTAGGGCGAGCTTTGCTCCACGCACCCGCTCCCCGCTCTACGCTTCCCGCTCCACGTCCCCTTACGCTCCGGCCCTCGCCAGAGTACAATGCGTAGGAATGGCCCTGATCGACACGCATTGTCACCTGGATTTCCCACAATTTGACGAGGATCGGGACCAGGTTCTGCAGCGCGCGCGCGACTCCGCGGTGGAGAAGATCCTGATCCCAGGGGTGGATCTTGCGACCTGTCGGCGCGCCATCGCCCTGGCAGAAACCCATGAAGACGTGTGGGCCGCGGTTGGGATCCATCCCAACGAGCTAATGGACATAAGCTCCGATGTGTTGGGGCAACTCAGTGGGCTCGCCAACCATCCCAAGGTTGTCGCAATAGGTGAAATTGGGATAGACTTGTATTGGAGAAAAAAATCACAATCCGACCAGGAGCGTGATTTTCGAGCCCAATTGGCGTTTGCGGACGCTAGTGGGCTCCCGGTCATCGTCCATGACCGTGAGGCGCACGAGCCCGTATTGCGCCTGCTGAGGGAGCTAAGGCCTGCGGGCGGGGTCGTGCTGCACGCCTTTTCAGGCGATGCACGGATGGCGGAAGATGCTCTGACGCTTGGGTTCTACCTGGGGGTCGACGGTCCGCTGACGTACAAGAAGAGCGACGAATTACGCGCGATCTTCGCGCAGGCGCCGCTCGATCGAATCCTGATCGAAACCGATGCGCCCTATCTGACGCCGGTTCCGTTTCGGGGGAAGCGCAATGAACCAGCCCATGTCCGGCTTGTCGCCGAAGCGTTGGCTGTGATCCGGGGGACGACGTATGAGGCCGTCGCAGCCGCGACGACGGCCAATGCCGCCCGTCTCTTCCGGTGGGAGTCGCCGGTATGCTGACCACAACGATGGCCGACACACGTCCAAAGACCATGGCCGAGTTGCTGGCCCTGATCCAGCCCGACATGGCGCAGGTCGAGGCGCGGATGCGCGAGACGGCCGTGGACGAGAACGAGGCGTTGCATCGGGCGATCGAGTACCTGATCGCGGCCGGCGGCAAGCGGGTCCGCCCGGCGATGACTGTGCTGGCCGGCCGGATGCTCGGCGCAGCGCCCGGGCCGATCGCGTATCTCGGCGCGGCGCTCGAGATGCTGCATACGGCATCGCTCGTCCACGACGACCTGATCGATGGCGCGTTGTTGCGCCGCGGCCAGGCGACGCTCAACACCCAGTGGAACGCCTCGGCCACCGTATTGGCCGGGGACTTCCTCTTCGGCCGCGCGGCCGATCTCGCCGCGCAAACCGACAACGTCGCCGTGATGCGCTCGTTCGCCCGGACTCTGATGACGATGGTCAACGGCGAGCTCAATCAGATGTTCAACGGCCGCGGGCATCCGACGCGCGAAGGCTACTACAAACGCATCTTCGGCAAGACCGGCTCGCTCTTCGTCACGGCGGCCGAGGGGCCGGCGTTCCTGGCCGGCGCAGCGCCGGCACTTGTCGCCGCGATGAGCGTGTACGGCCGCGAGGTCGGGATCGCGTTCCAGATCATGGACGACATCCTCGACTTCACGGCCGATGCCAGCCATCTGGGCAAGCCGGTCGGCAGCGATCTGCAACAAGGCCTGTTCACCCTGCCGGCGCTGCTGTACCTGGAGGGCCGCCCCGACGACCCGAATGTCGCGGCGCTGCTGAACGGCCGCGCCGGCGATGCGACGCTCGTCGCGCGCGTCGTCGACTCGGTCCGCGCCTCGGGTGCGATCCAGGCCGCGCTCGATGAGGCGCGTGCCTACGTCGCGCGTGGCGTCGCCGCACTTGCCTCTGCGCCCGACAACGGCTATCGCCAGGCCCTGGCCGACCTGGCCACCGCTTTCGTCACCCGGGATCTCTGAGCCGTTGTGCGCCTCTCGATCATCATCGTCTCGTGGAACGTCAGCGAACTCCTGCTGGGATGTCTGAGTTCGTTGCCGCTCGATGACCCCGAGGTCGAGGTCATCGTCGTCGATTCCGCCTCGACCGATGGCACGCCCGAGCGCGTGGCCGCCACCTTCCCAAAAGTTCATCTGATCACGAGTCGCGATAACCTGGGCTATAGCCGCGGGAACAATCTCGGCTTCGCCGCCGCCCGCGGCGCCCTCTGGATGGTGCTCAACCCCGATACCGCAGTCGCGCCCGGCGCGATCGAGACGCTGTCGAAATATCTCGAGACGCACCCCGAGACCGCGTGCGTCGGGCCGAGCCTTGTGTACGGTAACGGCACGTCGCAATCAAGCCGTCGTCGTTTCCCGACGTTGCAGACCGCGATCTTCGAGTCGACCTGGCTGCGTTCGCTTGCGCCACGCGGGGTGCTCGCGGCGTACTATGGTGAGGATTGGCCGTCCGATCGACCAGTCGAGGTCGATTGGCTGGTTGGGGCAGCGCTGCTGCTGCGCGCCGATGCCGTGCGCCAGGTTGGCGGCTTCGATGAGGGTTTCTTCATGTACTCCGAAGAGCTCGACCTGTGCCGCCGGCTCAAGGCAGCCGGCTGGCGGATCGCGCATGTGCCTGAGGCTCGGGTCACGCACTTCGAGGGGCAGTCGAGCGCCCAGGTGCGCGCCGCCACCCACCTGCGATTCAACCGCAGCAAGATCCGGTACTTCCGCAAACACCACGGCGCTCTCCAGGCGGCCGTGTTGACCTGGGTATTGCGCCTCAACTTCGTGGGGCAGGCCGTGATCGAAGCCTGCAAATGGTTGATCGGCCACCGTCGGCCGCTGCGCGCGCAGCGCGTCGCCGATTATCTGCACGTGCTCGCGAGGCTGTGAGCGAGGCTACTGCGATGCGTATCGGGCTGATCACGGGCGAGTATCCACCGCAGCCGGGCGGCGTCGGCGACTTCACCCGACAGCTGGCCCTGGCGCTGGTTGCCGTCGGGCATGAGGTGCGTGTGTTGACGACGCGGACGGCGCTGCCCGACCCGCAGCCTGACCCCGGGGTGCAGGTGTATCGCGGACCGGCGCGCTGGGGCTGGCGCTCGTTGTGGGCGGCGCGCCGGTGGGCGGCGCGTGAGGCGGTCGATATCGTGGATCTGCAATACCAGGCCGCCCTGTATCAGCTGGCTGCGCCGATC
>DKKP01000273.1 GCA_002455335.1 Anaerolineales bacterium UBA6663 | reverse complement strand
CCGTGTTCGTTGGATTGTCCGCGCAGGAGCAGTATCCGCGAAGACGTCAAGAGCGCACAGGGGTCCTGTGCGCTCTTGACGTCTTCGCGGTTCGACTTCAGGCGAGCGGCAGGGTCAGCAAGAAGGTCGTGCCGGCGCCGGGTTGCGAGTCGACCGTGAGCTGGCCGCCCTGCGCTTCGGCGAGCGAACGCGCGATCGCCAGACCCAGACCCGCGCCCGAGCCGGTGCGTGTCTCGCTGCCACGATAGAAACGATCGAAGATGTGCGCGAGCTTCTCGGGCGGGATCCCTGGACCGCTGTCGCGCACGGTGACCTGCGCCAACCGGCCGACGACCTCGAGGCCGAGATGGATCGACGTGCCCGACGGCGTGTGCGACCGCGCGTTGTCGAGCAGGATCAACAGGATCTGTTGGGTCGAGTCGCGGTTGCCCTGGACCTCGACCGGTTCGAACAGCGCGTGCGTGATCGGCCGACCCGGCGCCAGGAGCAGCGCCTGACGTGACGCGGCCTCGAGCACGGGCTTGATGTCGAAGGGCGTCACGGTCACCGGAGCGCCGGCGTCTGCGCGGGCGAGGGTCAGCAGCTGATTGACCAGCCGGATCAAACGCTCGGTCTCGCCGATCGAGTCGCGCAGTACATCGCGCCGATCCTCCTCATCGATCGGGGGCTCGCGCTGCAGCAGGCCGAGGTTACCGCGGATCGTGGTCAGCGGCGTGCGGAGCTCGTGCGAAGCGTCGGCCACGAAACGGCGTTGCGACGACAGTGTTTGCTCGGTCTGGTCGTAGGCTGCCTGCAGCTCGGCCAGCATCTGATTGAGCGTCGCGGCCAGCGTGCCGAGCTCATCGGGCGGGCCCTTGTAACCGACGCGTTGGCCGAAGTCGCGGGCCGCGCCGATCGCGGCCGCGCTACGCGTGATCCGACCGATCGGGCGGAGCGTCCAGCCCGCGATCAGCCAGCCGACGCCAAAGGCCACCACCACAGAGACGCCGCCGCCCGCGATCAGGAGCGTTCCAAGCACGCGCAGGGCCGCGTCCTGCTCGCCGAGCGACCGCCCGACCTGGATCACGCCGACCATCCGCGGGCCGACGTAGACCGGCCCGTTATAGACCAGCAGCCGCAGATCGCCGCGTGTGACCGTGGTGAAGACCACGTTGCCCTCGGTGACCAACTCGAGCGTCTGGCTATCCATGATCAGCTCGAAGTCGGCGTAGCTCCAGCTGCGCGCCAGCCACTCGCCGTCGAGCCCTCGGGTCTGAACGAACGTGTAGGGCACACCTACCCCGCCGAGGGCGACGCCGATGCGGTTGAGATCGAACTTGCGGTCGTTGACGATCCGCAGGGCCTCGGTCGACAGGGCATCCTGCATCACCGAGACGGTCATGCCCGTAGTGACGACATAGATCACGACGCTGAACGCGACAAGCGCCGATGCGAGAATCAGGCTGTAGAGCAGGCTCAGGCGAAGTCGGAGTGACACGCGTGGATCATAACGTGTCAGGCTGAGAAACGGATAAATCACAGGTGCGGCTTTCAACGGATGGCGCAACGGATCAACGGATGAAGCGGATGGGCGTCTTCGACCGTCAGCGGCCTCCGAGGCGCGCAGCGCATAGGTGCGACGCCTGCGTCACCCGACGTAGCGAATCAGCCCGCACGCGCTACACGTCCTTCGGCCCACCCCTGTGGATACCAGGCGCGCTGGTGCCGCTCCTCACACGCGCGCATGTCATCCTGAACGCCCGGGGGACACGACCCGACAGCCACGGGTGGGCGTGAAGGATCACGGCTGAGGCGCACTGGAGTGCGCCACGACCCCGACCCAGCAGCCGAGGCGCCTCTGCAGCATCGGGCCAACTCAGCCATTTCACTACGACATAATATCAAGACTAATTAAGTTGACTTAAATGGCCAGGTTTGGGATACTCGTAGAACACTCGTTCGACTCGGAGCCCACCGATGAAATCCTTTCACCTTGTGTTGGTCAACACCCTCACCGCTTCGGTGACGAATACTTTCGTCTGGTTCGCCGTCACCTTCTGGGTGTATCTCGAGACCCAATCGGTGATCGCCACCTCGGTGATGGCCGGCGTGTACACGGTTACCGTCGCGGCCTCGGGGATCTTTCTGGGCTCGCTCGTCGATCGCTTTCCCAAGAAGCCCGTGATGCTTGCGTCAAGCCTGGCCTCGTTGATCTTCTTCGCCGTGGCGCTCGCGATCTACCTTGCAAATCCCCCGTCGGTCTTCACCGATAGTGCTCAGCCGGCGTTGTGGGGCCTTGTCGTGGTCTCGCTGCTCGGCGCGCTGGCCGGCAACCTGCGTGGTATCGCGTTGTCGACGCTTGTGACGCTCCTTGTGCCTGAGCCCGAGCGCGACAAGGCCAACGGCCTGGTCGGGACCGCGAACGGCGTCGCCTTCATGGTCGCATCGATCTTCAGCGGGTTGGCGGTCGGCTACCTCGGCATGACCTGGGTGCTCGGCCTGGCGATCGCGCTCACCGTTATCGCCGTCCTGCATCTGACCACGTTATCGCTCCGCGGGGGCGACGCCGCTCAAGCGTCGCCCCCCCATGCCGGCGGTGACGCGATCGACCTCGGCGGGACGATCCGGGCCATCCAGGTCGTGCCCGGCCTGTTCGGCCTGATCTTCTTCCATACGCTCAACAACCTCCTCGGCGGTGTCTTCATGTCGTTGATGGACGCGTATGGGCTCGAGTTAGTCTCGGTGCAGATCTGGGGCGTGCTGTGGGGTTTCCTCAGCCTGGGCTTCATCGTCGGCGGCCTGATCGTGGCGCGAAGGGGCCTGGGCGCGCAGCCGTTACGCACGCTCTTCCTCAGCAATATCGTCATGTGGTCGATCTGCTGCGTGTTCACGTTGCAGGCCTCGATCGAACTGCTCACGGTCGGCATGTTTGTCTGGCTGTGCCTGATCCCGGTGGTCGAGGCGGCCGAGCAGACCATCCTGCAGCGCGTCGTGCCCGTCGAACGGCAGGGTCGGGTCTTCGGGTTCGCACAGAGCGTCGAGCAGGCGGCGACGCCGATCACGGCCTTTCTCATCGGCCCGATCGCTGAGTGGTTCTTCATCCCTTACATGACGACCGGCGCCGGCGTCGACCTGCTCGGCGGCTGGTTCGGCGTGGGCGTCGATCGTGGGCTCGCCCTGCTCTTCACGCTCTCGGGCGTAATCGGGTTGGTGATCACGCTGATCGCGATGCGCACCGCCGCCTATCGTTTACTATCGGATCACTATCGCCAACCGGTGGCCGTCCTCGCCCAATGAGCAAATAGGGTATCCTGCACCGACGGCCGGCGCCATCCCCCGGCGGCCTGACCCAAGGACGACATGCGTGCATTGCTGACGCTCGGCGACCTGATCGCCGATCTGTGCCTCGACATCGAAAGCCTGCCCGTGCAGCCGACTGGCCACCAGACGCTCTCGGGCCTGACCCTCGGGCCCGGCGGGGCCGGCAACACCCTCGTCGCAGCCGCTCGGCTTGGCCTGCCGACTATCGCGCTCGGACATCTCGGAGACGACTGGATCGGAGAGCGGGTGCTGGCGCACCTCAATGCTGAAGGGGTTGGGATCGCCCAGGTAGGTCGTCTGGTCGGCGCCGAAACTCGAGCGGCGGTCCGGCTCCGCGCGGCGGAAGGCGGTCAGGTATTTATGGCCCGGCCCGGCGTGGTCGGGCCGAGCGCCC
>DKKP01000287.1 GCA_002455335.1 Anaerolineales bacterium UBA6663 | reverse complement strand
TGAACTTCGCGGGGTTCGCCGCTCTCGATAACGAAGTCCACGCGCGTTCGCAGATCGTTGCGGAGCAGGTGGTTGTGGGCCGCGCCGAGCGCAAGCAGGCTCGGAACGAACGTGTGGTCAGCGTTGACGCCAACATCGGAAAGCACCACGACTTCGGCGCCGTTGCGCACGGCCGCCTCGGATTCGGCGCAGATCCGATCGATCGCGGCCCGCAGGCCCGCGGCGCCCTCGGCGACTGGGAACAACGTAGTGACTGTCGCGGCGTGCAGCTGGCGATCCGCGCGGATCGCCGCCAACTCGGCGGCGCCCAGGATCGGCGACGCCAGCTCGAGCAGATCCGATTGGCCCGGCGTTTCCGCAAGGATGTTACGCCGCGCGCCGAGTTGGACCTTNNTCGCCCATCGAGCCGATCGCCTCGACGCCGTCGTCAACCATCGGTCGCAGCACCATGACAAGCTCTTCGCCGGTGTAACCGAATGCGGCCTGACGCGTGATCAACGGCTCGGCCGGCGCGGCGACCACGGGCGCCGGGAGCTTGGCCGGCAGGCGTCGGATGTGCTCGCGCACCCACAGACCGTACGGCTTGCGCATCGCAAGCTCGGCCTTGATATGGCTATCCTTCTTGAACGTGCCCTGTGCTGTGTCGACAAGCACCATCTGGCCGGGGCCGAGCTTGCCCCGGACGCGCACGCGGGTCTCCTCGATCGGCAGAATGCCGGTCTCCGAGCCAGCCACCACAAGACCGTCTTCAGTTACGGTGTAGCGGCTTGGGCGCAGGCCGTTGCGATCGAGNNCGGCCGGGCCGTCCCACGGCTCGGTCAGACAGGTGTGATACTCATATAGGTCGCGCACGGCCTCGGGTAGATCCGGGATCGCTTCCCAGGCCGGCGGCACAAGCAGCGTGATCGCGTGATGCACATCGCGCCCGCCGAAATTAAGCAGCTCCACGACGTTGTCAAGCATGGCCGAATCAGACCCGCGTTCGTCGATCACAGGTCGCAGATCGGCTGCCGAGGCCCAGCCGGTGTTGAGCATCGGCTCGCGTGACTTCATCCAGTTGATGTTGCCCTGCAGGGTGTTGATCTCGCCGTTGTGAGCGAGCACGCGGAAGGGTTGCGCGCGTTCCCAGGTCGGGAGGGTGTTTGTGCTGTAGCGCTGGTGGAAAACGGCCAGGCAGACCGCGAAATCAGGGTCGCGCAGGTCACTGTAGAAAGCCGGGATCTGTGGGGCGTTGAGCAGGCCCTTGTACACGATCGTGCGGCTCGACATCGACGGCACATAGCCGCCGAGCTGCGTGGCGCCGCGCTCAAATCGCTTGCGGGCGAGATAGAGGGCATGCTCGAACGACTCGGCGGAGAGCGACCCGGTCGGCGCGAGCAGCGCTTGCTCGATGACGGGCATCAGCTTGCGCGCACGTTCGCCCAGGGCTTCGGGCGCCACAGGCACGGGACGCCACGCCAGCACCCGCAGGCCGTTGTAGTGCGCGGCTTCTTCGAGCAGCCGCCGACACTCGGGCTCGGTGCCTGGTCTGAAGAAGAACATGCCAACGCCAAGCCGTTCGGGCGCGCGCCCGCTCAGTTCGGTTGCGATCTTGTTGAAAAAGAGGGTCGGGATCGGCGTGAGGATGCCAGCCCCGTCACCGGTCGAGGAGTCGGCCGAGAGCGCGCCGCGGTGCTCGAGGTTGCCCAGCGCTTCAAGACCGGCCACCACAATCTCATGACTGGGGCGGCCTTGAATATCGGCGACAAAGCCCATTCCGCAGTTGCCACGCTCGTACCGAGGGGTGAAGGGAGAGGGCGCCGACTTCATGGTCAGACTCCTGAAGCGCTGAGTTTAAGATAGAGCACTTTGCCTGTATAAAATAGAATTAATGTAAGGAATCGTCGCCACGCGACCGGGCCATGTTATCGGTGGGTAAAAGGGGGGATAAATGCGCTTGAGCATGTCCACCCGATCGCGCCCATGCTTTTCCCGATGCGCGGTGCGTGCCCACTCCCTAGACTGGATCTTGCTCAGTAAAATGGCGCGGCTATGGACGACTGGCTGGCGCGTTCATCTTCGCTGTCGACCGCATATCGGGAGGCCCCTGTGGTGTCGTTTCATTGGATCACGCGATGGGTGAGGTTGGCGCTGATTGTGGCCGTGGCGCTTCCACTCCTGCAACCACGGCCGGCGATCGCGGCCACCCCACTCCCTGCGAATACGGCGTTGAGCCTGAGCGCACAATCTCAGTCGTCTGTGCCGTTGACGTTCGGGCAGACGTTCGCACCGGGCGCCGTGCCCGCAGGCCAGACGCTGGCCCTGACGATCGATGGCGCNNGCCGCTTCAGGTGGATCCGAAGGCCACGCACGGTGACGGTTCGCTGCGGCACGCGGTGCTCACTACGATCTTGCCGAGCCTGGCCGCGAATGCGGGGCTACCGCTGAGCCTGACGACGACGTCGCCGGGTATCGGTTCACCGATCGCAGCCAGCGCGCTATTGGCGACGTCGTTCGACTCGATCGTGACCGCGACCCTGGGTGGCACGGCGTACAGGGCCTCGGCCCGCGAGTTGCTCCAGGCGGATTCAAACCGCACCTGGCTCGCAGGGCCGTTGGTGACCGAGTGGCTGGTCTCGGCACCGTTACGCACGGCCGGTGGGCAGGCGCACCCGCACCTCACGGCACGCTTTGCGATCCGGGCGTATCAGGGGCTCCAGCACGTCCGCGTCGATGTCGCGGTCGAGAATAACTGGGCCTTCGAGCCCGCACCGCAGGCCTTCACGTACGATGCAACGATCTCGGTCGGCGGATCGACCGTGTTCTCTGAGGCGGCGTTGAAGCATTACAGCCTCTCGCGCTGGCGGAAGGTGTTCTGGTGGGGCAGCGAGCCAGCCGTCGACGTGCGCCATGACAACGTTGCTCTCCTGGCCAGCCGAGCGCTCCCGAACTTTGATCTGTCGCTGACGATTCAGGAACAACACCTCGCGTCTTTGTGGTCCGAGTGGACGACGCAGACCGATGCCGGCCCTCTGGGCCCTGGGTTGGTCGAGCCCTACATGCCGATGACTGGCGGTCGCCGCGATATCGGGCCGCTCCCTGGCTGGGCCGCGCAGTATCTGATCTCGATGGATCGGCGGGCCAAGGTCNNCTCGCCACGCTGGGCGTGGGCGATCTTGCAGGCAGCTGGCCGATCCACTACCGTGACCGCGGCACCGATCGACCGGTATCTCTGGCCGACTACCCCTACATGTCTCTGCTCGGCAACCCGGGCGACATGGTCAATCCGAACACCGGACGGTCTGAGGCGTTCCCAGATTGCGTCGGCGACTGTGCGACGCCGTATTACCCGGATTCGGCTCACCAGCCGTCTCTCGCGTATCTGCCCTACGTCGTGACCGGCGATTTCTACTACCTGGAGGAACTGCAGTTCTGGGCGAACTACAACTTGCTCGAATCCAATCCGTACTATCGCGGATTCGAACAAGGATTGCTCCACTGGGGCCAAATCCGCGGCCAGGCCTGGGCGCTGCGTGCCCTGGCCGAGGCCGCGTATGTCACACCCGACGCGCATCCGCTCAAGGCCTACTTCGTCGATCGGCTCGAGTACAACCGTGCCGACTACGCCGGACGTTTCCTGGCGCCAGGCGCCAATGCGCTCGGTATCAACCCGAGCGGGTATGCCTTCGCGTATGAGAACGGCCGCGGTGTCGCACCCTGGCAGGATGACTTCTTCACCTGGGCCGTCGGCTACACCGTGGATCTTGGTTTCGCTTCCTGGAAGCTCTTGCTCGAGTACAAGGCGCGCTTCCCGGTCGGGCGCATGACAGCGCCTGGTGTGTGCTGGGTATCGGGCGCGCCGTACTATCTCCTCGTTCGCGACAACAGCGGTGGCGCAGTGTACGGCACGTTTGCGCAGGCCTATCAGGCGACGATCGCGCCAGCGATTCGCGCTCAGCCGTGCGGCAGCGCCGCAATGGGTCAGGCCTTCAGCCCGCCGTTGCAGGCCGGTGAGATGAGTGGATACGCCTCGAGCGACGCCGGCTATCCATCGAATATGCAACCGGCCCTGGCTGTGGCCGCGCAATCGGGCATCGAGAACGGGGTCTGGGCCTGGGAGGTTTTCATGACGCGCAGTGTCAAACCAAGCTACAGCGAGTCGCCGGCCTTTGCGATCGTGCCGCGGGCATCCGGTGAGGTCCCGGCGCCTTTGCCATCCCAGACCGAGCGCATCTATCTGACGCTCATTCGGCGCTCGTATACATTGCCCTGAACCCTGGAGCATCACGATGGTCACCACTCGCCGCTACGTGATTCTGTGTTTGTTCGGGGGCCTCTTTGGCCTGCTCGGGTTGATATCGTTCGGCGGGCCTGTTCGCGCCGTGGCCGCCGCGCAGAACCCTGCGCTGGCCGCCATCCCGGTGAATACGGCGCTCGACCTGGGAGGCTACGACTGCGATCAGCCGGCCGATGCGCCAGATCACTGCCGCGGCATTACAGACTACTCGGGCTTTGTCTACGACTCGCAGCGCCATCAGTTCGTGATGTTCGGCGGCGGTCATGCGACGACGTTCCGCGACGATCTCTCGGTCTTCGACTTTGACACTTTGAAGTGGTCGAGCGCCTATCCTTCGACGCTGTGCAGCGATATGACCCTTGCGAACATGGACAAGACCCGCAACCGCTGGGCAACGACCGGCAACCCGTTCGCACGACACACCTACGATATGACGGTCTACGCGCCAAACACCGAGGAGTTCCTCATGCTCCTCGGGCCTGTAGGGACCGGCTATTGCGCGCCGACGATAGACCCTACCACGGGGTCCGATCCGTTCTACCTCGCGGCAAGGCTTTCGGCCTACAGCTTGTCCAGCGGGGCCTGGCTAACCGAGGAGCGGACGATGCCCTGGAACTTCCTTTCGGCGGCCGAATACGATCCGGCATCCGGCAAGATCATCATCTTGGGAGCCTATGGGTTGTGGGTGTTCGATCCGACGACGCGTGCCATGACCCAAGCGCTCGATCAATTCCCCAATCCACTGGGCAGCAATCTGGGGTATGCCAACAACCTGACGTATTACCCGCCGACTGGGCGCATGTACTACATTGCGCGAGGCGATCCGACGCTGGTTTTCGAGGTGACCCTCGACCGCGCCAATTGGGCAGGCTCGACGGTCGTGCAGTTGCCGACGCCGGCCAACGCGCCGTCTTCGCAGGAGAGTGGGTGGGTGTACGACTCGGTCAGCCAGGTGATCGGCGGCGGTGTGCGTGACGGGCAATTCTACGCCTACGACCCTGCCACGAACACCTGGGTCGGCAAAACGATGCAGCCCCAGTCGAGTGCCGGGCAGACCACGATCGGCTCGCAGGCGTTTCACGCGATTGGTTTCGACCCGGTGAACGGCGTCTTCGTCTTCATCACCGACTACGCCAGCGGCTCGCGCGTCTGGGCCTATCGCTTTGGTGGCCCTGTGCCGACTCCCGCGCCTCCGCCGACCTTCGCCCCATGGCAGACCTTGCGCCTGCAGTTGCCCAGTCTGCGACGCTGACACACCACACAGAAGGGGCGCGGTACACCGCGCCCCTTCTGTGTGGTGTGTCGACAGTGGGTACCGGGTTACTCTCCGGGCCGCGCGGCCGGGCGCATGCCGGCCTGTAGGGCCACCGATACCGCGCCTGCGCGGTTGCTGACGCGCAGCTTCTGCAGGATGTGGTCGACATGCTTCTTGACCGTATTGGGCGTGATCAGCAGCGCCTCGCCGATCTGCCGGTTGGTGTAGCCCTGCGCCATGAGCAGCAGCACCTCGCGCTCGCGATCGGTCAACTCCTGCAGCTGGGCCGGGGTCTCCTGATCGGCCGGCCCGGTTGTGCCAAGCCGGACGGCGTCTTCGGCCAATTGCTGGAAAGCCTTTCGATCGAAGAGCGCCTTCTCGACGAAGGCGAAGACACCATGCTCTTCATAAGCGCGATCGACCTCATCCGGGTCATCCATGCCGCTGACGACGATCGTCGGCACGCGCCGCTGCTGGGCCGCCTGCAGCAGCCGATACCCGTCGCGATTGTCCTGACGGGCCTCGGTGCTGGCGAGGTTCAAGTCGACGATCGCGAGATGAAACGCGCCGCGCTGCAGCTCGCCGCGGCCCTCGGCATAGCTTGCCGCGAAGCGCAGCTCGTACGCCGGCTCAGGCAAGAGCTCGGCGTACATCTCGCGCCACTGGGCGTTGTCTTCGATGACGAGGACGATTTGCTTTTCCATGGTTCTCTACTTCAGCCTTCCGCGGGAAGTCCCCGCAATCAAAGATGTTCAGTTCTCGCCCTTGGCCGGCGGCAGACGCACGACAAAGGTGCAACCGGCGGTTTGTTGCCGGCTGTTTGGTGAAGGATCGGCAAGCACGATGCTGCCGCCAAAGCGCTGGACCCACGACTTGACCCACCACAAACCGAAGCCCAGTTTGCGTCCGACGCCTCGCGTCGAGAAGGTCGCGTCGAAGATCCTGTCGCGCACTTCAGCGGGCACACCCGGCCCGGTATCCGAGATCACGAGCTCGACCCAGCGCGTGGTCGGGTCAAGGATGTCGCTGACGACCTGGCCGCGCGTCACGATCCGGCCAGGCGTCTCGCCAAGGGCCTCGATCGCGTTCTCGATCAGGTTGACCAGCACAAGGCGAAGCTGTTCTTCGCCGGCGAGCACAAGCGGCAAGCGGGCCAGCCCGACGCTCGCGATCTGGATATGCTCGGGGCGGTCGATTCGCTGGATTGCCGTCGTATAGGCGACCTTGACGCTGACCGGCCCGATCTGGAACGGACGCAAGTACGCCACGCTTTCGCGGGCCGTGGTCATCGCCTGTCGGGCGCTGGCGGCGATATCGGCCAGTTTCTTGGCCGCCAACGGATCGCCGAGTAGGTCGGGGCGCTTCTCGGTCAGGCTTTGGGTCAACGCCGGGATCACGCCGACCATGTTGTTGACCCGATGAATCAGGTTGGCGGCCACATCGCCGAGCACCGCAAAGGTCTCGGCCACCGCCTGACGCTCCTGCGCAAGCTTGACCTGAGCCAGCGCTTCGGCCTGCTGAAAGGCGACAGCCGCATGATTGGCCAGCGCCGTCAACAGCCGCATCTCCCAATCGTTGAAGACGCGCGGGCTTTGACTGTAGACCCCGAACGCCCCACGCGGGATGCCGTCGCGGCCGATCAGGGGCATCACGACGGCCGAGACCCATTTGAGTTGGGTCGAGAGTTTGCGGCGGGTCACAAGCGGCTCGTTGGCCATGTCCGCCGTGTAGACCGGGCGGCGCGACTGCAACGACTCGCCGAGCAAACTGCCTCGGATCGGCACCCGGTATTGTGCAAACGAATCGAAGTTCGCCGACCGCAGCACGAGCATGTCGGCCTGAGCGCGATCCACCTCCCACACTGCGGCGTGCGCGACGTTGAGCAGGTCGCAGGCGCGCTCGATCAGCAGGTCGAGCAGCTGGCTCGGCGATCGACGCGCAAGTTCGTCGGTGATCTCGACGATCGCGAGCAGCAACTGCGCTTCCTGAATCGCGATGCTGGCCTGTGATGCAAACGCTTCGAGCGCGCTCTGATCGTCTGTGCTAAAGGCGTGCGGCCGCGGGCTCTCGACATTCAGCACGCCAAGCATCGAGCCGCCCGGCCCAAAAATCGGGACAGCCAACTCCGAGCGCATCACGCGATCGGGCAGGAGGGGTTGATAGATGTCGCGCCAGGGCTCGACCGAGAGATCCCCGATGCGGGCCGTGTTGCGGTGGAACGCCACCCAGCCCATCACGCTGCCCGTTTCGTCCACCAGAAGCGGCTCATCGCCCTCGGTGTTGGCCGGTGGGCTGACGGTCACAAGACGCAGCGCGTTCGTCTTGCGCTCCATGAGCCTGAACGATCCAAACTCGGCGCCAATCAAGGCCAGCGCGCTATCGAGGATCTGGGCGAGCGTGTCATCGAGGTTGCGACGCGTGCTGATGAGCGACGCCGCGGCCTGCAACCGTTCGAGCTCTGCGACCTTCCGCTCGAGCGCCCGGTTCACGCCCTCGAACTGGCGTGTGTTGTAGATCGCGACAGCGGCCAATGCCACAAGCGTGTCGAGCAGTCGAAGCTCGTCCTCTGTGAAACGGCGCTCAGCCCGTAGATCGAGATACAGCGCGCCGACGGCCTGCTCGCCGACAAGCAGCGGATAACAGGCCGCGGTGCGGATGCCGGCGGCGTGTTTGAGCGGGTGAAACGGACGGCCGCTCTCGTATGAAAGCACACGTTCACGAGAACGGATCGCGGCCATGCCGACGCCGTTCGCGCGCGGATAGTCTTCATTTGTGGCGCTGCCTGCCCGGTGCGGTGCCTCGCTCTCGCCGGCCGACACACGCGAATGTTTGTCGAACGCGTTTCGGTCGGCATCGAACAGGTAGATCACGGCCGATGCGCCCGGGCCGATCAACTGGACCGCCGTCTCGGCGATCAGGCGCAGAGCCTCGGGGAGCGAGGTCTGCGCCCCCAGACGGTTGAAGCGCGAACCAGCCTGTCGAATCAAATCAAGCGCAGCGCGCCAATCGTGCGCAGCGTGTTCGGAGGCCTGCAGAAGGCTGTGGTCGGTCATCGTGCTCACCTGCCCAGCGGTGCCCGCGCGCCGGGCCAGGGGCCAGGCGGCGAGTCGTCAAGTTCTTGCCGGGTCGACTCCTCTTTATACACCCGAAGTCCACGGGCCCGATAGTTGTTGAGCGCGTGGGCCCCATCGAGCGTACACGTGTGGACCCACAAGCGCCGCGGCCCGCGCAGCCAGGCATGGCGGATCGCATCGGTCAGAAGCGCGCCGCCAAGCCCACGCCCGATGAACTGCGGTAACAGCCCGAAGGCCTGGATCTGCACTTCGGGCCCGGGTTCATCCTGCAACTCAAAGTAACCAAACGGGGCGCCGTTCACATAGCCCACCCAGGTATGGATTTCCGGGCGGGCAACGTGGGATTGCCACTCGGCGTATGACCAGCGCAGCCGATCCGTCCAGTACCAGGAGCCCCCGACTGCCGTATACAGAAACCGCGCGTATTCAGGCACTGGCTCGTCCATGCGGGCCACTGTGTAATCGTTTTCCGGGCGCACCGCCGGGATCAAGGCGCCGGGTTCGCGCATTTCGAGATAGGTGACGGTGACGTCGATGGTTCGTGACATACAAAAGAAAGCCCTGACCACGCTGGTGATCAGGGCTTCGTGGCCCAATATGGGTATCAAATTGACTGATAAATTGATGCTACACGAACGGGTGAGGGCTGTCAACCAGGGGCTATCCCCTAAAAAACCGTTCAGCCTGCACAATGCTCATAACGCTACGAGTCGCACGTTGACGACCTGAGGCAATTCGCGCATTTGTTCGAGGACTTCGGGCGCCGGCGCGCTGTCGAGGTTGAGCACCGAGAGCGCCATGCCGCCGGGTTGATCGCGGCCGAGACGCCATTCGGCGATGTTGATCCCGTGGCGGGCCAAAAGCGAACCGACACCGCCCATCAACCCCGGCACATCCCGGCTCTGCATGATCAGCGCCGGCCCAAAGGGCCGCGCGTCCATGCGGATATGGTCGATCTGGACAAGTCGAATGTCGCTGCCGCCAAAGATCGTGCCCGCCAACAGCCGCTCGTAGGAGGGCCCGCCGTCCCAATGCGCGCGCACCGAGATCAGATTGGGGTAGTCCACCAGCTCGAACCCGCGAGTCTGCGTGATCTGGATCCCGCGTTGTGCGGCCAGCGCCGGGGCGTTGACGTAGTTGATCGGCTCGGTCGCGAGCTGACGCAGCGCGCCAGTGAGGACAGCGACAGCAATCGGCCGCACCATCTCCTGAAGACCCGCGCCGCGCACCTCGAGCTCGAGCCGTCGTGGCGCGCTGTCGCCCAGCTGGGCCAGAAGCGCCCCGAGCTTCTCGGCCAGCGTCAAGTATGGGCCGATCAGGCGGAAGTCTGGCCCGACGGCGAACGGCAGATTGACGACATTGCGGTAGTTGTGCCCGCGCAGCGCATCAAGAACCTGGTGCGCAATCTGGCGCGCCACGACGGCCTGCGCCTCGACCGTCGACGAGCCCAGCCGCGGCGTAACGACGACGTTGGGCAGGCCGAGAAGGGTTGAGCCGACCGGCGGTTCCTCGGCGAAGACATCCAGCGCTGCGCCGGCAAGCTGCCCCGACTTGAGCGCAGCCGCCAATGCGACCTCATCCACCAGTACACCTTGCGCGGTATTGATCAGGCGTGCTCCGGGTTTGCACCGGGCAATCTCCGCCGGGCCGATCAAGCCGGGTCGCGCACCGACGAGCGACGCGTGCAGGCTGATGAAGTCGGCCCGGGCGAGCAACTCGTCGAGCGGCAGGAGCGTCACGGCGCTCTTGCGCGCCAGTTCTTCATCGATGTACGGATCGCTGACGATGACCCGAACGCCGAAGCCCTGGGCACGGGCAGCGACAAGCTGGCCAATTCGCCCGAAGCCGATCAACCCCAGGGTCTTGCCCGAGAGCTCGTCGCCCATGAACGCGCTCTTCTCCCACTTGCCGCGCTTCAGCGCAGCGTCGGCGGCAGGCACCCGGCGGGCGAGGTCGAGCATCAATCCAAGCGTCAGTTCGGCGACCGCAACCGTGGCGGCCAGCGGGCTGTTGACCACGATCACGCCGGCGGCCAGCGCTGCAGCGATATCGATGTTGTCGACGCCGACGCCGGCGCGCCCGATCACCTTCAGCCGACGCCCGGCGCTGACGACCTGGGTGTTCACCTTGGTGCGGGAACGGACGATCAGGGCGTCATACTCGGGCAGGGCAGCGAGCAGCGCATCGGGCGTGATCTTGGGATCGACAGTGACCTGCCCGGCCGCCTTGAGGAGATCGATCCCGGCCTGTGCCAGGCCATCGGAGATCAGGATGTTGAAGGACATGGCTTATCCATTGCGGCGCTGGAATTCGCGCATGAAATCGGCCAGCAGGCTGGCCGCGTCGAGCGGGACGGCGTTGTAGAGCGAAGCGCGGATGCCGCCCACCGAGCGATGGCCCTTGAGCCCTTCGAGGCCCTCGGCCTTCGCCGTCTTGGCGAACTGCTCCTCGAGCGCCGCATCGGGCAGCCGAAAGGTCACGTTCATGTCCGAGCGACTGTCCGGCCTGGCGTGGCCGCGATAGAAGCCGCCACTGGCGTCGATGGCCTGGTAGACCAGGGTCGATTTCCGCCGATTGGCTTCAGCGATGGCGGTCAGGCCGCCCTGCGCCAGAATCCATTGGAAGACCAACCCGGTGACGTAGATACCAAAGCACGGCGGCGTGTTGTACAGCGAGCCGTGCTCGCTGAGCAATTTGTAGTCGAGCATCGGCGGCAGACCCTCTGGTGTACGCTCGAGAAGGTCGCGGCGGATGATCACCACGGTCACGCCGGCCGGCCCGGCGTTCTTCTGCGCGCCGCCGTAGAGCAGACCGTAGCGCGCGACATCGAGCGGGCGGCTGACGAACTCGGACGAGGCGTCGCAGACCAGGGGCACCTCGGCCGGGACATGTGGAAGGTCGTAATAGGCCAGGCCGTTGACCGTCTCGTTGCTGCACACATACGCGTAGGCGGCCTGGGCGTCAATCGAGGCCTCACCGTTGCGCGGGATATGCACGAAGCCGTCAGGGCCGCCATCCCAGGCGACGCGAGTCGCGCCGTGTCGTTTGGCCTCCTTGTAGGCTGCCTTCGACCATGAGCCTGTCACCAGGTAATCGGCCGACTGTCCAGCGCCACGCAGGTTGGCCGGGACCGCCGTGAACTGGAGCGATGCCCCGCCCTGCATGAAAATCACGGCATAGTCGGCGCCGATGCCGTACAGCGCGCGCAAATCGGACTCGGCGGCGTGCAGGATGCCCTCGAACGCTTTCGAGCGATGGCTCATCTCCATCACCGACATGCCGGTGCCTTTGTAGTTCAACAACTCGGCCTGCACCTGCTCGAGGACGACGACCGGCAGGGCGGCCGGGCCGGCGTTGAAGTTGTAGACGCGCCCATAGGGCAGGTTCACGGTCATGCGGATCCTTCTCGGCCCATGCAGCCGGCGAAGGCTACAGCGGCGAAAACGGGCGCCCAACCCCCACAGGTCAACCGTGGCGGCGGACACCCGATCGATGTTCGGGCAGACCACGAGGCCGCTTAAGCGGCCTCGTGAAATCCTTCACGCAAGTACAAGGGATTATATGCCGAACAGCCGGCGCTTCAGTGGCCAAGGTGCACGAAAAAGCGCGCGTCGCCGACGTCAGGGCTGCATCTCGGGCCGCATCGGGATGATCAGGGTCAACCCGGCGTAGAGTGTGTCACCCTTGAAGTTGTAGTTGGCGATTCGGATGAATTCGATGCTGATCTGATACCGCTCACTCAGACCCTCGAGCGTATCGCCGGGCTGGACCGTGTACACCACAGGCCGTCGCGGCGGGTTCGGGATGGCCAGCGTCTGGCCGACGCGCAGCGTGCCGTACTCATCGAGGCCGTTGGCCGCGATGATGTCGACCCAGGTCACGCCATACCAGATGGCGATACGCTGCAGCCGGTCGCCGCTTTGGACGCGATGGGTGGCCCAACCGGCGGGTACGGGGGTTGGCGGCGCCTTGGTCGCAGTCGGGCCAGGGGTGACGGTGGCCGGTTGACGCGTGCGTGTGGGCAGCGCGGTCGGCACGAAGAGCACCTGACCGACGAGCAATCGATCGTTGATCAGGCCATTGGCCTGGGCCAGCTGGTTGAGCGGCACCGCGTACGTGCGCGCGATCTTGATCAACTGGTCGCCGTACTGGACGACGTGCGTGCGCGCGCCCGGCGGGAGCGCCGTTGTCGTGCGGGTCGGGTTGGCCGCTGTCGCGCGGGGCGGGATCGCCAGGATCTGGCCCGGGTAGATCTGATCGCCCTCGAGGTTGTTGGCTGTCATGAGGCTGGAGATCGAGATGCCGTTGCGCACGGCGATCCGAGCCAGGTAATCGCCGGGCTGCACCACGTACTGGTTGGGCCCGGGCGTGAGCGTGGCCGTGAAGGTCGCGGCCAGAGTTGGGCGTGGGGTACGGGTAAGCGTGGCGGTCGGCGTGGGCGTGCCGGTCGGGGCCTCCTGGGCGCTGGCCGGCGTCGGGGCCCACAGCCCGGCCGTAAGTGCGGCCAGCAGGCCTATCGTCAGGAGCGTTGTGAACAAGGCAGGACGGACGGTTTGGCGCATGATCCGATGTCCTCCAGGCCCCGGGTCGGGGCTGCTGGAACGAGTCTACTCCACTCCCTATTGATGCAGGAATCGGGCCTGCCTGGGGTGTACGCGGGCGAGTCGGCGAAGGCCCAGCCCGGCCCGCGCGACCGATCCCGGGGATCGCCGGAAATGGCCGGATAGCGCGGCTGACGCTCGGCCCGAATCGCCCTGATTCAGGCGGTCTGGGCTCGGCGGCGGAGAAGCGGCTCGCGGTCGAGGAGGCGAAGCGAAAGCGCCTGGCCGCCGGCGAGCTGGGGCTCGACATCTACGACATGCGCAGNNCAGGCGGATCGCCTTCACGTCGAGCCGATCGGCGCCGAGAAAGGCCCGGAAACGCCTCAGGCCTCGGGCCAGGGCCTCGGCGAAGGCCTCGTCTTTGCCAAGCGCTGGATGTTCGAGCCAGAGGCCAAGCACCGTGAAGACCCCGGCGTCGCGCTCGTACTTGCTGTCGAAGCGCGCGACGAGCCGATCGCCCCAGAGGACGGGCAGCGTGTAATAGCCGTAGCGACGCTGCGGCGCCGGCTTGTACACATCCCAGGTGTAGTCGAAAGCGAAGAGCAGTCTAGCTCGCCCCCGCGCGCTGACCGGGTCGAGCGGCGCGAGAAAAACGGCTTCGTCGGTCGTCGAGGCTTCGAGTGGCGCCCAGGCCTTTGGCACACGACCTGAGGTCAGCGCCTTGAGATGCTTGGCGTCGGATGCCAGGGCGTAGTGCACGGGCTTCCAGCCCTCGACCCTGACTTCGACGATCTCATCGTCGCCGAGCAGCGCATCGACGATGGCGCGCGCCCGGCTGAAGGGCACGCCCCGATGAAAGGCATCCTGTGTGCGTTCCAGGCGAGAGAGCCCGGCGAACGCGATCTCCTTGGTGATCAGGAATCGATCGGCCTCGGCCGGGTCGCTCTCGTGGAGCGCAGTCGGCGGTGCGATTGCCTCGGCCAACCCGTAGACGCGCTCGAAGGACTCGCGGTGGTGGGTCATCACCTCGCCGGTGCGCCAGAGGTAATACAGGGCCAGGGCGCTGTCTTTGCGGCCGCGATAGCTCTGGGTGCGGGTACGCGACGCCATCTCGAAGTCGCGGTTGCCCACCATGCCGCGTTCGGCCAGAACCTCGCGCATCTCGACGACCGCGGCGGCGTGCTCGCGGCCCGAGCGTCGGATGCGCGGATCGCAATCGCGATCGCCGTCGCGTTCGCGCGCCATCACGACGCGCCAGTGCGGCAGCTCGTCCATCGGGCGGAGCGCCAGCCAACCGCCCCAGTCGAAGAACCGGCGCTTGCGGTAAGCCAGCTCCTCCCAGCCGCCCGGTGCGTAGTCAAGCACGCGGCTGTGAAGCTGGATGTCGTGGCTGCGGGCCACGATCTGGAGCGGATCAAGCTGCAGGTACTCCATCGCCCGCAGCGCCTGTTCGGCCCCTTTGAGCCCCCGCCAACGCCGTCCCGGCCACAGGCCTTGCTTGCCCAGGACAAAGCGCCGCGCGATCTCCAGGTCGATCGTCAGCATGGCATCCTCTCTTCGCGCCGATCTGCAACCATCCTTCTCTGAGGTTGACCGGTATATAGGGCGATTTTCGCCCTATATACCGGTCAAGTGAGTCAAACAGACGCCGTCGCCCCGTTCAGCCCGGCGGCTGCCGGCCCGGCCGCCTCTTGCGCCCGGAACTGGCTCATGTACAGGTCGTAGAAGAAGCCCTTACGCGCGAGGAGCGCATCGAACTTGCCGCGCTCGATGATCTCGCCGGCCTTGAGCACCAGGATTTCGTCGGCGTTGCGGATCGTGCTCAACCGGTGCGCGATGACGAATGCCGTCCGACCCTTGAGCAGTTCATCAAACGCGCGCTGGATCAGGCGCTCGGTGCGGGTATCGACGCTCGAGGTGGCCTCGTCGAGGATGAGGATCCGTGGATCGGCCAGCGCTGCGCGTGCGATCGAGAGCAACTGGCGTTGCCCCTGGCTGAGGCCGCTGCCGCGCTCCCCAAGCACCGTGTTGTAGCCCTCGGGCAGGCGCTCGATGAACTGATCGGCCCGGGCCAGCCGGGCCGCGGCCATGACTTCGTCGTCGCTGGCGGTCGGCCGGCCGAAGCGGATGTTCTCCATCACGGTCGTGCTGAACAAGAACGAGTCCTGCAGCACGATGCCGATCTGGCGGCGCAGTGTCTCGAGCGTGACGTCGCGGACATCGATGCCGTCGATCTTGACGGCGCCGCCGGTCACATCCCAGAAGCGCGGGAGCAGGTTGATGATCGTCGTCTTGCCGGCGCCGGTCGGGCCGACGATGGCGATGGTTTGCCCGGGCTCAGCCGTGAGCGTGACGCCCTTGAGCACGGGCACGCCCTGCTTGTACTCGGCGCGCGCGTCGACAAGCTCCACCCTGCCCGTGATCGGCGGCATCGGCTTCGCGTCGGGTTTGTCGGCGATGGCCGATGGCGTGTCAAGCAGGCCAAAGATCCGCTCGCCGCCCGCGACGGCGTTTTGGATGTTGGTCCACAATACGGCGATCTGTTGGATCGGCTGGTTGAAACGTTGGACGTAGGCCAGGTAGGTGACGACCACGCCGAGCGAGACCGAAGTCGTGAAGCCCAGGAGCGTCAGATCCTGGCCGTTGAGCAGGAAGTACCCGCCCACGCCCGTGACGATCGCAAGCGCGACGTAGCCGAGCGCCTCGAGCGCGGGCGCCAGAGCCGACGTGAACGACACGGCCCGAACGTTGGCGTCGCGGTTGGCAGCGTTCGTCGCCCTGAACTGCTCGATGTTCTCCTCGGCCCGATTGAAGGCCTGCGTCTCGCGGACGGCCGACAGGCCCTCCTGCAGCTCGGCGTTGACGCTGCCCATCTCGGCCCGGCTGGCGCGATACGCCTTGCGCGCCTGATCCGAGAAGTAAGCGGTCGCCCAGGCCATCAGCGGCAGCACAGACATGCTCAACAGCGCGAAGGGCACGCTCTTGACAAGCATGTTGTAGGCCGTCCAGATCAGCAGCAGCGCGCCGCTGAAGACGTTGATGATCGCGAAGCCAAAGGCCTGCTCGATCGCGCTGCTGTCGTTTGTGATGCGACCCATCAGATCGCCGGCCTCGTGCTCGGTGTAGTAGCCGAGCGAGAGCCGGTGCATGTGCTTGAACAGGTCGATACGCAGATCGCGCAGCACGCGTTGGCCGGCCCAGCTCATCACGAAGAACGACGAGCCGGTGAGCAACGCGCCCGCCACGAACAGCGCCAACACGGCGCCGATCACGCGCGCGAGCCCGGCGATGCGCTCGTCGGCGGTGAAGGCGAGCATATCGGCCGTCGTGGGCGGCGTCGCGCCAAGATAGATCAGGGCCCGGAGCGCATCCTGGGTCACGTCGCCGTTCGCGCGATCCGAGGGGAGCCAACAGTTCTCGGCCAATGTCGGTTCGGCGCCGGCCGGGCCGGCCGAGACACTGCCGCCGCCGCCCGCGCCAAGCGCGGGCGTGATGTAGCAATCGACCACCTGGCCGGTGAGCTCGGGGTTGGTCACCTGGGTCCACGTTGCCGCAACGACCAGAAAGGCGACAAGCACGAGCAGGGGCCACTCGTGGCCGAAGTATTCGAGAAACCGGCCGAGCGTGTAGCTCAAGTTGCGCGGTTTGAGTTGATCCTGACTGAATTGACGGCGCAGGCCGTCGGGTCCACCACCAAACATAAGTCCCTCCGGTTAGTCTAGTCGTCCAGGAGTCGGGTTGTTCAGAGGTCGCGTCGTTGCTCCGAGCAACCGACTACGCGACGACCTGACTACCCGACTGCCCGACTAACTGTGAGTTGTAGATCTCGGCGTAGATCGGGCTGTCTTCGAGCAACTCGGCATGGGTGCCGCGCGCGACGACCTGGCCCTTGTCGAGCACCAGGATCTGGTCGGCGTGCATGACCGTGCTGATGCGCTGGGCGATCACGAAAGACGTACGACCGACCATCAGCCTGTCGAGTGCCGCCTGGATCACGGCCTCGGTGGCCAGGTCGACGCTCGAGGTGCTGTCGTCGAGGATCAGGATGCGCGGGTCGAGCAACAACGCCCGCGCGATGGCGATGCGCTGCTTCTGGCCGCCCGAGAGCGTGGTTCCGCGCTCACCGACCGGCGTGTCGTAGCCCTGTGCGAAGCCCGTGATGAAGTCGTGGGCCGCCGCTGCCTGCGCGGCCGCGATCACCTCGTCGAGGCTGGCATCGGGCTTACCAAAGGCGATGTTGTCGCGGATCGTGCCGCTGAAGAGCGTGGTCTCCTGAAGCACGATGCCGATCTGAGCGCGCAGGCTGTCGAGCCTGACGTCGCGCAGGTCGTGTCCGTCGATCCGGATCCGGCCCTGGGTCGGGTCATAGAAGCGCGGCAACAGATTGATGATCGTCGTCTTGCCCGAACCTGTCGCGCCGAGCAGCGCCACGGTCTGGCCGGGCTCGGCCGTGAAGCTCACGTCTTTGAGCACCGGCTCGCCGCCGCCGAAGTACCTGAAGGTCACGTCCTCGAACGTCACCTGGCCATTGACAGCGGGCAATTCGATCGCATCGGGTTTGTCGACCACATCGCTGCGAGCGTCGAGGATCTCGAAGATCCGCCCGGCCGAGGCGCCGGCCTGGCCGAGCTGGGTGATGATGAAGCCGATCTGCGCGATCGGGAAGAACAGATAGACCAGGTAGAGCGAGAACTCCTGGTATTGCCCGAGGGTGAGCGTGCCCGTGATGATCTGCTGGCCGCCGAAGTACAGGACAGTCGCCTGACCGAGGTTAGCCACCAGGAAGACAAGCGGGAACAGGAACGTGAACAGACGCGAGAGTGTGATCTGCTGGTTAAGCAGCTGATCGGCCGCGGTCTGAAACTTGGCTTGCTCCTGCTTCTCGCGGGTGAAGGCCTGCACCACCCGAATGCCGGCCAGGTTCTCCTGCAGGATGGTGTTGAGCGCCGAAAGACGCTGTTGAACCACGCCAAAGAGCGGCTGGCTGACGATACCGAAGACCATGAAGAGCACGAGCGCTACGGGCAGGATCCAGATCGCTGTCCATGCCAGAGCAACGTTTGTGGTGAACAGCACGACCAGGGTGCCGGTCAGCAGCACCACGGCCCCGACGAGTTGCACAAGGCCCTGGCCGAGGAAGAGCCGGACCTTTTCGACGTCGTCTGTGGCGCGGATCATCAGCTGGCCGGTCTGGTTCTGATCGTAGTACGAGAACGACAGACGTTGGATCTTGGCATACAGGTCGTTGCGCAGATCGAAGGCCACGCCCTGTGAATTACGCTCCGCCCAAAACGTCTGCAGGAAGGCGAACACGCCGCGGAGCGCGGCAAAGATCACGATCGCGATCGCGGCGTTGAGCAGCGCCTGCGGAGCGCCGTCGAAGCGCGCCTGCATCTCGGTCAGGAGTTGATCCTGTGACCAATCGGCCGGCAGCGCGAAGGCCTCGAGCAGTTGCGGGACGGCCGCAGACTGGAACGCGGTCGGGATCTTGTCCCAAGCATCGAGCACCTGGCTGGCGACATAGCCATTTGTCACCGCGTCGATGATGTCGCGCACGAGCCGCGGCACCGCCAGCTGCGACAACGTGGCGATGATCAGAAACGTGTACGGCAGGATCGCCCGCCGGCCCTGCCCACGCAAGTACGCGATCGAGCGCTGCAGGCCTTTGTTGTTCGGTGTGGGAGGGCCACCACGGCGTCCTCCCGGTCTGCCCATCATCATGAAACCAAACCTTACCTTTCGGATTGATGCCGCCACCGCCGACCTTAGCCGGCGATCGTGGATCCAACGTGGAGATCAGTTGTCAGTGTCGTGTATCGCCAAAAACCGGAGGAAGACCCGGGTGGCCAGGGCCCTAGATAGCGTCGTCGGGTCCGCGTCGACCGGCACGCCGAAGTACCGGGCGAAGTTCGCACGACGTTGGGCGCGATACAGACCGAAGATCCTGTCGCGCTCGGCCGGATCATCGACCCGCTCGGCCTTTGCGCGCAGCTTGCGCCCTTTGATTTCGAGCACGACTTCGGGCGCCGCCAGCGCGTTGCGCACCCATTGGCTACCCTGTGAGAGCGCCACGATCGTCTCGCCGTCGTTGAGGTAACCGATCGGCGTGCTATACGAGCGCCCAGACCGTCGACCGGTGACCGTGATCACCATCACTTCGTCGCCAAAGGCGCCCAACCAGTTACGGCGGAGAAGAAAAGTCTGCAAGCCCATCATGGCACGGGCGAGCCCCGACATCTTGGGTTGGCGGGTCTGGGTCGTCATTTGTTTTCTCCATCGGATTTGCGTTCACCCTGTGGGTGCGTCAGCCGAACCGCCTGGGTTAGTTGATCGAGCAATCGGGCTGCGGTGGCTCGTTCGTCTGGGTCGATGGCCTGCGCCAGCGCCTCGGTCCAGCCGCTGCGCATCTCAATCGCGGCCTCGGTCAACGCGCGGCCGGATGGGCTGAGGTTGACGAGGTTCACGCGCCGATCGGTCGGATCTTCGGCGCGGGCCAGAAAACCGCCCTGCACCATCTTGTCGATCATCTGGCTGGCGTAAGCCGTGCTCACGCCGAGCATGTCGGCGATATCCGTGATCTTGGCCTCGCCACGGTAGTGCATGGTCATCATCAGGCTGAACTGGGCGTTAGAGAGCCCTTGCTGCCGGATGAAGTGCCCGGTTTCGCGCCAGGCTGTGCCCATATAGGCCTCGGCCCAGCGTCGAAGCGCGCGTTGCAGGACTTCAAGTTCAGACATTTGGGACATCTCCAGTCCTGACTAACAAATTTCTAATGGCGTAATATTTTGCATTGATGATATTTTACAATTGCAAAGCAAATTCGGCAGTTGAGTGTTTGATGAGTCCCGGAAGTGGCGGAACATGCCGGTGTTGGCCGCCGCAACATTCCATAAGGAGCATTGATGCGTACCCTTGAGAATCAGGTTGCCGTCATCACTGGCGGGAGTCGTGGTCTGGGTCTGGCGATCGCCGAGACCTATGCGCGGGAAGGCGCGGCGGTCGTCATCGCCTCACGCTCGGCCCGATCTGTGGAGGCCGCCGTGCAGTCGATCCGGGCCCAGGGTGGTCGCGCGACGGGCCTGGCCTGTGATGTCGGCGATCTCGCACAGGTGGAGGCCCTGGCCGCACATGCAGTAAGCGCCTTCGGGCGCCTGGATATCTGGGTCAACAATGCCGGGCTCTCGGCGCCATACGGCCCGACGGCCCACCTGCCCTCGGATGAGTTCCAGCGTGTCATCGGCACCAACATCGTTGGGGTCTACAACGGGTCGGTGACGGCGCTGCGCCACTTCGTGCCTCAGCGGCGCGGCAAGCTGATCAACCTGCTCGGCCGCGGCGACAACCAGCCCGTTCCGTTCCAAAACGCCTATGCCAGCAGCAAGACCTGGGTGCGCGCGTTCACGACGGCGCTGGCTCGCGAGTACGCGGACTGTGGAGTCGGTGTGTATGCCATCAATCCTGGGCTGGTGACGACCGAGATGCTCAGCCAGGTCCAGGCGGTGGTTGGTTACGAAGCGAAGCTCAATCCGCTCAAGACCGTCGTTCGAATCCTCGGCAACCCGCCTGAGGTCCCGGCGGCCCGCGCATTGTGGATTGCGTCCGCTGCCACCGACGGTCGCACAGGTCTGAACGTGCAGGTCATCACGCCGGCGTTTCTCCTCTCACGCGGGGTGCGCGCCGCCTGGCGTTGGGTCACGCGCACGCAAGAACTCGAGATGCCGTTGAACGTGGAGACTGTGAAGTCGGTGATCTGACGGCAGACGGAGCTCCGGCGGATCCGGACACGAGGGCGCTAAGGGGCAACGCCTGCGAAGAGCACGAAGAAGGCCGCGACCCAGACCAGGCCCTGGATCGCGATGGAGGACGACAGCATGACATACGCGGCCTGGCGATCGGCGGCGCGGCTGTGGAGGATCGCGCCGTACAGTGTATTGAGCACAAGGGCCACGGCCCCGATCACGGGCAGGATGAAGAGACCGGCCGGCGGGCCAAAGCGCTCGGGCGTGCCGTCGGCATTGAAACGCAGCGCCAGTACCGGCGGTAGCTGTGGCCAGATCGAAAACAGGTAGAGGATCAGGCCCCCAAGGATGACGACGGCGCCCAACACCAGGCCAAGCGCGACCCGATCGCCAAGGAGTGAGCGCCCAACCCGCGCCGGAACCGTCGAGGCCCCGGCCCGTGCCTCGGCCAGCCGGCGCCCTGAAAGCGCATTAAGGAAGCCCGTTACGTCACCGGGCGAAAGCGCCAGCCAACCACCCTGATACCCGATCAAGACCAGGTCGCGCTTCTCGGCTGACGCCGCCAGGAATTCGACCAGACCGAGTTGAGGGTGCTCGAATCGGCTGACCACGCAACCCGGCCAGTTGAGGCCGCGCGCCGACAGATCGCCTGTGAAGAGCGGCGCCGGGTGCGCCTCCTCGATATCTCGGAGCGGGATCACCTCGCGTCGACTGCCCCACACGATCTCGAGCGCCCCCGCCGCGACTCGGTACCGGGCTCCGACCAACCCGACAACGCGGTACATCAGCCAGCCCAACGGCGGCAGGGCGACGAGCACGAGCGCCACGCCGGCAAGGTTGAGACCGGTGACGGGCTCAGCCACGGCCAGAAGCATGCCCGCCAGAAGCGCGATCACAAGCGGCGTTGCGGCGGCCATGGCCCATAGCAGACCGCGAGTCTTTGGGGGGTTGAAATCCATTGTGATCCAGGACAATCATGCCACAGCGACCTAGAACAAATATACAAACAGGGCGCCCTGCGCTATAATGCTTTTTCTCATTGCGAAGGGTCGGATCAGCTGGGTTATGAGCTTTCTGGGCAATCTTTTTCGTAAGCCCGAGCCCGCGAAGGGCGGCAAGGGCAAGGCGGCCGGGCGTACCAGCCGCGCCAAGAGCGGCGGCCGAGGGAAGGCTGCCGCGGCGCCGCCCGCCCCTGCCGGGATGTCGCTCGATCGCAAGCTGGACATCGTTGGCATCATCCTTGTCGCGATCGGCATCATCACCCTGCTCAGCCTTTTCAGCAACGATAACGCCGCACCACTCGCGGCCGTAATGAACGCCATGAGCCAGCTGGCCGGCGCCGGGCGTTTCGGCCTGCCGATCGCGCTCGTCACCATCGGCAACGCCGCTTTGGCGGGGCGCGATGTTTCCTCGTTCTGGCCCCGTTCCGAGCTGCTNNATCGCAAGTTCGGCGACAAGCTGCCCCGAGTCGAGTTCGAGCGACTGGGTGGCGTCGTCATGCTGTATCTGGGCCTTCTGATTACCCTGCACCTCTTCGCCATCAACGGTGATCGCACGGCGGCGCTGCGCGTGGCCCAGGTCGGCGAGGGTGGCGGCTTCATCGGCGCCTTTCTGCTCTCTGCGCTGGCCGAGGCCGTCGGCCTGCTCGGCGCGGGGGTTGTGCTGATCGCCTGGTGGATCATGGCTGTCGTCTTCACGCTCGGCCTGTCCTTGCCCGAGATCGCGGCGAAGGTCGCGGGGCTGTTCGACCGAGGTGAGGGCTCGCCAGCCGTGCAGGGCGAGCTGGCGCTCGACGACGGCCGCGAGATCCCAATCAACCGACCGACCCGCGGCGCTACAGCCACGGCGCCCAAACCCGTCCCTGAGCCCAAACCTGCGCCTGCCAAGGCGGAGGGCGGCCCACGTCTCAAGCCGGCCAAACCCGCCCGCCCTGAACCCGCCCCGGCGGTCGCCGCGGTGACCCCGGCCGCCGCCCCTACATTCGATCAGCCTCTGGTGATCGGCGCCGAGCAAACCTGGGAACTGCCGCGGATCGAGGACGTCCTCGAACACGGCAGCGAGACCTCGGCCGACGACGATTACGATCGCAAGCGAGTCCAAATCATCGAAGGCACGTTGGCCTCCTTTGGCGCACCGGTGCGCGTCGTCGAGATTAACCGTGGCCCGACGATCACGCAGTTCGGGGTCGAGCCCGATTTCATCGAGAGCCGAGGCGGCAAGAAGACCAAGGTCAAGGTCAACAAGATCACGTCGCTGGCCAATGACCTGGCGCTGGCGCTCTCGGCCAAGTCGATCCGCATCGAAGCGCCCGTGCCGGGCAAGGGCTTCGTCGGCATCGAAGTTCCCAACGAACAATCGTCGCTCGTCGCGTTGCGCGACGTCATCGAGTCCGAGCGCTTCACCAAGAAACTCAAGGGCACGTTGCGGATCGCGCTCGGTCAGGACGTGTCTGGCGGCCCGATCGCGGCCGACCTGACGCAGATGCCGCACCTGCTCATCGCCGGC
>DKKP01000240.1 GCA_002455335.1 Anaerolineales bacterium UBA6663 | reverse complement strand
CTGCACCCCATGCAGGTGCGCTAGCCGGGCTGCGCCACGCCCCGTGGTGAGACTCAGCCATTATACCGGGCTCCGGCCGGATTATCAACAGCCAGGCTGCTCGCGCCGGGCTGACACCCCCACATGAGCTCAGCAACAGGGGCCCTTTTCGGGTGACGCATCGAACGCATTCTCGGTTTTGGTTGATAATCCCCGGTATGACCCAAATGACCCGTCTTGAACACGACTTGTTGGGCGAGCGCGACGTTCCGGCCGAGGCCTACTACGGCATCCACACCCTGCGAGCGATCGAGAACTTCCCGATCACGGGCCAGCCGATCAGTTCAGCGCCCGAGTTGCTCGTGGCCCTGGCGAGCGTCAAACAGGCCGCCGCGATCACCAATCGCGAACTGGGTCTGCTCGATGCCGAACGCGCCGCGGCCATCGTCGCGGCCTGTGAAGAGATCCGTGGAGGCGCGCTGCACGATCACTTCGTCGTCGACGTGATCCAGGGCGGGGCGGGCACGTCCTCGAACATGAACGCCAACGAGGTGATCGCCAACCGCGGTCTCGAGCTGCTCGGCCACCCGCGCGGGGCGTATCGACATCTGCACCCGCTCGAGCACGTCAACATGAGCCAGAGCACGAACGACGTCTACCCGACGGCGTTACGCATCGCGCTACGGCTCGAGATCGATCGGCTCCGGGCCGCGATGGCGCACCTGCGCGGCGCTTTCGAAGCGAAGGCTGCCGAATTTGCGGATGTGCTCAAGATGGGCCGCACCCAGCTTCAAGATGCCGTGCCGATGACGCTCGGCCAGGAGTTCAGCACGTACGCCGTGATGCTGGCCGAAGACGAGGAGCGGCTGCGCGAGGCCGGGCTGCTCATCCAGGAGGTCAACCTTGGCGCAACGGCGATTGGCACAGGCCTCAATGCGCCGCCCGACTACGCCGCCTTGGTGTGCGCTCATCTCAGCCGGATCACGGGCGTGCCGCTGATCACGGCCAGCAACCTCGTTGAGGCGACGCAAGACGCCGGCGCCTTTGTTCAGCTCTCGGGCGTGCTCAAGCGCGTGGCCGTCAAACTCAGCAAGACCTGCAACGACTTGCGTCTGCTCTCGTCCGGGCCGCGCGCCGGATTGGGCGAGATCAATCTGCCGGCGGTTCAGGCCGGCTCGTCGATCATGCCGGGCAAGGTCAACCCCGTGATCCCCGAAGTCGTCAACCAGATCGCGTTCGAGGTGATCGGCAACGACGTCACCGTGACGTTCGCGGCCGAGGCCGGTCAGCTGCAGCTCAACGCTTTCGAGCCCGTGATCGCGCACAACCTGTTCAACAGCTTGATTTATCTGCGCAATGGCTGTCTGACGCTGGCCGACCGCTGTGTCGTTGGCATCACGGCCAACCGTGAGCACCTGCGCCGCTCGGTCGAGAACTCGATCGGGATCGTCACGGCGCTCAACCCCTACATCGGCTACGAGAACGCCACAGCGATCGCCAAGGATGCACACGAAACCGGCGCCAGCGTCTATGAACTGGTGTTGGCGAAGGGGTTGATGGACAAGGCCGAGCTGGATCGCGTGTTGCGGCCCGAGGTGCTGACCCGGCCGCAGCCCCTCCCGAAACGCGAGTAGGCGCGGCCCTGGGCGCTCCCCGAGGCCAAGGCCAACCGGCGGGCCTCCCATGCGCGCTACGCCCTCGGGCCAGCGACGCGCTGCCCGGGCGGAAGAGTTTGTGCCAGGATCGGAGGCCAGACAGCATGTACCACGCTCCTGCAACTCACGTGGTCGAAGCCCCAGAGGGCGGCGAGGCGCGATATCGCTATCGAACCTACGTGCCCGACGGATTGGTCCGGGGACTGGTCGCCTATCTGCCCCATTTCGGCGGCACCCTTGAAAACTGGGAGACCTCGCTCCTGCCAAGTCGCCTGGCTGCTTTTGGGGTCGCCAGCCTGGTGGGTCTCCCGATCCCGGAAGGCACCGGGTATCTGACTGCCCCGGATCTGCGAGCACTCCACGCCCTGTTGCAGGACGCGTTGCGGCGGATTGGCTGCCCACCGGATTCGCTCATCCTGGGCGGCTTTTCAGCCGGCGGCGTCGGCGCAGTGCGCTACGCCGAAGTCGCGGTCTCCGGCGATCTGGCAGGCGCGATCCGACCCCGCGCGATCTTTGCCGTGGATCCACCACTCGATATCAGCCGCTGGTACCGCGGGATGCAGATCGTAATCCGGCGTAACTGGCCATCGCCCAACCTTCCGGAGTCGATGTACGTCTCGGGGGTCTTGCGTGAGACGTTTGGCGGCGCGCCCGATGAGGTGCCCGCGGCCTATGAACGCGCTTCCGCGGTTTCGTCCCACCTTCCGCTCGGCGGTAACCTGCAGCACCTTCGGCACATGCCGATCCGTCTGTACACCGAGCCCGACGTCGACTTCTGGCTCGATCATGCCACCGACCTTTACAGCTTGAATGCGCTGGACGTGGTCTTCGCCGTCAACGAATTGCGCGCGATGGGGAACGCTCATGCCGAACTGGTGGTGACCCGCGAACGAGGCTATCGCGCCGACCTGGGCGGGATGCGCCTCCCACACGCCTGGTCGATCGTCGACGAGGCCGATCTGGCGGCCTGGATCGAGCGTCAGCTCGCCACTCGACCGGACTGACCCCTCCTAAGCGGAGTCGATGTAGGCCATCAGCGCCTGCGGGTCGTCCCGAAAAGCCAGCGCAAAAGACTGTCCGGCGGTGGCGGCGTTGAGGGCGGCCGTGAGGGCGGCGTTGACCGGGGCCTGGAGCTTGACCCGCGCTGCATAGCGTGCGACGGCACCGTTCAACCAGGCCACCTCAGTCAGAGGCTTGCCGGCAAAGACATCGACGTGAAACGAGGGCATCTTGCCGCCGCGCCCGCCGCCGGCCGCACGACCCAACAGCGGCCGACCCAACCAGGCCGGCAGCGCCAGCACCAACGGAACCAGGCGGACCCGCACACCCGGCAGATCCACGACGGGCAGACCCAGCGCCCGCATGACGGCCAGCGTCTCCCGCAACATCCGACGCTCAATGGCGTACAGATCCGCACGCGAGTAGATCCGCGCCACGGGCCAGTCCAACAGGGCTGATGTGGCGTTTCCGATCAGGTTGGTCAGCAGCTTCGACCACTTCATCGAACCGGCCGAGCCGAAGAGCTGGGTTCGATGGCCGGCTGTGGTAAAGGCCTCGGCCAGGGCTTCGCTGAGCGCATGCCCCGAGGCGATTCCGACGCCGCGGTCTCTCTCGACCTCGGCCCAGCCGGGGCCGCGCATCCCGACCGCCGTCGTGACCGTGCCGGCGATCACGGCCTCGGCGCCAAAGACCTTGGCCAGCGCCGCCTCGTTGTCAACTCCGTTCTGCAGACAGAGCACGGCCGGGCGCTCGGCGCCCAGGGCGGGCCGGAGCTCGGCCAACAGGGCGGCCGTGTCGTACGACTTGACCGCGACCACGATCAAATCCGGACGGGTCTCGAGCGCGGCGCCCCAGCCGCCGGTGACCAGCGCAGGCTGAACACCCTGGTCGCCTTTTGGCGAGGTCAAGCGGTATCCGTCCTGGCTTAGGGCCAATGCCGTCGCCGGGCGGGCCAGGGCCACAATCTCCCAGCCCGCACCCCCCAACACCGTCGCGGCGAGCGTGCCGATCGCGCCGCCACCGATCACCAGCGCCCTCATGACACCTGACTGCCGACGAAGTCGCGCGTGCCGCGAGCGAAGTCGAGCGCCGACATCGGGCGCTTGCCGGCCGGCTGGATCTTGATCAGCAACAGCTGGCCGTCGGCGCACGTCAGAGCCGGCCCATCGAGCCCGCCGCTGACCGTCCGTGGCACGCCCCGCCCACTGATCGGGCGCGCCTCGAGGACCTTGAGCGGCTGCCCCTGCCACAGGCAATACGCGCCGGGCCAGGGTGAGAAAGCGCGCACCCGTCGCGCGAGCTCCTCGGCGGTCTCGCTGAAGTCAAGCCGCCCATCTTCCTTTTTGAGTTGCGGTGCATAGGTCGCCAGGGCGTCGTCTTGTGGCCTGGGCGGTACGGTGCCCGCCAGGTAACCGGGCAGCGTTTCGAGAAGCAGATCGGCGCCAAGCGTCGCGAGTGAGGCCGTGAGCGATGCCGTCGTGTCGCTGTCGCTAATCGGCAGAGAACGGGCCAAGAGCATCGGCCCGGTATCGAGCCCGACGTCCATGCGCATGATCGTCACGCCGGTCTCGGAGTCGCCCGCCAGGATGGCGGCCGAGATCGGCGCTGCGCCGCGATGACGCGGCAGGAGCGATGCGTGAACGTTGACGCAGCCAAATCGCGGCAAATCGAGGACGGCGGGCCTGAGGAGCTGGCCGAACGCCGCCACCACGATCAGATCGGGCGCCCAGGCTTTGAGTTGCTCCATTGCAGCGGGTTCGCGCAGCCGATCCGGCTGGATGATCGGGATGCCCAGATCTTGAGCGGCGGTCTTGACCGGCGGCGCGACAAGCTGTCGCCCTCGGCCGGCTGGCCGATCGGGTTGCGTGACCACGCCGACCACCGAATAGGCGCGGGCAAGCGCCCGCAGCGAGGGGACCGCGAACTCGGGGGTGCCCATGAAAACTACGGATGTCATGCGTTGATTATAGGGGATCGCGTAGGACCTGGCATCGACCGCGCGTCCGTGACCTTACCGACAACGTTTTCGGCGTTCTTTACTTGCGCTTCACGGCGATTGCCGTAAAATTGAAGAATCGTCCTCATTTCCCAAAGGAGCCTCTGTCATGACCAATATGCCTTCGATGGATCCGTCTGCCGAGCCGACCAGTGACGATAAGCTGTGGTCGCTGCTGGCGTATGTGCTCAGCCCGCTGCTGCCCGTGATCATCCTCCTCATGGAGGACAAGAAGAACAGGCCATTCATCAAGTCGCACAACTTCCAGGCGCTTGTCCTCGGCCTGGCCAACATGATCGTCGGCACGCTGATCAGCTTCACGGTGATCGGCGCCTGTGTGCCGGTGGTGGTCTGGTTCTACATGATCTACCTCGGCGTCCAGGCTTACGGTGGCAAGACCGTCACGATCCCGGTCATCACCGATTTCGTCAAGAACCAGGGCTGGGCCTGAGCCCAAACCCCTTCGTCGTGAGCGTCAACGGCCCGCCACCTGGCGGGCTGTTGTGTTTTCGGGGCGAGGACTCTTCGCGACTTGGCTTTTGCCACCCGCCTCGGTACACTTGCGCCATGGCCTCTTTGATCAGCAAGAAGTGGAACATCGCCCCAGCGCCCACACCGGACGTCGCCGCCGAACTGGGTGGCTATTCGTCGATCGTGGCGCGTGCGTTGGCGCAACGCGGCCTGACGACGCGCGCCGCCGCCGAGGTCTTCCTCGCCGGCGAGGCCGCCGGCTCCACCGATCCGCTGCTGTTGACCGGGGTGCCCGAGACCGTCGAACGGCTCGGCCGGGCGTTAGCGCGACGCGAGAAGATCGCGGTCTACGGCGACTACGACGTCGACGGCGTCACGGCCACGGCCCTGTTGGTTCAGGTGCTGACGGCGCTGGGTGGAGACGTCCGTCCCTACATCCCTCATCGCGAAGACGAGGGTTACGGCCTGAACCACGAGGCGCTGAACACGCTTGCGGGCGAGGGCGTGGGCATGGTTGTGACCGTCGACTGCGGTATCCGTTCATTGGCCGAGGCCGATACCGCACGCGCGCTCGGCCTGGATCTGGTCATCACCGACCACCACGTGCCCGGTGACGAAATCCCTGCCGCCTTCGCCGTGATCAATCCAAAACAGGCCGGCGACGCCTATCCGGAGAAGATGCTGGCCGGAGTCGGGATCGCGTATAAGCTGGCGCAGGCCCTTGTGCGGGCCGGTGGTGGAAAGGGCAACGGCGCCGCCGGCGGAGATGGCAACGCTGCGATCAAGGCCTCGGACGTGCTTGATCTTGTGGCGCTGGGCTCTGTCGCCGACCTGGCGCCGCTGGCCGGTGAGAACCGCTTGCTTGTGCGGCAGGGTTTGCAGGTGATGAACCGCCCGCCGGATAAGCTGCGTCGTGAGGGCCTGCGGGCCATGTATCTCAGCGCGGGCATCAAACCCGGCAAGCTCGATGCCGGGACGATCGGGTTCGTGCTTGGCCCCCGGCTCAACGCCGCCGGCCGGCTCGAGTCGGCGCTCGATGCGTATGAGCTGATGACCACGACCGATCTGTATCGCGCCGGCCAACTGGCGCAGCAACTCGAGGTCCAGAACCGTGAGCGGCAGGCGCTCACCCGCGAGACCCATCAGCGCGCCCGCGCATTGGCGGTGACGAATCAGACGGATTCGCACCTGCTCTTCGCAGCGCACCGCGACTTTCGGCATGGCATCGTCGGCCTGGCGGCGTCGCGACTGACCGAGGAGTTCTATCGGCCGTCGATCGTGGCGCGGATCGAGGATGATGCCGTGCGTGGATCCTGTCGAAGCATCCGTGAGTTCCACATCACGAATGCGCTCGACGAGTGCCGCGACCTCTTGATGAAGCACGGCGGCCATGCCGCCGCGGCGGGCTTCACTGTCGCGCCGGCGAACCTCGCTGAACTCGAGAACCGGCTGCGCGCGATCGCCGCTAGGGAGCTTGCCGGGCTGGACCTGCGCCCGACGGTCCACATCGATTCAGCGGCGCGTTTCGCCGAACTGACGCCGGCGCTTGCCGCCGAACTCGCTCGGTTCGAGCCATGCGGCTTTGGAAACCCCGCGCCTGTGCTTGCGACGCGTGGAGCACGGGTGCGTGGCCTGCGCACGATGGGCAGCGAAGGCGCTCACCTGCGGCTGAACCTCATCCAGGATGGGGTGGCGCTCGACGCGATCGGCTTCGGGCTGGGCGCCTGGGCGCAGCGCATCGACGTTGGGTCAGTGGTCGACCTCGCCTACACGTTCGAGATCGACGAGTGGAATGGCGAGCGCCGCCTGCAGATGAAGCTGCGTGACCTCAGACTGAGCGAGTGACCGAACCGGCGTCACCGCCACGCCGCCCATATTGGGCGAAGGCAAACAGCCAGAGCGCAAGGCCGATGCCCGAGAGCGCCAGCCCGAACGTGACCGACTGCGGCGCATACACGAACCGCACCATGTGCGTGCCGGGCGGCAGCGCGATCGCGCGGAAGAGCCCATAGGCGGGCACGATCGGTGTCTCGGCACCATCGAGCGTAGCGCGCCAACCGGGGGCGAACGCATCGGTCAAGACCAGTGTGCCGGGCCCTGTCGCTTCGAGGATCACCTCCTCCGGGGCGTACGACACGAAACGCACAGCCCCTTGCGATCCATCGCCCACGTAACTTTCGCTAAGGTCGGTGCTCACCAGCGCGATGTCGGCCGGATCGAAGCCTGGCGTTTTGAGCCGATCCAACACCTTGGGGATCGCGCCGACGACTTCGCTCGTCTCGGTCACGAACGCGCGTGACATCCGGTCGAGGACTTCGTAGACCTTGACGTCGCCGCTGTGGGCCAGGCGGACGTTGCGGAGCGGGATCATCTGGAATGCGCCCGTCGCTGAGTCAATGGCGGTCAGGGCCTCCACCGTCAGTGGCCCTTGAAGCTCGATCGAGTCGGGCGCGAAGGGCAGGGCGATGCGATCCAGCCCCTTATCGAACGACAACTCGGCGCGCCGATCACCCGCGACGATGACCAGACGACCTGGAGTTGCTGCAATCACACCGAGCTCGGTCGCCGGGAAGGCGGGGTCGATCGTCAAGGTGGCCGTCTCGCCTGCAGCCAGCGTCCGGGTGAACAGCCGGTCATACGCGATGCCCTCGATCCAGTCGTCGCCGGTCTTGTCCGTGATCAGCCAGCGCGCGTCGACCAGCGCCAGCCAGCGTGGATCGGGCGCGACCGTGACATGCTCGCGCAGCCGTCCGTCGCTCGAGGGCTCGCCGGTGAAGAGCGCCGCGAACTCGGCGTAGGCGCGGGTCGGAAGCACCCCGCCGTCGAAGCCATCGACGCCGGGCACGTGCCATGTCAGCGCCAGGTTGGGAGAGAGCACTTCCTTGTGCTTCGTGGCCACGATCAGGGTCTCGTAGCCGGAGGCAGACAGCTGAGGGCCGTACAACGCCTTGAGCTCACCCAGGTCGCCGGGGTCGAACTGCAGGGCTGACATCGACAGGACCCGCCCGGGCGGCGCTCCGTTGGCGTTGGCCCGGGCCGGGTCGATCAGGAGCTGCGTGAGTGCGGGCCGCAGACTGCTGTAGGCCTCGGGCGCGGTCAGCGTCGCCAGGAGCGGCAGCGCGCGCGAGCTCCAGCCCAGTTCAAGCACGGCGAATGCGACCGCGAGCCAGGCGAGGCGCAGCCGCTCGCGCGGGATCCAGACCACCACCAGCAGCCCAAGCCAGGCCAGGCCCCAGCCGAGCCAGTCGCTGAGCGCGGGCGGCGCCAGCGGGCCGGTCTCGCCGGGCGGGTTGCG
>DKKP01000310.1 GCA_002455335.1 Anaerolineales bacterium UBA6663 | reverse complement strand
GGCCTCGGCGCGCCGCTCGGCCTCGGCGACCTTGCGCGAGGCCTCCTCGAGTGAGCGCTGGATCGTCAGCCCGCTCTTCTCGAGCACGGCGGTGACGTGGCGCATCCCGCCGCTCAACTGGCGCGAGACAAGCGCCTCGATCGAGCCGGCCAGATCGTCGATCGAATCCGACTCGGCGTCGGCATCGCGGATGACGACATCACCACCCGCATTCAGCGTAACCAGCCCGTCGCCCTCGCCGACCAGGATCAGGTGCTCGGCGCCGCGATCGACCGAGCGCACATCGCGCGCGTTGACGCTGATGTCGCCGCCACAGTGCGCCGTGATGGTGGCCGACGTGCCCGTCACCAGGTTGCAGCGGATATCGCCTCCGGCCGAGACCGTGTACTCGGTGCCGGGCAGGAAGGCCAGGCTGAGCGACACGTCGCCGCCCGTGTTGCCGATGCTCAAGGGCCCGGTCAGCCCACGCACACGCACATCGCCGCCGACGTTCCCGACCGTCACCGCACCGAGCTGCCGCAGCCCGAGATCCCCGCCGCACTGCTCGACCCGCACCGCGCCCGTCAGATCGCGGATCCGCCCATCGCCGCCGCAGGCCGAGATCGTCACCCGGGCATCGTCCGGCACGCGCACCTCGAGATCGCCCTCGCCGTTGACCTCGGCCGTATTCGGGGCGGGCGCCGAGAGGCTGAAGGGCTCGCGGCTGAGCGCGACGACCACGGGCTCGGCATGCGCCAACACCCGCAGATCGCCGCCGCTGCGGATCATGATCGTGGCCTCGGCGCCGACCGGGATGGATTGCTGTTCCTTCATCGTGACCTCCTCAGCTCAGCGCCGCGCCACCGCGCAGCGCCCTGATCGCATCTTCGGATGACAGCCGACCCGACGCCAGATCGTCAAGGATGCGCCGCCGGTCATCCTCGACGGGCGCCGCCGGGGCCTCCTCCTGACCGACCTCGAAGCCCATGGCCTTGATCAACTCGGTCAGCCGCGACCGCAGGGTCGGGTACGAAAGCTCGAGTTCACGCTCGAGCCGGTTGAGTTTGCCCTCGTTCTTAATGAAGGCCGCGGCAAAGGCCAGTTGCTCGGGCGACAACCGATCGAAACCACCCAGGGCAAAACGCCCCTCAATCGCGGTATTGCAGTGCGAACACTGCAGACGCGTCACCGTCAACGTCTGGCTGCAGACCGGGCATGTCGCTGGGATGGGGTACATGTCTTCTCCCGTTTACGGATCAAGGTGCTTCGCCGTCCTATGCAGGTATTCTACTTCCTGTTTTAGAAATGTCAATATGCAACTTTAATTATTCTAAACTTTGATTTGACTTTATTTTATGTAATCTTGATGGTCCATTATGATCCAGCGGCAGATGCATTTAGTCTGACACGCGGATGCGCTGTACAGCCCTGGTTCTGCTTTGGGGCCCTGCGCCAGTTCGCCACGATATGATTGAAGGACGCGTCGACCACGCCCCTGATGGATCCCGTCGGCGCCACGCGTATTTTTGCTAAGGAGGACTTCATCATGAACGCGCTCTACAGATCGGTCGCTGCGCTATCGCTGATCGGGCTTGTCGCAGCCTGTGCCGCCCCGACTGCTCCCACGGCGGCGCCGCAGACGGTTCGTGAGACCGTGGTGGTGACTCAGATCGTCCAGGGCACCCCCGAGACCATCGTGATCACGGCCACACCCGAGCCCGCCCTGGCCGGCTCGGATACGGTCGTTATCCGTGTGGGCACCGGGGACGGCGGCGAGGGCCTATCCCCACACCAGCAGATCATCCAGAACTACGAAGACGCCCACCCCGACATCATTGCCCAGCTCGAGCCTGTGGCTGGCCGCGACTACTACGCGCGGCTGCTGACGCAACTGGCCGCGAAGGCCGCGCCCGACATCATGCAGATCGGCGACGATGCCGTGCCCTCCTTTGTCGAGAAGGGTGCGTTCCTGCCGCTTGACGAATGCCTGCAAGAAGGGGGTTTCGACCCATCGGTCTATCTGCCCGGACTGCTCACACCTGGGCAGGTCGATGGTCAACAGTACCTGCTGCCGAAGGACTACTCGCCCCTGGGCGTTTACTACAACAAGAAGATCTTCGACGCGGCCGGTGTCGCTTACCCGGAGGCGGACTGGACCTGGGAGGATCTGCTCGCCACGGCTCAGCAGCTTACGCGCGACGCGGACGGCGACGGGACGCCCGAGGTCTGGGGGATCCAGCTGCCCGCGACCTGGACGACCGGCTTCGAGTACTGGGTGGCAGCGGCGGGCGGCAGCCTGATCAGCGAGGACGGGACGTCATTTGTCGGCTACATGGACTCGCCCGAGACCATTCGGGCCGTGCAGTTCTACGCTGATCTGTACAACACCCACAAAGTAGCGCCGCCGCCCGCCGATCTCAACGCCTTTGGCGGCGGCAACAGCGAGTTCGACAACGGCCAGGCCGCGATGCGGCTCTTCGGCATCTGGCCACAGTCGGGCATGCTGAAGAACCCGAACATCGACCTGGGCGTGGTCAACCCGCCGGCCGGCGCGGCCCGAGCCAATATCCTGTTCTGGGGCGGCTTTGGCATCTCGAGCACGACCCAAAACCTCAAGGCGGCCTGTGACTTCCTGGCCTACTACACAGGTGAACCGGCGGCCGAGGTCTGGAAGGACTGGGCGTTGCCGGCCGTCACATCGGTGGCCGAATCCTCGGGGCAGACGACAGACCCGATCAAGGGTGTGTGGATCGGCGAGCTCAATCACATCGTCCCACGCGCGTACACCTATACGCCCTACTGGAACGAGACGGCCGACCCCGCCCTGCGCACAGCGCTGGAGACCGTGCTGCTCGACCCGACAGCCGATGTCGCGGCCGTGATGGCCCAGGCCGCACAAGACGCGCAGCAGGCGCTCGACGCGGCGCGGTAGTCGGGTACTCAGATCGTCTTGGTGTCGAGTGGTCGGGTAGTCTTGTTGTCGGGATTGCTTGTGGTCGCATGGCCGGATCATCTCAAGCGATTCGACGACCTGACTACCCGACTGCTCGACTACTCGACTACTCGACACCAAACCATGGCATCCCTCTCCGGTTTGCGGCGACGCGAGGCCGTCGCGTTCTACCTGACGATCTCACCCTGGCTGATCGGCCTGATCCTGTTCACGGCCGGGCCGATGCTGATCTCGCTGTACGTCAGCTTCACCGATTGGGATCTATTGACCGCGCCAACCTGGGTCGGGCTGGACAACTACGCACGACTGCTCGACGATCCGCGTTTGTGGCAGTCGCTCAAGGTAACTGCCCTCTACACGGCCGCATATGTGCCGCTTGAGCTTGCAGGCGGATTGTCGCTGGCTCTGCTGGCGCGCCCACGTCTGCGCGGGATCGGCATCTTTCGCACGCTTTACTATCTGCCCTCGGTGCTCTCAGGTGTGGCCTTCGTCGTTGTATGGCTCTGGCTGCTCAACCCGCGGGGCGGTCTGATCAACCTGATGCTGGCGCAGGTCGGCATCCCGGGGCCGCGCTGGCTGCTCGACCCGCAGTGGGCGCTGGCGTCGCTGATCTTGATGAGCGTCTGGGGGTGGGGCCGAACGATGGTGATCTATCTGGCCGGATTGCAGAACATCCCGGCGGAGTTGCATGAGGCGGCGGCGATCGACGGCGCCGATGCCTGGGCTCGCCTGCGGACCATCACTCTTCCGCTTCTCACGCCCACGATCTTCTTCAACCTGATCCTGAGCCTGATCAGCACGTTTCAGACGTTCACAAGCGCCTTTGTGGCTACCGACGGCGGCCCACTCGATTCGACCCTCTTCTTCGTGCTCTATATCTACCGCCAGGCGTTTCAATTCTTGAACATGGGCTATGCTTCGGCTCTGGCCTGGCTGTTGTTCGCCATCATACTGGCGCTGACCCTGATCATCTTCCGCTCGCAGGATTTCTGGGTCTATTACGCCGGGGAGCGCGCCGAGTGAGCGACGCCGATACTGCACACGAGAGCTATCTCCTGGCCCCGCGTGGTTGGGCGTTGCTGACCCGCTATGCGCTCCTGACCGTCGTTGCGCTCTTGTTCGTCGTGCCGCTAGCGTGGATGGCGGCATCGTCGCTAAAGCCCGAGTATCAGATCTTCGCGTCGCCGCCGGTCTGGTGGCCGTCGCCCCCGCGTTGGGAGAACTACGTCGAGGCCCTGACACAGCTCCCCTTTGCGCGCTTCGCCGCCAATACGCTGATCATCGCCGTCGGCTCGATCGTCGGCCACCTGCTTTCATGCACCATCGTGGCCTACGGCTTTGCGCGTTTGCGTGCGCCGGGCAAGGGTTACCTTTTCGTCGTCTTGCTGTCGACCTTGATGCTGCCCTACCCGGTGACCATGGTGCCGTTGTTCATTATCTTCTCCAGGATCGGCTGGATCAACACGTTCGCGCCGTTGATCATCCCGACGTTCTTCGGCAACGCCTTCTACATCTTTTTGCTGCGCCAGGCGTTCAAACAGATCCCGCTCGAGCTCGAGGATGCGGCGCGTCTCGACGGCGCAACGACCCTCGACGTGCTACGCTATGTGATCCTGCCGCTTTCGCTGCCCGCGCTCGCTGCGGTGGCCATCTTCTCATTCCAATCCAGCTGGAACGACTTTCTCGGTCCTTTGATCTTTCTGCAGGATCAATCGCGTTATACGCTCATGCTCGGGTTGAGCTTCTTCCGCGGCACGACTCAGATCAACTGGGCGTATCTGATGGCCGCCTCACTGGTCACGGTGATCCCGGTCGTGGTCGTTTACTTCGTCGCCCAGCGTCTGTTTATCGAAGGCATCGCTTTCACGGGGCTCAAGCAGTGAGTGCATAAGCACCCGGATGATTACTCGCGCGTGCATGATGGACGTGCAGGTGCGGGCAAGTGTGTTATCGTTCGCGGCATCCAGGCTGGATCAATCGCCCATGACCCTTCCACACGCGCCCTTTGTCGTCATTGCAGGCAATATCGGTGTCGGGAAATCGACCCTGGTCGTCCGGCTCACCCAGATGTGGGACTGGCAGGCCGCGTTCGAGCCGAACGACATGAACCCCTACCTGGCCGATTTCTACACCGACATGCCGCGCTGGGCCTTCAACTCGCAGGTGTTCTTCCTGAGCAAACGCCTCGAGCAGCACAACCGGATCTGCGCCACGGCCCACCCCACCTTGCAAGACCGCAGCGTCTACGAGGACGCCGAGATCTTCGCGCGCAACCTGCACGAGCGCGGTCAACTCACCGGCCGCGACTGGGACACCTACTACAGCCTGTACCGCACGATGTCCGAGATCATCCGCCCGCCGGATCTTGTCGTGTATCTGCGCGCCTCGGTCGAGACCCTGCTCAGCCGGGTCGTGCGTCGCGGCCGCGACTACGAGCGCGACATCTCGGTGCGCTATCTCGAGCAACTCAACCGCCTGTATGACGACTGGGCCGCGCGCTTCTCGCTGGCGCCGCTCGTCGTGGTCGGCGCCAACGAGCTCAACTGGGCCGACCCGGCCAGCGACATCGGGCTCAAGGTGGTCAGCGAAGTCATCCAGTCGCGGCTCAAACCGGGCTCCGAGTAGGGCTCGATCGGGCACGCGGCCCGCAATCAGGTCGGGTATTACCCGGATTGAACGCTACGCTGGTCCATGAGGCGCAGGCCTGGCCGATCACAGCCAGCCACCGGACCAACCCCAAAACATACGGGAGATCTCATGGACGTCTACCATCGCACGCTGCTGCAGATGCTGGCCGAGGCCTTCGGCGTTTCGACCCTGCCACATAGCTTCTTTCTGGATACCGGGACCTCGGGCTATCTCAGTGTGCTGGCTGAGATCGATGCGGCCACGGCCTCGCGAACGCTCAAGCCCGGCAACGCGACGCTGGCCGCGCACTGCGGGCATGTCGCCTGGATCATGGGCGTGGCAAATCGCATGCTGGATGGGGAGCGCCCGACCCTGAACTGGGACGAGAGCTGGACGGTGAGCATCGTCGACGCCGCTGCGTGGGATGCGCTCCGCGCCCAACTCAAGACGAGCTACGAAGGTCTTGTCGAGCGGCTCTCGGCGCGCGAGGCTCTGGGCGATGACGATGTCATGGGCAGCCTGATCACACTGGTGCATGTGGCCTACCACCTCGGCGAGATCAAGCAAATGCTTTCGGCGTTCTAGCGCGTTCGGCGGGCGTCGCGCAGGATGGCACGCGCCGCTGCCGCTCCGCTGAGCGCGACCATCGGCACCCCCCCGCCGGGGTGAGCTGTGCCGCCGGCGAAGTACAGGCCAGGCAGATCGGCGGCTCGATTCGCCGGCCGACGAAACGCGGACCACATCGCGTTCGATGACATGCCGTAGAGTGCGCCCCGCCGCGCGCCGGTGAGGCGTTCGAGATCGACCGGCGTCAGGCGATGCTCGACCTCGATCCGATCGCGGACGTCGAGGCCGCGTGCAGCCAGGGTCGCGAGCACGTGATCGCGATATCGATCAGCCTCCCGCGCCCAATCCCAGCGTTCATCGATCGGCGGGGCGTTCACAAGCACGAACCAGTTCTCACAGCCCGTCGGAGCATGCTCGGGGTCGGTCTTGCTTGTCGCGGTGATGTAGATCGTCGGGTCTTGCGGTGGGCGGCCGCGCTGGAACACATCCTCGAACTCCGACCGGTAATCGGCGTTGAAGAAAATGTTGTGATGCGCCAGACCGGGGGTCAACCCACGCACACCCAGCAGCAGGACAAACCCGGAGACCGAGGGCTCGAACGAGGCCCGCCGACGCAGAGGCTCGGGCAGGAGCCGGAGGATGCGTTTGGCGACATCGACGTTGGCCAGCACGGACTCGGCCTCGAGTGTCTGGCCGGCGACGCGCACGCCGGACGCGCGGCCGGAGGCGACCGTGATGGCCTCGACGCGCGCACCCTGCCGGATCTCGACGCCGCGCTCGCCGGCCAAACGCTCGAGCGCACGAGCGATCGCGTAGATTCCGCCGCGCGGATACCACACCCCGCCCGTCAGCTCGACATGCGCGATCACGTTGAGCGTGGCCGGCGCGCGATACGGGCTGGCGCCGACGTAGGTGGCGAAGCGCCCGAGCAACTGGCGTAGCCTGGGGGAGCGCACGTGGCTGCGGATCGCCTGATCCATCGTCCGCCAGCCATCGACGGCCAGCCAATCGCGCATCGGCACCTGCAGCAACGTCGCCGGCGAGACCGGGTCGCCGTAGATGAACGCCGGGCCGGTGACCCGGTGCAGGCGCGCGGCGTAGGCCAGATACGCCAGGTACCCCTCGACATCGCGCGGCTCGATCGACTCGATCTGCTCGGCCATGCGCGCCAGATCCCGAGTCGCATCGAGCCGGATGCCGTCGGGCCAGACGTAACGCGTCAACGGCTCGACAGGCTCAAGCGTCAGATAATCCGCCAGACGCCTGCCGGCCGCGGCAAACAAATCCTCGAAGACGGGCCGCATCGTGATCACCGACGGGCCTCGATCCCACCGATAGCCCCGGTCGCGAAGCTCGCTCATCTTGCCGCCGACCGCCGGGTTTTGTTCGAGCACCAACACCCGCTGCCCGGCCTGCGCCAGACGGATCGCGGCGCTCAGCCCGCCTACCCCGGCGCCGATGACGATCGTGTTGTAGCTTCTCATTCCCCGACGATACCGCCCTCGCCGTCGTCGGCGGGCGCTGCATCAGGTTGGGCGGGAATTCTGAAGTCGCGCTAAGCTTCCGGGCATGACACGCTATATCGCCTTCCTGCGCGCCATCAACGTGGGCGGTCATACGGTGACGATGGCCGACCTGCGTCGCCACTTCGAAGCGCTCGGCTACGCCAATGTCGAGACCTTAATCGCCAGCGGCAACGTGCTGTTCGACTCATCGAAAAAACCGGTGGGTCTGGAGCGTGAGATCGAAGCGGGTCTGGCAAGCGCGCTGGGCTATGAGGTCGCCACGTTCATCCGCACGCCGGCCGAGGTCGCGGCGATCGCGGCCTATCAGCCTTTCGGCGAAGGCGCTGTCGAGAAGGGGCACACGCTGTATGTCACCCTGCTCAAGGCGGAGCCCGACGTCGAAGCGCGGAAGCGGGTCCTAGCGCTGCAAAACGACGTTGACGCCTTTCACTTCCACGATCGCGAGTTCTACTGGCTACGCCGCGGCGGGCACGATTCGACTAAGTTCTCGGGCGCACAACTCGAACGTCTGATCAAGGCGCCGGCGACGGCGCGCAACATCAACACCTTCGTCCGTCTGGTCACCAAATCCTGAAGGTCGGGGTTAGCGCTCCTCCCAACCCATCTTCCGTTCGCCATCGTCGACGATCCGCGTTCGCCCTTGGCGTCGCAGCGCACCGAGACCTTTCGCGAGCTGATCCGCGACGATCGCATCAGGGAGCTCTTCGAGTCGCAGGACAAGTTCATCCAACACATCGACCCTGCCACGACGGATTCGCGAATCAGGCCGCGGCGGGCGCCGGGCGCAGGGCACGCCACGCCAGCCAGCCGCGCACAGCCATGATCAAGAAGACCACATACAGCCCGGCGACGAAGGCGACGCCCTGGGCGTAGTACAGGCCGATCCCGATCACGTCGACGACGATCCAGTACAACCAGTGCTCGGTGCGCTTCTGGGCCATCAGCCAGGTAGCCGTGAAACTCATGGCGGTGGTCAGCGCGTCAAGCAATGGATAAGCCGCCGGTGCCGCGAAGAGCCCTGGCAGAACGATGTGGGCCCGCGCCGTGAACACGCCGAGCGTCAGCCCACCGATGAGGGTCAGGGCCGCCCAGCCCAGCAACACCCGACTCGGACTGTAGGCCGCGCCGCTCCGCGTCTCGGTCTCGGGCGCCTCTCGCCCCCAGCGCCACCAGCCGACAAAGCTGGCGATCAGAAAGTAGGCCTGCTCGAAGACGTCGGAATACAGCCGGATCTGATAGAAGAGCACCAAGAACAGCACGACGCCGACGATGCCGACCGGCCACGTCTCGATCCGGCGCCGCGTCACCAGCCACACCGACCACAGATTGAAGACCGTGCCGACCAGCTCCAAATAGCTGAGCCGATAACCGAAGAGGTCAAGGGCGATGGTATGGACGCTGAAGAAGTCGGGCATGGGGAAGGCGTCAGCTCACACTGCCACGCCGTGTGCTGAACGCTGACGGCTGCTCGTTTGCCAGGATCGCGCTCACCTGCCGCACACGCGTCTCGAGGTCGCCGCGGACGAGGTGATAGGCGATCCGCCGCGCTTCGAGATCGGCAAGGACCTGAGCCTGAAAGTCGTTGCGCTGCACATCGCCCGAGCGATCCCAGGTGTCGTCGTAGGGGATATCGATGTCGCAGACGAGCACGACATCGTAGCGCCGTTCGGCCTGGTTGGCCAACGCCTCGAGCCGCGGATGAACAGCATCGTGGTAGTAAAGCGAGAACAGGCGCGTGGTCAACGCGTTCGTGTCGGTGAACAAGATGCCGTGCGCGCGCGCCAATAGCGCTTCTTCACGCTCGAGATGGCCCTCGGCGATCTCGACCAACTGCTCGAGCGTCAGGCGCCGATCGACCTGATGCGCATCCCAATATGCGCGGCCATACTCGGGCATCCAGAGTGTGTCGTATTCGGCGGCGAGGTGTTCGGCCAGTGTGGTCTTGCCGGCCGACGGCGCGCCGAGGAGGACGACGTTGAGCATAGGTATAGGCGAAAAGCGGATGCGGCGCGG
>DKKP01000293.1:2944-11427 GCA_002455335.1 Anaerolineales bacterium UBA6663 | reverse complement strand
GACGTGCGGCTCGGGCGGGTCGCCTGGCCCTGGGGTATCGAAGTGCGCACGCGGCCCCGTCCCGACGCTCCGATCGTGCGTGTGGTCATGCCCGATGAGCTCGTCGAGCTCCGCCGCGAGGTCGTCGGCCTGGGGATCATGCGCCATAACCATGTCTGGTACGAGCTGGACGATGGCTACATGTACAGTTCGCACGTCGTCCCGACGCCGAACTGGCCGCAGACCCCGCCTGATGCGTTGCCGCCGACGGGCGCGTGGGGCGAGGTGATGGTGCCCTTTGTCGAGGGCCGCGCCGAGCCAAACCCAAACGCCGCGATCAAGTACCGCATCTATTCGAACGCGGTCTACCGGTTGTACGAGATCGTCCCGGGCACGGATGGCGAGCTCTGGTATCGCGCAGGGACCGAGGTCACGCCGTTCATGTACGCGCCCCGGTCGGCGTTTCGGATCGTCACGCCCGAGGAGATCGCGCCGATCACGCCCGACATCAGCGACAAAGCGCTGGTCGTCGATCTCACCCGGCAAACGATCACGGCCATCGAGTCCGGCGCCGAGGTCTATCGCGCGCAGATCGCCTCGGGCGCTCAGTTCTTCGGCGAGGATGGTCGGACGCTTCAGGGCGGCACGGGCCTCGGCCAGAAGCCGATCTGGCAGAAGCGCATCTCGCGGCAGATGCAGGGTGGCACGCTCGAAGCGGGCTGGGACATCCCGGGCGTGCCCTGGGTCGGCTATTTCGCCGGAAACGGCGAGGCGCTGCACGCCGCGTATTGGCACAACGACTTCGGCCGCGCCAAGTCGCGCGGCTGCATCAATCTGCGCCCGGCGGATGCCAAGTGGCTGTTCCGCTGGACGCTGCCTGTGGTGACCTACGAACCCGGTGACATCACCGTGGGCTGGGACGACCGCGGCACGATCATCGACGTTCGCGTGGAGGCCTGACCATGGCGGGAACCGAAATCACCTTTGGCCTGGCGTTCATCGCGGGCTTTGCTTCTTTTATCTCGCCATGCGTGCTCTCGCTCGTCCCGGCGTATTTGGGTTACCTCAGCAGCCGGGCCGTGACGGTCGGCGCCGGCGGCGCGTTGACCACCGAGAGCCGGATGGGCACGCTGGCTCACGGACTGTTCTTTGTCTTTGGGTTTAGCCTGGTCTTCGTCTTGCTCGGCCTCGGCGCGAGCGCCTTGGGGCAACTGACCTACGACGCCATGAACGACCTGTTCCGAATCGGGAACACGCGCGTCGGGTTGGCGCAGCTCGGTGGGCTGGTCGTGATCGTCTTCGGCCTGCATACGATGGGCGTGATCAACATCCCGTTCCTGGAATACGATACGCGTCGCCAACAGCCGCCGGATCGTCGGCTTGGCTATGCCTCGTCGTTCTTGATGGGCGTGTTCTTCTCAGGCGGTTGGGCGCCGTGCGTCGGACCTGTGCTCGGCGCGGTGTTGACCATGGCCTTGCAATCGCAGGATGTCACCCGGGGTGGGTGGCTGCTCTCGGCGTATTCGCTCGGCCTGGGCATCCCCTTTCTGCTGGCGGCCGCCGGCATCGGCAGCGTGAGCGATGTGCTCAGGCGCTATCGCAGCCATTTGCGCTACGTCTCGATCGCGACGGGCGTACTGCTGGTCTTCATCGGCGTGTTACTCCTGACCGACAGCATGGAGTTGTTTACGCGGCTCTTCCCGGTCGCCGAGATGCAGATCTGGATCGACACCAACATCGTAGCCTTTTGGAACACCGTGACGGGCGGGGCGCGATGAGCGAAGACCGACCGCGTGGACTGCCGTTGTGGGCCTACGCGACCCTTGGGCTCGCCGTCGGCATCGGCGGCGGCGCGCTTGTGTTCTTCCAGCCGCAATTGGCACCTGAACAGACGAACGTGATCTCGCAGCCGACGCGGGACCCCGCGCCGGCGGCCGTCGTCGGGGCGCCCGCGCCCGACTTTCGGCTGCAATCTTTGGATGGGACCGACGTCAAGCTCTCGGAGTATCGCGGGCAGGTCGTCCTCGTCAATTTCTGGGCGACCTGGTGCGGGCCGTGCAAGGCCGAAATGCCGTTGTTCGAGGACCGCTACACAACGTATCGCGATAGCGGGCTGGAGATCCTGGCGGTCAACGTCGGCGAGACGCCCGACGACATCCGACCGTTTGTCGAAGACTTCGGTTTGGGCTTTGCCATCCTCCTCGACCCGGATCTTCAGGTCCACGACCTCTATCGGGTCCTGGGTTATCCCACCACGATCGCGATCGACCGCGACGGCAACGTGACGGATGTCCACGTCGGGTCGTGGCTCGATGAACAACTCGACGCTGTGCTGCGTGACCTAGGATTTGGAGGCTGATAAAGCTCATGCCATTGGAGCAAACACCCGACGGAAAGTTGCGCGCCACCGGCGACGCCCGAAAGGCCGTGATCGGGATCGACCGGTGGTTCTATCGTTTGGCCCGCCACTGGCTGGCCGTCATCAACTTCTTCGTCTTCATCTATGTGGGCTTGCCGTTTCTGGCGCCGGTGTTGATGTACGCCGGCCAGGATCGTGCAGCGCGGATTATATACACCCTGTATAGCCCGTTGTGCCACCAGTTGGCCTCGCGCTCGTGGTTCCTATTCGGCGAGCAGGCAGCCTACCCGAAGGATCAGTTCATCGCGCGCACCGGCATCGACCTCGACTCCACGCCGGGTATGTTGCAGGCGCGCGCGTTTGTCGGCGATGCGACCTTCGGCTTCAAGACCGCGTTCTGTCAGCGCGATATCGCGATCTACGGCGCGATCCTGGTCGTCGGGTTGCTTTATGCGGTCCCGGCCGTTCAACGCTGGCTCAAGCCGATGCCGGTCTGGTTGTGGGTTGTGTTGGGTTTGGGCCCGATCGCGCTCGACGGCTTTTCGCAACTCTTCTCGTCGTACCCGTACACGGCGATCCCCGTCATAAGCGATATCTTCGCCTTTCTTCCCGAACGCGAGAGCACGCCTGAGTTGCGCACGCTCACAGGCCTGATTTTCGGCGCGTCGTGTGCGTGGTTGGCCTTCCCGTACTTGCGAGAGTCGTTTACCGAGATGAAGGATCAACTGGCTGAGAAACTGACGCGGGTTGCGGCCCAGGGCTGACGGCCCGCGCGTTGACGCACAGAGGCCCGNNCGGGCCTCTGTGCGTCAACGCGCCTATGTCAGGATGCCGAAGATCCACAGGCCAATGACGGCCGCGGCCAGTTCGTAGGGCCGATCGAGGATCGCGACGAGCCCGGTCACCCACGAGTGCATGACCAGGTAAGGCGAGAGACACGGTGCTGCGGCCATCGCCGGACGCGGGTTTCGTCCACGGATCGCGGCCGCGAGCAGCGCCAGCCCCACCGGAAGCGACATCGGCCACAGGCTGCTGTTCCAGGCAGCGCTCACCCCGAGCAGTTGTGAGAAGCGGAGCGGCCAAAGCCCGAAGACCGCAAACGAGAGCGCAAACCCGATGGCGACCGGGCCAAAGACGCGAAGCACCTCGCGCACCCGTCCGACCCGCCAGGCCTCGACCAGCCAGAACACGGCGATCCCAAGACCGATGTGCGGCTTGAGCACGACCAAGAAGAGGCCGATCTGCGGTGGCAGGACGAAACCCAGGATGGGCAGGTAGTCGACATTGCCGTTGTACAGGCCGTCGATCACAAGCGGCGAAAGCAGAAAGAGCACCACCGATATGCGGCGTCCACCGCTGAGGCGATGCGCGACAAAGGCATAGATCCCGAGCCCGACGATCACCATGACCACCCGGCCGATCGAAGCGGGCACAAGGGCCAGCGGCAACATGGGCAGCAAGGCCCAGGGGGCCATGAAGAAACTGGGGGCGGCTGTATACGGCGACGTACCGGCCCACACAGCGCGGATCGCGGGGTAAAACGTGTCGTCCCAATCGACGCCGGGTGGCAAGCGATCGGCAGCCACGACGATCAGGACGATCAGCGTCGTCGCGAGGCCGAACAGGGCCAACCAGCCGGCGCGCGTGCGCGGTAGTTGCGCGATCAGGGCTGCGCTCACACGGGATTACCGGCTGCCGAGATGGCGCCAGCCGGCGCCGAGGCCGATGAGCGCGCCGCAGAAGGCCAGCATCCCCAGCGAGGCCTGCATGCCCGTGGTGGTGCTGATCAGGAATGCGCCCGTGAGCGCCGGAATCGCCAGCGCGACAAGCACAAGGCCGGCGGTCTGCAGCGCGGTCTGGGTCGCGCGGATCGGGTTGAGGCGTCGTCTCATGTCAGGCTCTCCCGTTCGATCACGTTTCCAAAAGCATCCAGCAACTCGAGCTCCCAGGTCGTAAAGACCTCGGGCCGCGCCTGGACAAATACCCCGTTGGTCAGTGGCACCACCTTCGTCTGGCCATCGGGCCAGGTCAGCCGGACCGCCACGCCGCGATCACTGGCTCCGAAGACGGCCGTCAGCGCGCTGACCTCGCTGCCCGAAAGGGTTCCGGTCGTCAGGGCATCCGGCTGACAATCTGCCCCGAGCGGCTCAGCCAGGCTGAGCGTGCTCTGCGGGCGCCAGCCCAGCCCGTCGGGGGTCACATACGCCGCAGCCAACCGACACTGGCCCCCGCCGAGATCGTCGGCCTGCCAGGCATAAACGATGATCGTGCCACCGGCCGCCTCGAACGTCTCGAGGACTCGCGTGGTCTCCGGTCGATAGCCCGTCGGCGTCGGGATGTATTCCGGCAGCCGATTGAGTGCCTCTTGCGGCGTGGCCGGCAGTGTCTGGCAGCCGCTCAAGAGCACCGTGACTGCCAGATAGACATAAGCGAGCGTCGAGCGTGTTTGCATAGGTCCTAGACGTTCCAGTATCAAGAAAAGTGCCACCAAACGACAAAGCAACTGTCACAGTTCAGTGACGATGTTGGCGTGGGCAGGCGGTCATCGTGGCGTAGCCTGTGGCATACTGGCGGGCATGGACAAGCGGATCCTGGTCGTGGACGACGATGCCGCGATCGTCAGTGCGTTGACGTCGCTGTTTGCACGGGCCGGCTATATCGTCGACGTGGCCCGGACGGGCCCCGCCGCGCTCGAACAGCTCTCCCGTCGACCGGACCTTGTGGTGCTAGACCTGATGCTGCCCGGCGTCGACGGCTACGACATCTGCCGCCACATCCGCCGTCAGGAGGCCTACATCCCGATCGTGATGCTTTCGGCGCGCGACGAGACCGACGACCGAGTTCTCGGCCTCGAGCTCGGGGCGGATGCGTATCTCACAAAACCGTTCGAGCCGGGCGAGCTCCTGGCCCAGGTGCGGGCCGTCTTCCGCACGGTCTCGGCGCGCGAGGGTGGGGCGCGGGGTCCGCTGGCGGTAAACGGCGTCCGGCTCTGGGAGGCGCAACATCACGTCGAGGTCGACGGGCAGCGAGTCGAGCTCTCGCCGAAGGAGTTCGAACTCCTCCGGCACTTCATGCGCCATCCCGGCCAGGTCTTTGGCCGGGAGACATTGCTGCGGGAGATTTGGGGCTACGTGGTCGAGGTCGACTCGCGGACCGTCGATACCCACATCCAGCGTCTGCGGGCCAAGATTGAACCCGAGCCCGCGACACCGACGCGCATCGAAACCGTTCGCGGCTTTGGCTATCGGCTTGCGGCCGACGCGACCCAGAAGTGACGCATGATCGCACTCGATCTCAATGTGGCACTCGGGCTTGGGTTGTTCGCGCTGGCCGGCGCGCTATGGTTGGCGGCCTGGCTCGATCGACGACTGGCGCCGCCCGTATTGCCGGGTACGAGCCCGACCGAGCTCGAGGCGCGGGCCGCCGGCGCACCGATTGGGATCGCCCTGATCGATCGCTCCGGGGCGATCCAGTTCGCGAACGGTCCGGCTCGACGCATTCTGGAGCTCGACACACAGCAGCGCTTGCCCGATCGTCCCTGGGTCAGCGCCTGGCGTGAGGATCTCGCAGCGCTGCGCGGCCCCGAGCCCGTCAACCCTTATCGCGTGATCAGCGCGGGCAGCGATGCCGCTTTCAGCTGGTGGCTGTGTCCTTTCGGTGATCTGGCCCTTGTGCTCACCCAGGAGCTTGGCCAGGCCGCCCGCGGCGAGCGCGTGGCACGCACCTTCTTGGCCGATCTCTCGCACGAACTTCGCACGCCGCTCACTGCAATCCTGGCCCACCTCGAGTTGCTCCGCGACCCCGGTCTGCCCGAGGCCACGCATGACACCTCGCTGCGGCTCGTGCATCAAGAGGCCACGCGGATCTCGCGTCTTGTGCAGGATCTGCTCACGCTCAGCCGGCTCGAGGCGGTTGCCGAATTCGATCTACGTGCCGCCGACACGCTTGTGGTGGCCGAGACCGCCATCGCCGACGTGATCCTGGAGGCCGAACGCCGTGGCATCGCCATCGACCTCGAAGCCAGACGCCCTTTGCCCCGCGCTGTGGCCGACCCCGATCGCCTGCGGCAGGTGTTCGTCAATCTACTCGACAACGCGGTCAAATACTGCGAGCCGGGATGCCGCGTCCGGCTGACGCTCGCACCCTCGACAACGGCGCTGGCAATCACGGTGACCGACGACGGCCCCGGTATCCCGCCCGAGCACCTGCCGAACCTGACCCGGCGGTTCTATCGCGCCCGGCCCGATGGATCCGGCAGTGGACTCGGGCTCGCCATCGTGGATGAGATCCTGCGCCGCCACCATACGGCGTTGGTGTTGTCCAGCCCGCCGCAGGGCGAGGCCAACGGCCTGCAGGCCAGCTTCACGCTGCCGGTCGTCGAGCAGCCCGCGGAGGCCCGTCATGCTTGAGCGATTAGGCCGAGTCAAGCTTGTTCGTCTCTGGCCAGGATTGCTCGTCGTGCTGGGCCTGCTCATCCTCACGATTCGGCCTTTTGAGCGTCAGGTGGCGCTCGTGCCCGCCAACTGGCAGAGTGGACAGCCCTGGCCGCGCTTTCAGCTTCTGACACCCGACGCGCGGCCGGGTGAGCGCGCTCGCATCGCGGCCACCGACACCGTGCCCTGGGCGCACCTCAAGCTCGAGGTCGACGACCGCGTGGCCCGGCTCGAGTCGATCGTGCCTGATCCCCAAAACGCCGCGTGGATCTGGACCTGGGAGTACACGGTGCCCGAGGCCGTCGGCTACTCGGTGAGCCTGTTCTACGACTGCCATACCGGTTGTCTCGAGCGCGCACGGGTGTTCTTCGGCCAACAATCGACAGCACCCTCGCTACCCGCCTCGACGCTGAGGCCGACGAAACTGGGGGTCGCGTTCGCCAGTGTGGAACGCGATTGGCATGGGCGCAGCGGCTGGGTGCTTGAGTTGACCTATGCCCAGGCGGCCGAGCAAGATTACTGGGGCGTTGACGATCTCGCCGGCCGGGTGCGCTCGCTGGCGCGCCAGGGCCAACGCGTGCTGGTGCGCGTCGACTATGCCCAGGGCCAGCCGTTGCCGCCGCGCGATGATCAGCGGGCGCTCGACGAGTACCTCGCCTATCTGCGTCGGCTGGCCAGGGATGCGCGTTTGCGATCGGTCTACGGGTTCGTGATCGGCGCCGGTCTGAACGTGCCGGGCAGCGGCGCCGAGGCCGAGGCCTGGGCCGCGACACCGGAGTGGGCGGCGCGCGTGATCAATGGCTATGGGCTGCCACCGACCCGCGGCGATCACGCCGTCGGCGTCATCCGAGCCGAGAACTTGCAGGCGCGGGTGATCGTCGGCACGGTACGCCCGTGGGCGGCGGGGCTCGATGGCGATCTGGTCGTCAATGCCGCCGCGCCCTGGCTCAACTACTTCAACACGCTTGTGGCGAACCTCGAACGCTCGATCCTCGAAAAAGAGGGTGTCGGCCAGACGAACGCAGCGCCTGATGGTTTCGCCGCCTCAGCGGCCGGGCGGCTGGGCCTGGCCGTCGCGAACGGGTACGCTCCGGCCGCCGAGCCTGGGCTGGACTTCCCGGTCGTCGAATGGGGCGGGGCTCAGGGCGGGTTCCACGTGTATCGCGATTGGCTTCAGATCCTGCGCGTCTACCCGACCCTGGCGGATCGGCCGCTGTACCTGACGGCGGTCAACACGTTCGTGCCGGATGAGGCGGCGACGCCGGCCGAGAACTATCCAGACGGCTGGCTCACCGCNNTCGCTGAGGCAGAGGCGCAAACGCAGATCGCGGCCCTGATCTGGTTCTCCGACACGTCACCCACCGACACGCAGTGGCAACACTTCGCGCTGACCTTCCCGAAAGGCAATCTGGTCGACGCCGCGCGCGAGTTCGATCAACTCCTGCAGCGCTAGATCTCGCGCCGGCGCCACTGGCCGCCGACGAGTGTGGCGACCGCCGTGACCTCGCGGAGTTCGTCCGGATCGCAGGCGAAGGGGTCGCGATCGAGCACAACAAGGTCGGCGAGGGCGCCCGGCACCAAACCCTGCGTCCGCGCCCGCAACCCGCCGGCCAGCGCGGCGCCCGACGTATACCCGGCCAACGCTTCGGCCACGGTCAGTCGCTGTTCCGGGAACCAGCCGTCCGATCCGGGCCACCCATCGGCCCGGCGGT
>DKKP01000293.1:0-2891 GCA_002455335.1 Anaerolineales bacterium UBA6663 | reverse complement strand
CGACCTGGACGTGTTCGACGCGATACGGCAGCCTGGGCCGGCGGTTCAGCGTGAGCAAACGCTCGAAGACGTTGAGCACTTCGTGATTGGCGCGATCACCGATCGCGTGGACCGTAAGCGCGAAGCCAGCGTCGGCCGCGCGCGCCCCGATCTCCATGAGTTCTTCCGGGTCCGTCACGGTCACGCCGAGGTTGTCGGGCTCGCCCTCGTACGGCGCCGCCATCCAGGCNNGATCGAGATACGCGGCGCGGATCGTCTTGACGACGCGCAGGCCCAGTTGGTCGCGCTCGCGCAACACCTGCCAGGCCGCAAGGCTTCGACGGCCGTCGAAGTCGTGGACGCCCGTCAGCCCCCAGCGCCAGGCCTCGGCCTGTTGTTCGGCATAAAGATCGGCCAGCTGAGCCACATCGGTCGGCGGGATGTGGCGCTGCACGAGCGCCATCGCGGTCTCGAGCAGGATCCCTGTCGGCACACCCCGCGCATCGCGCACGATGCGCCCGCCCTCGGGATCTGGGGTGTGGGCATCGACTCCGGCGAGGCGTAGGGCGATGCTGTTGACCCAGGCCGCGTGCGCGGATTTGACCTGAAGGTAGACGGGATGGTGCGGCGCGAATGCGTCGAGGTCCGTGGCCGTTGGAAAGATCCCGCCCCAGTCGTTCTGGTTCCACCCCTGACCGGTGACCCAGGCCCCGGCCGGTGCGCGTGAGGTGGCGGCGGATACGCGGCTCAGGCACTCGGCCAGCGTCGCTGTCTCGGCGGCGACGGCGCTGCGCGCGAGCGCCGTGAGCTCCATGTGCATATGGGCGTCAATCAGGCCCGGGATGACGGCGCGTCCGCCGCAGTCGACCACCTCGGCCGCGCCGAGGCTGTCGCGACACGCAGTTTCGTCGCCGATGGCCACCACCTGCCCATCGTTGATCGCGATGGCCGAGGCCTGCGAATCGCCGCCCGGTGTCAGAGGGTAGACCCGCGCATTGACGAGCAATTGGCCTGTCATCGGTGCGGATGTTGGGCCGCTTCGGGCGCGCCGTAGAGGAACCAGTAGCGCTCGCGCGCGAAGATCGGCTCGGTGCCCGGCCACAGGCTTGCACCAGCGCGCCAGATTGCGCGCAGCTGGGTGTCCAGCACAGGGACCTCGAGCCCGGCGACGGTGTGCGCCAATTCAGGGTAGCGTTCGACCATCAGCTCGATGATCACGCGCTGCGACACGTCGCTGGCGAAAGGCGCGCGCCCGGTGCCGATCTCCAGGTCAGCGAGATGGTCATGCCACAGCCGAACCCGTTGGGGGAGTTCATGATCGGCTTTGCGCGCCGCCGCTGAATGCCATTTGGCCAGCACGCTTTCGACCGTCTCGATCGGGGCCTGCGCCTCCTTGACCACCGAAAGCCTGCGCAGCACGAGAAACAACTGACCCAGACTGAGTTGTGGGAGGCCGGCGCCGCCCAGTGGCCAGAAGGTGACGGTCGAGAGAAGATAGGGCTCGAGGTCCTCGAGCATCCGCTCGAGCGTTCGTAGATCGGTCCTGACGTCGGTGGACATGGCCGCCTCCTTAGGGGGATGCACCGGCGGGGTGGCCACGGTCTTGGGATTTCGCCCCGGCCCGTGGGCCACCCCGCCTGGTGCAGGTCCTTCTTCAGCTGGTTGGGCCGTTCAACTTCATTGTACGCGTACGCGCCAACGGCGTCACTGTCGATCGCCGCTCAAAGACATGGCATTCGTCAGGGTTTTGGCGCGGTGTTGACGGCGTCATCGGCCGGAGCTGTTTCGGCCAGGGCGACGCGGACTGCCTCAAGCAATCGATCCCGTGAGGTGGGCTTGACCAGGTACTGGACGGCTCCGGCCTCGATCCCGGCGGCGAGGTCGTCGGCGCGCCCGCGGGCCGAGAAAACGATCACGGGCGTCGGCGCGCCGTCGGCGCGCAGGGCGGCAAGCACATCCAGGCCGCTGAGTTGCGGCATCATGATATCGAGGATCACGAGGTCGGGCCGTTCGCTGCGCGCGAGATCGAGCGCTTCGCGCCCGTTTAGCGCGCGGAGCACACGATAGCCGGCCCGACCAAGCGTGATCTCGAGCAAGTCGAGGGTGTCGGTTTCGTCGTCGGCAACCAGGATGGTGTGCGACATGACGCTCCTTGATGCGGCCAGGTTCAGACCATCAGCCGCAGCGGCTCTTCCAGGTTCTTGCGGAGCGCGACAAGGAATTGCGCGACCTCTGCCCCGTCGGTCACGCGGTGATCGGCCGCGCAGGTCATCTTCATCCGAGTCCCGATCACGATCTGACCGTCTTTGACCACCGGTACGTCCTTCGTCGCGCCCACGGCCAGGATCGCGGCCTCGGGCAGGTTGATGATCGCCGTGAAGTGTTCGATGTCGTACATGCCGAGGTTCGACACCGTAAAGGTTGAGCCCTCGATGTCGGTCGGCTGCACTTTGCCATCGCGCGCGCGCACGATCATGGGTTTGGTCTCGGCCGCGATTTGAGTTAGCGACTTGGCATCGGTATCGCGCGTGACCACGGTCAGCAGGCCGCTCGCCATCGCAACCGCGAACCCGACATTGACATGTCCGTGACGCACGATCTTGTCGCCGCCGAACGAGCTGTTGAGGTTCGGGAACTGGCGGAGCGCCAGCGCCGCGGCCTTGAGCACGAGGTCGTTGACCGAGACCTTGTGCGCGTCGTCGACCAGGCCGTTGATCTGCTTGCGCAGAGCCAGCGCGGCCGCCATGTCGACCTCGATCGTAAGGTAGATGGCCGGGACCGTGCTCGTGCTTTCGTGCATCCGTCGTGCGATGATGCCGCGCAGTTTGGTGAGCGGCACGACTTCATCCTCGGCCTGGACTGCCACTGGCGCGACCGCGGCCGGCGCTTTCGGCGTCGGCAGGGTCGGAGCG
>DKKP01000232.1 GCA_002455335.1 Anaerolineales bacterium UBA6663 | reverse complement strand
TGCAGGCTCGGATTGGCGCCTGGACGCCGTTGTCTGCCCGCCGTAGTTGATCGGCCAGAAACGCAACGCCCCCGGATGGCGCATCCGGGGGCGTTGCGTTTCTGCAATCAATCAGCGGATCGTGCCGTAGAACAAGGGGAGCGGCGCCGTCTTGCCGGCGGTGATCAGGTGCGCGGCAGCGACGCGCTCATGAGCCTGCTTGAGTCTGGCCCGATCATTGGCATGCACCGTGAAGAGCGGATCGCCCTTCGCCACACGCTCGCCGACCTTGNNACGATCGCCGACCTTGTGGTGGATGACGAAGCCGACGGCGTGATCGATCGCATCGGTCTTCTTGTGTCGTCCGGCGCCAAGGTCGACGGCGGCCAGCCCGATTTCGCGCGCGTCGATCTGGCGGATAAAGCCAGAGCGTGGCGCGCGAACGACCTCGACGTAAGCCGCAGCCGGCAACTTATCCGGGTCGTCGATCACCGACAGGTCGCCGCCCTGCGCCCCGACAAAGGCTCGGAACTTCGCCCAGGCGCTGCCGTCAGCGAGCGCGGCCCTGAGCAGCCGCTTGGCGCCGGCCAGGGTGTGCGCCTTGCGCGCGAGCATCAACAGATGCGCGGCGACGGTCAGGCAGTGCTCACGGAAGTCGGCCGGGCCGGCGCCGTGCAGCGTGTCGATCGCCTCGCGCACCTCGAGCGCGTTGCCGACCGCGTTGCCAAGTGGCTGGTTCATGTCGGAAAGCAGCGCCACAGTGCGCCGCTTGACCAGCCTGCCGATGCCGACCATGGCTCGGGCAAGCGCCCGTGCCTCGGGCAACGTCTCCATGAATGCGCCGCGCCCGACCTTGACGTCCAGTACGATCGCCTGCGCCCCGCCCGCGATCTTCTTCGACATCACGCTACTGGCGATGAGCGGGATGCTCTGCACCGTGCCCGTCACGTCGCGCAAGGCGTAGAGTTTGCCATCGGCGGGTGCGAGATCGGCGGATTGCCCGGTCAGCACAAGGCCGACCTTCTTGAGTTGGTGTTTGAACTCGGGGAGCGACAATGTCAGGCGCATCCCCGGGATCGACTCGAGCTTGTCGACCGTGCCGCCCGAGAAGCCCAACCCACGGCCCGACATCTTGCCGACCGGCACGCCGCAGGCCGCCACGAGCGGCTCGACGACAAGCGTGGTCTTGTCGCCCACACCGCCTGTCGAGTGTTTGTCAACCGCGAAGCGCACCGTGTCCTTAAGGTCGACCTTATCCCCCGAATCGGCCATCGCCAGAGTCAGGTCCGCCAGTTCGCGCGGGCTGAGGCCGTTGAAATACACGGCCATACACCAGGCTGCGGCCTGATAGTCCGGGATCTCGCCTGTGGTGATGGCCTGGACGAGGTATCGGATCTCGTCGGTTGCCAGAGTTTGTCCGTCACGTGTTCGGGTGATCAAGTCGACGGGATTCATTTCATTATTGTAATGCAAGTCTGCCGGCGAAGTGCATCAAAACGCGCTAACCCCGGCGGGTTTATAATCATCCAATGACTCAGACCTCGTGCGACCTCCTCATCACCAATGTGCTCGTCCTGACCATGGACGAGGAGTTCAACCGTTATCCAAACGGCGCCGTGGCGATCGGCGGCGACAGCATTCTGGCTGTCGGCCCTGAAGCCGAACTGCGCGCCCAATACGCGCCGGCAGCCGTGCACGATGGCGGCGGCAAAGTGCTCATGCCCGGGCTGGTCAACGCCCACACGCACGCGGCCATGACGCTCCAGCGCGGCCTGGCTGACGACCGCCGGCTCGACGTCTGGCTGATGGGCTACATGATGCCGGTCGAAAAGGAGTTCGTCTCGCCCGACTACTGCCGGCTCGGCACGCAACTGGCCTGCGCCGAGATGCTCCGCTCGGGCGTCACATCGTTCGCCGACATGTTCTACTACGAGGAAGATGTCGCCAAAGCGACGGCCGAGGCCGGCATGCGCGCCCTGCTCGGCCAGACGATCCTCAAGTTCCCGTCGCCGGATGCGGGCAGTTACGAAGACTCGCTCGCGATGACCCGCGACTTCATCGAGCGCTGGAAGGGCCACCCTCTGATCGTGCCGGCGCCCGCGCCGCACGCTCCGTACACCTGCACGGCCGAGATCCTGCGTGCGAGCACCGAGCTCGCGCTCGAGCACGACGTGCCGCTTCACATCCACATCTCGGAGACCGCGCTCGAGGTCGAGAACTCGCGGCGCGAGCACGGCATGCCGGTCGTGCCCTGGGTCAAGAAACAGGGCCTGCTCGAGGCCAAGGTGCTGGCCGCGCACTGCGTGCACGTCGACGAGGGTGAGCTGCGCACCTTCAAGCACTACAACACAGGCATCGCGCACAACCCGTCGAGCAACCTCAAGTTGGCCTCGGGCGTGGCCGCCGTCACCAAGATGCTCGACCTCGGCCTGAATGTCGGCATCGGCACCGACGGCCCGGCCTCGAACAACGACCTCGACATGTTCGAAGAAATGCGTCTGGCGGCTTTCCTGGCCAAGGGCTACAGCGGCGACCCGACCGCCCTGCCCGCCAAGCAGGCGCTGCTCCTGGCGACGCGCTTGGGTGCTCAGGCCATGCACATGGGCCATCTCACAGGTTCGCTCGAGCCTGGCAAGCGCGCCGACCTGATCCTGGTCGATCTCAACAAGCTCCACAACCTGCCGGCCTTCACCCACGACCCCGACGCCGTATACGCGCGTTTGGTTTACGCAGCGCACAGCCACGACGTCAACGACGTGATGGTCAACGGCAAGTGGCTGATGCGTGATCGGCGCCTGCTGACGCTCAATGAAGAAGAGTTGCTCTATGCCGCCGACGGTTACGCCCGGCGCATCGATCACTTCCTGATCGAGCGCGAGGGCAGCGTGTTGCGTAAGCTCGTCGCCATCGGCGGCGCCGAGCAGGGCGAGAGCTTCGAGGTGCAGGTCAAGGCGCGGCTGACCGACGACGCCCAGGTGCTCGCGGTCATCGAGAGCAAGGCCGTCACAGTCATTCGGAGTGTGCATTACCACCAATACGACACGTACTTCCTGTTCGCCGACGCAGCCCAGGGCCGGCTGCGTTATCGCGAAGACGAGTTCCTGGGCCCGGATGGCAAGTCGACACACGTCCGCGCGCGGCTGACGTTGACCGGCCCTGCCAAGGAAGACGCCTTCGACTCGGTGGTGCTCTCGCGCTCACGCTACCTCGCCCCAGCGACGTACTCGCTCCGCTTCTACCGCGAGTACTTCAACCCGACTGGCGAGTTCACGATCGAAAAGGATCGGCGCCGCTGGCTTGTGGTCTTCCATGGCGTCGAGGTCTTTGTCAACCTCGACCGGCTGCTCAAGCCCGAGGGCGACGGCTTCTTCGTCGAGATCAAGGCCCGCACCTGGTCGCGGCGCGATGCCAAGGAGAAGGCGCTCGTGATGCGAGAATTGCTGGCGCTCTTTGGCGCCAAGGCCGACCAGATCCTGACCCAGGATTACGCCGAGTTGGTGGCTGGCGCATGAGCCGCAGCTTTCGTCGCCGCTACTACAACCGACTGGGTGACTTCTGGAATGACCTGCGCGCGATCCTGGCGCGCCGCGCACAGATCCGGGCCGCGATGCGCGAGCGCGTGTCGCTGCCCTTTCGCGAACGCCTGATGCTCGTGGTGACCGAGGTCAATGGCTGTCGCTACTGCAGCTACTTCCACGCCCAGGTCGCGCTCACCAGCGGGATCACCGAACCCGAGCTGCGCGAATTGCTGGCCGGCTCGATCCCGGCCGGCGCGCCGGCCGAGGAGCTCCCGGCGCTTGTGTACGCCCAGCACTGGGCCGAACGCGACGCCAAACCCGACGGCGAGGCCGAACGCCGGTTGCGCGAAGTGTACGGCGACGAACGCGCCGAGGCAATCCACATCGTCTTGCGCATGATCCGCATCGGCAACCTGCTTGGCAACACAGGCGACTACTGGTTATACCGCCTGTCGTTCGGGCTATTCGGCATGCGCGAGNNCCCGCCGCATTAAGGCCGTCGCCATGGCGATCTTCGATCACTTCGACTTCCTCGCGCCCATTTACGAGACCTTCATCCCCGCTCGCGGCCCAGATGCGCTCGTGGCGCTGGCCGGGCTGCCCGTCCACGGCGCGCTGCTCGACGCGGGCGGCGGAACCGGGCGCGTCGCCCAGTTCTTGCGCGATAAGGCCGGGAACGTGATCGTGGCCGATCTCTCGCGCAAGATGCTGGCTGAGGCCAGCCAGAAAGAGGGGCTGCGGCTGGTCAACTCGCACACCGAGGGCCTGCCCTTCAGCGACGGGGCCTTCGAGCGGATCATCATGATCGATGCGCTGCACCACGTGATCGACCAGCGCCACACCCTGACCGAGCTGTGGCGTGTACTCGCGCCCGGCGGCCGGCTTGTGGTCGAGGAGCCTGATCTGCGGACGTTTGGCGTCAAGCTCCTGGCGCTGGCCGAGAAGCTGGCGCTGATGCGCAGCCACTTCCTGGCTCCGACCCAGATCGCGGCGCTGCTCGACTTCCCGGATGCACGGGTGCGCATCGAAGCCAGTAGCTTCAACGCCTGGGTCGTGGCAGACAAGGCCGCCGGCCGGCTCTGAATGTCGCCGGACTGGTGGGGGATTGCAGACCGCGACAGAACGGCCCCGACCGGCCGTGCGCATATCAAGGAGGACGCATGCTCACATCCGCCCAACGCGCCGTGTACATCGCGCACATCCGCCAGCTGCCCGCGCACGTCGCGGCCCAGGTCTGCGCGCTGACGCCCGAACAGCTGATCACGCCCTATCTCAAAGGCGAATGGTCGGTCGCGCAAAACGTGCACCACCTGGCCGACTCGCATCTGAACTCGTACTTACGCTGTAAGCTTGCGGTTACCGAGGATGAGCCCACGATCCGGCCGTACGATCAAGATGCCTGGGCCGAGCTTCCTGATGCGCGCAACGCCAATGTCGCGCACTCGCTCACGCTGCTCACCGCCCTGCACGCCCGCTGGGCCGAGTTCTTCGAGACGCTGCCGGCCGAGGCCTGGTCGCGGACCCTGATCCACCCGGTCAGCGGGGTTCACAGCCTCGACGACATGCTCCAGACCTACGCCAAACACGGGCTCGATCACCTCGAGCAGATGCAGCGCACACTCGCGGCCCGCAAAGCGAGCTAATGAACGCGCGCGAAGGGGATGCGGTGAGGCCGGGGCAGAGCCCCGGCCTCACCG
>DKKP01000180.1 GCA_002455335.1 Anaerolineales bacterium UBA6663 | reverse complement strand
CGGCCTGCTACTGGTCGGCCTGGCCGGCGTGCTGGCGATGGGCATGCCCGAGCGCGGCTTCAAGCCGCACGGCCCAGGTGGCGAAGCACCCTGGACGCGAACCTGGCGCGGCCTTCGCCTCGGCGCAGCCGCCGTGCGCGCGGCGCCCCTGCTTTTGATGCTCTGCGGGCTTGAGGTGTTTATGGGCGCCTCGGCGGAGGGCGTCGATCGGCTCTGANNGATCGGCTCGGCGACGCGCACCTCCTGACGAACTTCACCTTCCCGGCTCTGGGCGGGCTGTCGGCCGGGTACTGGTTTGCGGCGCTGCGGATCGCCGGAGCGCTGCTCACGATCGTCGTGGTCGAGCCGCTCCGGCCGCGCCTCGAGCGGCTCACACAGCGACCGACCACAGTCGCGTATGGGCTGCTGGCCTTTGATGGCCTGACGGTCGTGGCCGTCGCGCTGTTCGCCGTCGCCGGCAATTTCTGGGCGGCCGCCGGGGCGTTGTTGCTGCGGACCGTGGCTTTCGGGCTCGGTGACCCGCTGGTTCAGGCGTGGCTGGTACAGAATACGAAGCCCGAGACGCGTGCCACTGCGCTGTCATTTGTCGGGCAGGCCCATGCGTTTGGCGAGATGGCCGGTGGGCCAGGTGTGGGGTGGATCGGTTCAACGTTTGGCCTGCGCACGGCCTTGCTTGTGGCAGCCGTTCTACTTGCGCCGGCTGTGCCGTTCTACCTCGTGGCGGCGAGGCGCTCGCCCGAAGCCGAGGTCGCGCCCGCTGGGCTCGAGACGGCCGATCTGTAACCGTGAAGATGCGAAGGGCGAGACTATCCCATAGTGAGGATCGTCTCGCCCTTCGCATCTCCGCGGATAACGTCCTGACAGGATCAAGGAAGTTCCTGAGCGCCGCGGTCGGCCAGGAGCTTCTGCATCAGTGCGATCTCGGATTCCTGTCCGGCGATGATCGATTGAGCCAGACGTGTCACAGGGGCGCGCTGAGTCTGGCTGAGCGTCGACTCAGCCATGAGGATCGCGCCCCGATGGTGGCGGATCATCAGCTGCAAGAAGAGCACCTCAGCTTCAGAAACGGGCAGGGTGGTTAGCTTGTTGACCTCGCTCTGTGGCTGGATGCCCATCATCTCCGGGGTCATCGCCATCGTTTCGCCGCCGTGCGTCATTTGACCGGTCATCGGCGGTTGCGGCCCGGTGATCGGCAGTCCCCAGGCCTCGAGCCAGCCCGACATTTGCCCGATCTGGGCCTGCTGGGTGAGCGCCATGTCGATCAAGATCAGACGCAGCTCAGGGTCATCGGTCCGGTCGCGGAGCAGCAACGCCATCTCGACGGCTTGCTGGTGGTGATAGGACATATCCCGGGAGAAAGTCACGGCGGGGTCGCCCTCTTGTGGCGGCTGCGTCAACCACCAGAGCGCGCCAAGCGCCACGCTCAACGCCACAAGGACGATGACCAGGATGTTGGTGATACCGCCGCGCTCCGGCGCGTTGTTTGGCGTGGTCTCCATGGTGGTCATCGCTGGCTGGGCGTGCCGACGCCCTGAGTGCAGGCCGCGCCGAGCTCGGGGGTCTGTGGGCCCTGCTGATACTTACGCATGAAGGCGTTGAGCCGCGGGTCACCGGCCTCTTCGAGCGAAAGCTGAATGCCCCAGGCTGAGGCGACCACAGGGGATGGCAAATCGGGATACGGCGAGAGTACGACGTAGCCGTTTCCGCGCACCTGTCGACGAAGCAATTCGACCTGTTCGGCGGGGAGGTCGGGGCGATAGGTGACCCACACCGCTCCGTGCTCGAGCGAGTGGACGGCATACTCACTCGCCACGGGCTCTTCGTAGATGCCGCAGTTGAGCCAGGCCGCGTTGTGCGGGCCGCCAACCGGGGGCGTTTGTTCGTATGCCACTGCGCCATCTTGATGGCCGCGGTCGAGGCCCGGGAAAACCTTCACGCCCTCGATGGCGGTTGTCGCAATGGCCCGGTCCTGGGTTGTGTTGTAGATCGCCACGCCAAGGATGGCGACCAGTGCGATCACGCCGCCGCTCAAGATCACCAGGGTGAGCGGGAAGCGGCGTTCCGGCATGCCGGGAGCCGGGCCACGTCGGGGCCGGCGGGATGAAATCGACATGAAGTAGATCCTTTTTCTCGTTCTTTTGGCCTGATTATAGCGGGCGAGATAAATCCAGGCTGAGGGGTTGGCGAGCGATTACGAGGCCCCTATAATGTGCGCAATGTCGCTCGGCTTTCCCGTCAATCTTTGGGCCGATGTGCTCGGCGCTCTTGAGCGCGCATTGCCCGAGGAGGCCTGTGGCTTTCTGGCAGGCTGCGCAGATCGGGTCGAGGCTGTGTATCCCGTCCCGAATGAGCTCCGCAGCCCGACTGCTTACCGGATGGAACCGGCTGCCCAGATCCGAGCGATGACCGCGATCGAAAAGGCAGGACGCGAGATCGTGGCCATCTACCACTCGCACCCGAATGGCCCGCCTATTCCTTCTGCAACGGACGTCGACGAGGCCAGCTATCCCGTCCCTTACGTGATCTGTTCACGATGGCCCGGTGGAACTTCCTGGCTGGGAAGGGCTTTTCTGTTGTCGCCCGAGGGCGCAAGCGAAGTTGAGATCGACTGGTTGGACATGCGAAAGGCCTGATCTGCGTCATTGCAAACGATTGGGTGGTTTGCGACGGCCGAGTCCTTAGCCAGCGCTCATTTCACGTCCGGCCGTTTACCGTCGACAATGGGGATCACCACGATGTCCGTTCCTCAAGAGTATTTCCAATGATCATCTTGACCACGTTGCTCGGTTACCTGGTGGGCTCTTTCCCTTCGGGCCTGGTCTGGGTTCGGCTGTTCACCGGCCAGGATGTGCGCGCCGTCGGGAGCGGCCGGACGGGCGGCACGAACGCCATGCGCGCTGCCGGGTTCTGGGTTGGTTTGCTGACCGCGCTCTCGGACATCTTCAAGGGCACGCTGGCCGTGTTTCTTGCACAAAGCCTTGTCGATCCCGCGCTCGTGCCCTGGGCCATGGTGCTGGCGGGTTTGGCCGCCATCATCGGGCACAACTATCCGATCTGGTTGAACTTCAAGGGCGGGGCAGGCGGGGCCACGTGCGCTGGCGCTGCTCTGGCGTTCTGGCCCTGGATCGGGCCGATCCTGATCGCCTTGGGCGCCGTGATCCTTTACTTCATCGGCTATGCCTCAGTTGCGACGATCGCGGTGGCCATTACCACGGCTGTCGCGTTCGCCATTTTGGCCTGGGTGGTGCTGCCGGGCGCCTTCGACCCGATCTTCGTCGTCTATGGCATTGGCTCGATCGTGCTGCTCGCCTGGGCGCTGCGACCAAACTTCCGGAGGCTGCTGCGCGGCGAGGAGCGGCTGGTCGGCCGCCGCGCGAAGAAGCGGGCCACGACCTGAGCGCGATGGCGCAGTCGGGGAGTATAGCGGCGCATCGGCGGCAGCGCGCCGCCAGCAGGCGGTGGTCGTCGGGCGCCGGGCTGCTGTTCGGCGGCCTGATGCTCCTGGCCTGCACCGTACGACCACCCGCGTCGACGCCCGCAACCTCCAACGCCGTTCCATCGCCTGCGCTTCAGTCGACGCAACTGACGGCGCCATCGGTTGCACCCACTCCTTCCGACCTGCCCACGGCCGCCGGCGCCGCAGAACCTTTGGGGCAAGTCCCAGGCGATCTTCGCACAGCTTTGACCCGCCCGGTTTTGTCGATCGACGAGGTTTCGATCTACGACAGGGTCGAGCTCGCTTTCAACGTGCTTGGGTCGCCGGCGACGCGGCCCGATTTCCCGTACGATCCCAAACCACCTCCCGGGCTGCAGGGCCGAGTCGGGATCACGGTGGAGGGCCTGTTCCTGCCACCCGGTGAAAGCGATTGGGGCCGCGCCATCGTCCAGCCCGCCTTTCGCTACCAGGCCTATGAGACGTATATCGACGACAGCGGCGTCGAAGCCCTGTACCCCGTCGGCGAGCCCGATTGGCGCGTGCGCTTCGCGCCGACTGCGCCCGGTCGTTGGCAGGTGCGTCTTCGATTGCAGGATGCGTCGGTCTGCGCGATTGGCGTTGCGCCATGCACGACCTGGGTCGAATCGGAAAGCCTCGCCTTCACAGCCGGGCCGCAGCGAGACGGTCAACATGGGTTCGTCCGTGTCAGCGACTCCGACCCGCGATACTTCGAGTACTCCGACGGAACGCCATTCGTCGTGGCTGGTTTTCAGGCCGGCCTCGGCGCCGACACACGGGTGGACGAGTCCTTTGCCCGTTTCAGCGCCGGTGGCGTCACTGTTGTTCGTTCGTGGTTGAGCGCGACAGGCGTCTTTAGCCGCGGGCTCGACCAGTGGGCGGCCTGGACGAACGCCGAGTTGGATTGGGATCAGGCGGCGCCTGGCGAGGATGTCTCTGCCCGGCTTTCCGCTGAGGCCACCTCTCCGTGCATCTTTCAGGGGTTTGGCGAGGCGCCTCGCCCCGTGTTCTTCGGCGCGCGCGCCTACGACATCACCATCCACGCCCGGCTGGTCGATGTCACCTCGCCGCGCGATCCGGCCCAACCCTTTGGGCTCGCTGCGCATCTCGGGTTCTGGCCGATGGAGCAGTGCGCGGGTTTCGACGCGTCAGGCCGGTATCTCACGCCTCACTGGTCGGGCGACGGCGATTGGGCCACGTACACGGCATCCTTCACACTTCCAGAGGATGTCGTGCTCGATGGCAGCGTGTTCCTGACGCTCGCGCTCGAGAACGCCGCGTCGGGCGCCGCCTATATCGATTCGGTGCACATCAGCGATCGCGTGGATGGCCCCAACCACCTGGCGCACGGCAACCTCAACACTCACCTGAGCTTCGACCCCGCGGCCGCCTGGCGCTGGGATGTCATCCTCGAGCGTGCTGCAGCCCATAGCCTGACGCTCAAGCTTGTCGTGCTCGAAAAGCAGGATCCGCTCCTCGGGCTCATCCGCGCCGACGGCTCGATCGCGGACGAGCGCGATGATGCCAACTTCTACGGCTGGCCCGGGCAAGAGACCAAGGTGCGCCGACTGCAGGCGTACTTCTGGCGTTACCTCACGGCGCGCTGGGGCTACTCGACAGCCGTGCATTCGTGGGAACTGCTCAACGAGGGCGATCCGTTCAATGGCAACCACTACGACCTTGCTAACGCGTTTGCGCGCGCGGTGCATACGGCCGATCCCAATCGCCATCTGGTCACGACGTCGTTCTGGCACTCGTTCCCGGTTGCCGAGTTCTGGGGCCTGCCGCAATACGCCGAGCTCGACTACGCCGACTTCCACGCTTACGTCGACACATCTTTTCTACAGCCAGGCGACTTCAGCGACCCGGATCTGGTGCGACGCTGCGGCGACGAGCGCGATTGCTATCTGGCGCTGATGCGGGACGACTCGGCGTTCTTCCATCTTGCCCATAGCGCGGCTGCAGCAGACGCCGGTCTCTCGATACCCGTGATGCGGGGCGAGAGCGGGTTGACACAACCCGGCAGCGAACAGGAGCTCGATCCGGCGCTGGCGCGTGACGTCAATGGCGTCTGGCTGCACAAGCAACTGTTCGCGCAGCTTGCGCCAGGCGCCTTGCACGAACTGTTCTGGTTTTCAGACCTGATCGAGCAGAACGATCTGTATCCGCTCTTTGGCCGCTATCAAGCCTTTATCGCAGATGTGAGGCTCAACGCGGGCAGCTGGCGCGGTGCGCAGGTGGAACCCTCAGACTCGGCGCTGCGGGTCGTTGGCCAGGTCCAAATGGAGGCCGGCCGCGCCGTGTTGTGGATCGATCACGCGGCGCATACCTGGAAGGCCGTCGTCAACGGCGCGTCGCAGCAGCCGATCACGGCCACCCTGGTGATCCACGATCTGCCGGCCGGCGCGCGGCTGCCCGTCGCGTGGTGGGATCTGTGCTCGGGCCAGCCGCCGACCTGTCAGGTGGGTGTGGCGCGCGAGGAGATGAAGACCGTGGATGCCCAGGGCCGCCTGACGCTTACGGTCACGGACCTGGTCTCCGATATCGGCGTGCGGATCGGCACGTTCGACAACGAATCCGCCCGCTGAGCGTCGGGCTCGGGTGCGCGACACCAAACGGGCTCGACCGATCTTGCCGGTCGAGCCCGTTTGGTGTCGCGTCGTGGTATAGCCTAAAGCATGAAGGTGAAAGCGAGCATCGCGAACGTCGCCAGAGTCGTCACGCCATACGTGAGACGCGCGTTGTGGCTCTCTTTGAGCGATTCGGGGAGCAGTTCACTGAAGACCATCCAGATCATGGCCCCGGCGGCGAACCCCAGCCCGACGGGCAGCGCCGGGCGGAACTGCTCGACGAACCAGTACGCCGGCACGGCCATCAACGGCTGAGGCAGGCTCGAGGCGATGCTGTAGAGCGCGGCCTTCCAGACCGGCGTGCCACGCGGCACCATCGTCAGGCTGATCGCCAGGCCCTCGGGGATGTTGTGCACGGCGATGGCGATCGCGATCATCAGGCCGATCGCCTGACCGCCGCCAAACGCCACGCCGACGCCAACGCCCTCGGCGAAGGAGTGGATGGTCATGACCAGGAAGAGCAGCAGCGCACGCCGGGCGCTGAGGCCCTTCATGCCGCCGATGGAGAGTTCGTCGTGATCGGGCAGGACCTTGCGCGTGATCAGGATGAAGGCCATGCCAAGCCCGACACCGATCAGCGTTGCCGGCAGACTGGAGTGCTGGCCTTCGAGCACCAACGAAACGCTCGCGCCGATCATCAGGCCCGCGGCGAGGGCGTTGGCCACCCCGATCCAGCGCGGCGATGGGTTGCGCATCCACAAAAAGGGTAGCGCGCCGAGGCCGGTGGCCAGGGCTGTGCCCAAAGCAAGCAGGAATATCGAAAGCGTTTGATCCATTGTTTACCTTGATAAATGACGATATTTACATAGGTAAATTTAGGGCCGGTCTCTGTTGGCGTCAAGTCGGATAGCCCCTGTCCGATTTGTAAGGGCGGCCAGCGGAAACGAAGATAAGGTGCCCCTTCCTCGGCGCCGAAGGGTCGCCGTTGGCTCCAGAGGCGCTTGACTGATCCGGCGCGCGCCTGGGTATGCACGGGCAACCGGGGTCCTAAGCGTCGGGCGTCTCCAGCTCTTGATTCTGTCCGCGAATCTTGCGAGTGGAGACCCTCAGCCGGCTTGCCCATCCATGCGTGCTTGCCCACGCGCCAGGTGGGCGTGCGCGCCGGTCGGCTGTTCCGCAGACGCGCAATGCCACTGTCCTGTCGATGCGCAACGTGCTAGTCTGAGAGGTGGCCGGCGTGCAGCGTCTGGCCATGCGTGGGAAATCGATGGTCGTGCACTGGCTTCGGCACGTGAAAGGAGTCAACCATGCGACGGCGTCATCTCTTCCACGTCGAGCACAACCCGGTGCTCAGCACACCGCATGGCGGCGGTGTGCACCACCCAGGCTGGGATTGGGTGGCCTCACACAAGCTGCTGTTCGAGTTTCTTTTGATACTGCTCGTGGGAGCCCTGATCATCGCCGGGAGCGCCCTGATCCAGACGGTCCCGATACGCGTGACAGCGCCTGAACGCGTCGAGCCAGGCAGCGCCGATCCGATGCTGCACGCCTATGACGCGATCGAGGCGATCCGGGCCGAACGCCTGATCAACCCGCTGCCCACGCCCGATCACAGCTACGACGCCATCGAGGCCATGCGGGCCGAGCGCCTTGTCGTTCAGGGCGACCATAGCTACGACGCGATCGAGGCGATCCGGGCCGAGCGCCTGATCAACCCGCTGCCGACGCCTGACCACAGCTACGACGCGATCGAGGCGATCCGNNTACGACGCGATCGAGGCGATCCGCGTCAATCGTGATCTGGGCCGCTGAGCCTCTCAGGGCTCGACCGGCGTCATGTGTGTGAACAGGGCCTCGAGTTGACCGAGGGCTTCGCCCTGCCAATCGCTCGCGATCGCCCAGGTCTCGACCGGGCTCGCCAGCGCGATCGCGGGGGAGCGCTCGCTGATCAGGGCGTCGGCCTGAGTTACCAGGGCCGCTCGCTGCGCGACGTCAGGCAGGGCTCGCGCCTGAGCGAGAAGCGCGGCCAGTTCGTCATCCGGCGCGCTGGCCAGACCGTCGCGGCTTGTGTTGAAGGCCGCGTTCTCGCCGCAGAACAGCGGACAGAGCAGGGTGGTTGCATCGCCGTTGAGGTCGCTCGCTCCCAGGACGAAGAGGTCGGCGCGGCCGGCCTGAACATCGGGTAGCCAGGCGGTCGACCAGTCGCTTTGCACCACGACGGTCGCGATCCCGATGGTCGTCAGTTGGGCCTGCAGCACCTGGCCGAACGTCTGCGGGTCGGCCAGATAGGGTCGAGGGATGGGCGGCGCATAGAGCGCGATCGGCGTGGCGATCGGCGCATCCTGCTGGGCCACGCATTCGGCCCACAGGGCCTGCGCGCGGGTCACATCGGGGGTCGGCGGTTCGGCAGCGCTCACGAACCCCGCCCTCGGCGTCTGCGAGCCCCCGGCGGCCTGAGCCAGCGCTGCCCGGTCGAGCCCGATGGCCACGGCCTGGCGGCAGGCCGGCGTGGCCCAGGGTCGACGGTTGTGATTGAACCCCAAGAAGAGCACCTGCT
>DKKP01000323.1 GCA_002455335.1 Anaerolineales bacterium UBA6663 | reverse complement strand
GGAAGCCAAGGAGAAGGCCGTGCTCTCGCAGCACCGCGAGGGCCTGATCGACCCGTTTGGCGAAGAGGATTCGGCATCCTGGGAACTGCGGATGCAGCAGACCCGCGACCACCTGATCGACTTCTACTTTGCCTATAACTTGCCGCTCGAGCTCTTTCACCGCATCGTCGAGGACCTGCTTGCCGCGCGGCGTGGGCGTTCGACCGAGCCGCTGACCAGCTTCGATGAGATCACGCTGACGTTCAACCCCGAATTGGCGCCGACCGACCTGCTCATCCGCAAGATCGAGCAATACGAGGCGCTCCCGGCGCCCGAGCGCGAGCGCGTCGCGCATCACATCGAAGAGATGCGCGTCGTGTTGATCAAGTCGCTGATCAGTGATCAGCTCAGTTTTATCGGCCGGGCCAAGAAGTGGCTGGATGTCGACGACTTCCGCTACATCTTGCAGCGCCGGATCGGCAACGGCAAGGTCGGTGGGAAGGCGGCCGGCATGCTGTTGGCCTGGAAGATCTTACAGACACGGTCGGTCGAGGCCGACGGGGTCGACCTGCAGGGTCGGGTGGCGATGCCGCGCTCATACTTCATCGCCGCCGACGTCTTCTACGAATACCTGGCGCTCAACAAGGTCGAGTACATCAACCAGAAGTACAAGCCGATCGATCAGATCCGGGCCGATTACCCGATGATCCTGGCCGAGTACGAGCAGGGACGCTTCCCGGAGGAGATCGCTGACCAACTGCGTGAGATCCTGCGCGAGGTCGGCGATCGGCCCGTGATCGTCAGGTCGTCGAGCCTGCTCGAAGACAACTTCGGCACCTCGTTCGCCGGGAAATACGACAGCTATTTCTGTCCCAACCAGGGCAACGACAAGGAGAATCTGCGCGACCTGACCCGCGCGATCCGTCGGATCTATGCGAGCGTCTACAGCCCGGACGCCTTGATCTACAGGCGGCGCATGAACCTGATCGACTATGACGAGCGCATGGCGATCCTGTTGCAAGAGGTCCAGGGCGAACGCTATCGCCAGTACTTCTTCCCCACGTTGGCGGGTGTGGCTTTCAGCCAGGCGCCCGTGCTCTGGAACTCACGGCTCAAGCGCGAAGACGGTTTCTTGCGGCTTGTGACCGGCCTCGGCACCCGTGCGGTGAACCGGGTCGGCGAGGACTATCCGCGGCTGGTCTATCTCAGCCACCCGACGCTGCGGCCCGAGACCACGCCTGAGGCGATGACGCACTATGCCCAGCACCTGATCGATGCCATCGATCTCGAGCGCAATCAAATCGCGACCTTGACGGCCGGCGAGTTGTTCGGCGACGACTATGCGCCGCTGCGCTATCTGGCCTCCGTGCGCGAGGAGGACGGCCTGAACCCGATCCGCAGCCTTGGGCCGCGGGTCGCGCGCGACAGGTTGGTGTTGACCTTCGACGCGTTGCTCGCACGCACGGATTTTGCTGCCGGGATGCGCTCGATCCTACAGCGTCTCGAGAAGCACTACGGTTTCCCTGTGGATGTCGAGTTCACGGCGAGCTTGCGGCCCGGGCCGGGCGGCAAATTGACGCCGATCTTCCATGTGCTGCAGTGCCGGCCGCAGAGCCTGGTCCGTGGCGGCGAGGTGCCGGCGATCCCGGATGTGCCTGCCGAGGACCGGCTCTTCACTTCGGGCCGGATGGTGCCGCGCGGCAGGATCGACGGCGTGGCCTGGGTGGTGTACGTGAAGCCCGAGATCTACCGGACGCTCCAGCCACGGGCGCGGGCCGATGTGGCGCGCCTGATCGGGCGGCTGAACAAGAAACTCGAGGGCCAGGATTTCGTCCTGATCGGCCCGGGACGCTGGGGCTCGTCGAACATCGAGCTTGGCGTACCGGTGTCGTATGCCGACATCTTCAACGCGCGCGCGCTGGTCGAGGTCGCCGGCGGCCCTTCCGACGGCCTGCCAGACCCGTCGTATGGCACGCACTTCTTCCAGGACCTTGTCGAGTCGAACATCTTTGCGTTGGCTGTTGCGCCGGGGCAGAACAGCGATTCGCTACACCTCGACTTCCTCGAAACGGCGCCCGACGCGTTGGGTGACGAATTGCCGGCCGATGCGGCGGCGGCGGGGATGCTCGGGTTGAAGCTGATCAGGGTCGCGCAGGCGCGCCAGGGTCAGAGCGTGCAGATTCTGATGGATGGCGACAGGGCGCTGGCGCATTTTGTGTGAGGCGTCTGGCGGTTGGCGGTCAACCAATAGCGATCAGCTTTCAGTTCACGCCACCGCAAATAGTGCGTCGTATGGGTTGACCGCCGATGACTGACGCCCGACGCCTGAAACCTGACGCCTATTTTGTTTCGTTGTATACTCGCCGAGCATTGGGGACGCCGCCCCAAACTCACACACCTTCTGAACAGACACAAGCGATGAAGTTCACGTGCCTGCAAGACAATCTCTCGAAGGGCCTGGGAATCGTTTCGCGCGCGGTCTCGGCGCGCAGCACGCTCCCGGTGCTCGGCAACATCCTGCTCGCCACCGATAACGCGCAGATCAGGCTCTCGGCCACGAACCTCGAGCTGGCCGTCACCTGCTGGATCGGGGCCAAGATCGAGGACGAGGGCTCGGTGACCCTGCCGGCCAAGACCCTGGTCGACCTCGTTAACACGCTGCCCGGCGAGCCAGTCAGCCTGGCGCTGACCGCGCGGACGCAGACCGTCAACCTCAATTGCGGCCGGATCAAGGCGAGCATCAAGGGCATCGACGCCCAGGAGTTCCCGTCCATCCCGCCCGCCGATCTGGACAAGTCGATCCAGCTCAACGTCGAAGACCTGCGCTCGATGATCCAATCCGTGATCTTCGCCGCCGCCACCGACGAGACCCGGCCTGTATTGACCGGCGTGCTGGCGCGGCTCGAGGGCAACCGGTTTGTGCTGGCGGCCTCGGACGGCTTCCGCGTCGCCGAGCGCACGGCCTATCTCTCGAGCCCGGTGGTTGACCCGATCACGGCCGTGATCCCGGCGCGGGCGCTGGCCGAGTTGGCGCGCATCATCGACCCCGAGCAGCCTGTGTACATGCAGTTGCCGCCTGGGCGCGGCCAGGTGATCTTCCACAACGGCACGGTTGAGCTTGTCGCGCAGTTGATCGAAGGCGCCTTCCCGGTCTATCAGGGGATCATCCCCAAGTCGTACCGGACGCGCACGGTGGTCGGCACCGACGAGTTCCGCAAGGCCTGTCGCTCGTCGGACATCATCGCGCGTGAGGCCGCGCACACCACGCGGCTGAAGATCAAGCCCGGCGAGGAGTTGACGCCCGGCCACGTGACGATCTCGGCCACCGCCGCCGAGACGGGCGACAACGTCGCCGACCTGGATGCCACGATCGAGGGCGATGCGGTCGAGATCGCGTTCAACGTCAAGTACCTGGTCGACGTCCTGGGCATCATCGACACGCCGAACGTGGCGCTTGAGACGGCCGGCGCGACGAGCCCGGGCGTGATCAAGCCTGTCGGGCGCGACGATTACCTCTACATCGTGATGCCGATGCATCTGGGCAAGTAACCCGACGCTTTGCACCGCAAGATGCACACAGGCCCGGCGAATTCGCCGGGCCTGTGTGCATCTTGCGGTCGAAAGGCGTTCAGGGGTCGTGCGGCGCCGGCTGCAAGACGTATTCGAGCATATGGATCACGCCGTTCGTAGCGCGGATGTCGCCGATCAGCACCCGGATATTGTTGACCAGCAGTTCGTCGCCGCGTCGCCGCAGGAGAAGACGATGCCCTGGGAATGTGCTTTCGACCTCGCTCAGCTCGCCCAGGGCGTTTGCGCCAAGGGTCTGGTGCACCAGGTGGTAGCGGAGCAGGTCGGCGGCCTCCTGGGCATTTTCGGGTTGGAGCAGGTGTTCGACCGTGCCGGCCGGTAGGGCGGCGAAGGCAGCATCGTTTGGGGCGAAGAGCGTGAACTCGCCCTCGTCGTCAAGCGTGTCGCCAAAGCCGACGGCCTCGATCAGGCTGACCAGGGTGTGGAACCGCGCATCGGTCTCGAGCGTTTCGAGTAACCCGACGGGCTGGCCTGGCAGGGTCGGGATGGGCGTTCGGGCTGGGGTAGGGCTGGTCGTTGCTTCGGGCTCTGGGGTTGTCTCAACGGGCGTCTCACCCGAGGGCGTACACGCGCTGATCACAAGCGCCGCAATGAGCATCCCTGCCCAAATCGATTTTCTTTGCATGCTCTCCTCCCGCTGCGCTTCCTGGCCGGCCTGGCCCGCCTCCTTGCGCGCCTGAGCAAGTGTCCAACAAGCCGGCCCCGATCGCAAGCGCCCAGGCCGTGAAAAAGGCGTGCAATCCTCGTGCCGGATCAAGCCGGCAAAGCACAAAAAAAGGCCCCGGCGTGCGGCCGGGGCCTGTCTGTTTTTGGGGGGGCGCGTTACCTACTTGCCCTTGGCGAGGAGGTCGCGGATCTCGGTCAACAGCTTCTGGTCCGCGGTCGGGCCGGCGGGTGCGGGCGGCGGCGGCGGCGGGTTGAGCTTGTTGGCGATCTGAACGATCTGGAAAATGACGAAGGCGATGATCAGGAAATTGATGATCAGGGTCAGGAAGTTGCCCCAGGCCAGCACGGCGCCTTGCTCGCGTGCGGCCGCGAGCGTAGTGGCCGTGACAGCCGAGCTCAGCGGGATGAAGTAGTTCTCGAACGAGAGGCCGCCGAGGAGCAGCCCGATCAAGGGCATGACGATGTCGCCGACGAACGAGCTCACGATCGCGCCGAACGCGCCGCCGATGATCACGCCGACGGCCAGGTCAAGCACGTTGCCGCGCATGACGAATTTGCGGAATTCTTCGAGCATGTTGGGATCTCCTTGAATGTATAAAGCCCTGCCGTCCCCCGGCTACAGACGGCGTGACTATAACGCAGGGCCGGCGATCGGACAAGCCTTGTACAGTTTAAGTTTGATTGATTTCCTCGGGGAAATACGATTGCACCGAGCTGCCTGCCCGGCCGCTTAGGCGGCCCAGGCGTCGGTGTCTTCAAGCATCTCTCGGCCGATCCAGCGTTCACGCCAGGGTCAGGAGCTCAAGGCCAATGATCTCCTTTCCTTGGGGCTGCGCGGCCTGGCCCGGGTGTTTTCCTGGCCAGGCCGCGCGTCAGATTTCGTCAAGGGCCTATTCGCTCGGGGGCAGCAGAACGGCATCGATCACGTGGATGACGCCGTTGGTGGCCATGATGTCGGTGATGATCACCTGTGCGTCATTGATGAAGACGTTGCCGTCTTCGACGCGCACCGTCACCGACTTCCCGGCCAGTGCGGTCTCAGCCCCTGTCAGCGTCACCACCTGCTCTGCAGTCACGGCGCCTGGCACGACGTGATAGAGGAGGATGTCCGCCAGAGCCTGCTGGTTCTCGGGCAACAGCAGATCGTCAAGGGTGCCGGCCGGCAGCGCGGCAAAGGCATCGTCGGTTGGCGCAAAGACCGTAAACGGCCCCTCGCCCGACAGGGTCTCAGCCAATCCGGCCGCCTGAACCGCAGCCACCAGGGTCGTGAACCGGCCATCAGCCGCCGCGATCTCGACGATGTTCTGGGTCGGCTCCTCGGCCATGTCGCTCGCGGGCAGAAGGACCGCGTCGATCACGTGGATCACGCCATTGCTGGTCATGATGTCGGTGATGATCACCCTGGACTCGTTGATGAAGACGTTGTCGCCATCAACCCGGATCGATACCGTCTCGCCCAGCACGGTCTCGGCTTCATTCAGCCCGACGACATCGGCCGCCAATACGTTGCCGGCAACGACGTGATAGAGCAGGATATCGGTCAAAGCCTGCTTATTCTCGGGGAGGAGCAGTTCATCAAGTGTGCCCTCCGGCAGGGCAGCAAAGGCGTCATCGGTCGGGGCGAACACCGTGAACGGGCCCGGCCCCTTGAGGGTGTCGACCAACTCGGCGGCTGTCACAGCGGCTACCAGGGTTGTGAAGCGACCATCGGCGATGGCCGTGTCAACGATATCGGACAGTTCAGGCATCTCGGTCGGCGCCGGGGTGGGCTCCTCAATCATCGCGGTTGGAACCGCGGTCGGCGCAGGGGTCGCCGCCGGAGCGCAGGCCGCCAACGCCAGGGCGCCGGCGACAAATGCAGACAGGGCAAGGTACCGGGTTTTCATTCTCTTTTCTCCTTGTGTGTGCGAGTCGGATACCACGGCTTTGGCGCTTACTCGCAAGGAGTGTTTATCACCGAGCAACGGCGAAACGTCGTATGCTTATCGACCCCTCAAGCCGCTTCAGCCATGGTTAGTCGTGGCTTAACGTCTTGGCGCGGAGGCCGCGGCAAACGAGCACTTCACCTGAGTGGGGCATGAATTCGTTGAGGATCGTCTAATCCCAGAATCGCTGGTCCAGCCGGGCTTTCAAGCGCCAGTTGTTCTGGCGTATCGGGTTGTCGTCGCAGGTGGTCGATCGACTACGCTACGTCTGCAAAGGCCTGCAATTCGGTCAGCGCATGGTGGGCCGTCAGATCCAGATCGAGCGGGGTGAGCGAGGCCTGGCCATGGGTAACGGCCCAGACGTCTGTGCCCTCGATGGCCTCGCCGGTCGGCTCGTCACCGCCGATCCAGTAGTAAGGGCGGCCGCGCGGGTCCTGGCGGACGACGATCACGTCGTGATAGATCCGGCGGCCCTGGCGCGTGATGACGAGGCCCTGGGCGTCGCGTGGGACGTTGAGGTTGAGCAGGAGGCCGGCCGGGAGCCCGCGCTCAAGGATGCGCGCGACCACATGCCGCGCCCAAGACGCCGCCGGCGCGTACTCAACAAGCGCGCGGGCCGATGTCGAGACGGCGAGCGCCGGCACGCCCACGATCACGCCCTCCATGGCGGCCGTCACAGTGCCCGAGTAGGTCATGTCCTGCGCCAGGTTGAAGTTGGAGTTGATGCCCGAGACCACAAGGTCGACCTTCGCCTGCAGGAAGCCTTTCAGCGCCAGCGCAACGGCGTCGGCGGGCGCGCCCGAGCAGGCCCAGGCCTGGGTGACGCCGTCGGCCAGCGTGGCCGGATCGATCCGTAGCGGTTTGTGCAGCGTCTTGCGATGGCCGACCGCCGACATGTTGTTGGCCGGCGCGACGACCGTGATCGTGTGGCCGAGCTCGCTCAGGCTGCGCCAAAGTGCGAGCAGGCCGGGAGCCGATACGCCGTCGTCGTTAGTGAGGAGAAGATGCATGGAGATCCGAGAGCCGTTCTTGAAGCAGTTTGAGGATGTCGAGCTTGAGCTGTGCGCCTTCGCCATGGCGTGAGCGCGCGATCAACAGGATCTCGACCTGGTCGCTGACCGGGGCGTCGGTTGCGATCAAGCGCCATGGCTCGAGCAGATCCGGCAGGAGTGTGGGCGCCTCGGCCGCAGCCGCCTCGAGCGCTGGAAGGATGCGGGGCAGGTCGGCGGCGGGGTAAATCAGTTTCAGGCGAACGCCCGAGAACGCGCCCCGCGTGAAGTTGCGAACGACACGGATTTCGCCATTAGGCACCGTGAACTGCTCGCCGGTCGGGGCACGCAAAACGCAGTCGCTGACGTTGATCCGCTCGATCACGCCCTCGATCGGCACGCTGGCGCCCAGGATCATGAACTCGACCTTGTCGCCGACATCAAAGGTGTCGCGAAAGATGAAGCTCAGGCCTGCCATCCAGTCGCTGACGACCGGACGGGCTGCAAAGCCGAAGGCCGCCGAGAACAGGCCAACGACCCAGAGCAACGTGTCGGGAGCGACATAGCGTGAGACCACGAAGACCGTCGCCAGCACGAAAGCCAGCAGGCTGATCGCGCTCGAGCCAAGGGCTTCTACGGTCTGGCGGCGCTCGAACGAGGTCTTGCCATTGCGCCGCGTCAGCCCGCTGAGCCGCGAGGTGCGCCGCGCCAACCAGCCGCTCAGCAGCGAAATGACGTACGCCAGGGCGAAGGGCAGGGCGATGTAAAGCAGAAAGGGCGGGCCGTTCACGGACAGCCACGCCTGGAGATCAGTCCAAAACGCATTCATGGACATCGCTCAACAATCGGGCGAGCTCGGCGCGCCGTCACCACGGCCTGCCGACGCATCTGCGCAACCCTCATTGCGGGGTGCGGCTCTGCCGTAGATGTGCGCGGATGGCCTCGGGTGTCGACAGTCCGAGGACGTGTTCGGCGCGGTCGCGGGCCTCGGCGAGCGCCAACGCGCGGACGAGCTGTTTCGCGTGCGGGATCGCGGGCGCCGACATGCTGAGCTCGGTGATACCCAGGCCGACCAACAACTCGACAGCCAGCGGATCGCCGGCCAGTTCGCCGCACACGCCGGCCCAGATGCCGCGCTCGGCGGCGGCCCGCGCCGTCTGGCCGATCAGCTCGAGCACAGCTGGTTGGAAGGCGTCGGCCAGTCGCGCGACACGCGCGTTACCGCGCTCGGCCGCGAGCGTGTACTGGGTCAGGTCGTTCGTGCCGACAGAGAAGAAGTCGACGACTTCGGCGAACTGCCGCGCGCGCACTGCCGCCGACGGGATCTCGACCATGATGCCGGTCGGGATAGTCACATCGACGCCGGCCTCGCGGATCGATTCGGCCAGGAGCGCTTTGGCGCGCAAGAACTCGTCGGGGGTGGCGATCATGGGGAACATGACGCGCACCGGATATTCGGCCGCTGTGCGGGCGATCGCGCGCAACTGGGTCTTGAAGAACTCGGGCTGATCGAGCCCGACGCGCACCGCGCGCCAGCCGAGGAAGGGATTGGCCTCCTCGCCCATGTCGACGTAGGCCAGTGGCTTATCGCCGCCGACGTCGAGCGTGCGGATGATGACCGATCGACCTTCCATCGCCGCGCACACCGCGCGGTAGGCTTCGGTTTGCTCGTCTTCGGTGGGCGCGGTCTCGCGGTCGAGGAACAGGAACTCGGTGCGGAAGAGCCCGACGCCCTCGGCGCCGGCGGCCACTGCCGCGCGCGCGTCGGCCACCGAGCCGACGTTGGCGACCACCTCGATCCGACGTC
>DKKP01000347.1 GCA_002455335.1 Anaerolineales bacterium UBA6663 | reverse complement strand
CCCTGGGCGGTGCCCCGTCCTGGGCTCACCGGGTCCTCGCTCACAGTGACCCGTCCAACGGCCCAGATCGTTGGTAAATGGTTGGTAAAAATGGCGCAAAAACCATCCATTCACAACATAACCCAACATCGGGGGCTTCGGTCTTAATGCTATGATGCCCACCGGACATAGTGTCTCTCGGACATGAGTCTTTATCGAACGCCCCCACCCCGGCAGGAAAAGCCGGCCCCCAGGCCCACGCCGCCGCAAGAAAAGCGCGACGAGGGCGTTCGCCTGCCGATCAAGCGGGCGCATCTGCCCTGGCTGATCGGCCTGGTCGGCGTCAACGTCTGCGTGCTGGCTGGGCTTGGCCTGGCTTATGTCTCATCGACGCTGGCGGNNGCCGGTCGCCGTTGCGCCGACCCTGGCCCCCTGGCCCAGCGACGCGATCTTCACCGAGGTGCCGACCGTGGCGCCCGTGACCGTCGCGCCAAGCACAGCGGCTGCGCTTCCTTCTATTGAAGCGGCGGCTCAGGATGCGCGCGGCAAGACCCCGGTGAGCGACGCCGATGTCGCCGCCGGCCTGATCGTGTTCTCGCTCCGGTCCGGGGCCGCCACCCACCTGTGGAGCTATCGCGTCGGCGACGAAACCCCCACCCGGCTCACCATCGGGCCCTGGGAGGATCGCGATCCCGCAGTCAGCCACGACGGCCGCCAGATCGCCTACGCCTCGCGGCGTCAGGACGGCTGGAACCTGCAATTGCTCGACCTGACCACGGGCGCGACCCGCCAGCTGACGACCGGCCCCGAGTACGAAGGGCATCCGACGTGGAGCCCCGACGACCAGTGGCTGGTCTTCGAGCAATACCGCGACGAGAACCTCGACATCCGCCTGCTCAACATCGCCAGCGGCGAGAGCCACTACCTGACGGCCGACCCCGGCGGCGACTTCGAGCCCGCCTGGTCGCCCGACGGCCGAACGATCGCGTACGTCTCAACCCGCACCGGCAAACCCGAACTCTGGCTGCGCTCGCTTGACAAACCCTACGAGACCGACGCCGTGCAGCTGACCAGCGAGGGCGCGCGTCACCCCTCGTGGCCCGCCTTCAGCCCCGACGGCCAGCGCCTGCTCTTCACCGACTCGGCCTCGCCGCTCAACCAGACCTACACGCTCGCCCTCGCCGATCCGACGACCGTCGTCGAGGCGGGCCAGGGCGATACGCCCAGCTGGGCCGGCGCGCAAGACGGCTTTGTGGCTGTGTTGCACAGCGAAGAAGGACCCGACACCCTGGCCTGGGCGCCCGTCGGCCACCCGGGTGAAGCCCAGATTTTGTATCGCCCGACGGCCGGCCGGATCGACGCGGCCGTCTGGGCGCTGACGGCCCTGCCCGAGCCGCTGCCCGGCGACCTCGCTGCCGTATCGCAGACGCCGGATGCGCTGCCCTATCGCGTGGCGATCAGCCAGCCGTTGAGCGGCGACCCGACTGTCGCGCTGGTCGGGATCCCCGGCGTGCGCGCCGCCGACCCACGGCTCTCCGACAAGGTCGACGAGAGCTTCCTGGCCCTTTCGGACGCCATCGGCCAGAAAGCCGGCTGGAAGTTCCTGGAGACCGTCGACAATATGCTTCTCGCGCCGCGGGCGCCGGCGCCGCCGTCGATGGATCCCAACACGTATCTGAAGGCCGGGCGCGGCTTCGACGTCATCCAGGCCGCCAACCAGGCCGGCTGGGTGGTCGTCACCCGCGAGGACCATGGCTATCGCACCTACTGGCGCGTGTGGGTCAGGGCCTATCTGCAAGACGGCACGATGGGCGAGCCGCTGCGCGTCATGCCCTGGGATTTCAACGCCCGTTACTCCGGCCGCCCGCAGCCGTACGACGCCGGCGGCGAATACCTGAGCGGCATCCCGGCCGGCTATTTCGTCGACTTCACGGCCCTGGCCGAGGCCTATGGTTGGGCGCGCGTGCCCGCGGCCAACAACTGGCGCTCGTTTTTCGAGGGCATCCTCTACTGGCGTTTCGAACATCGCGGCGGCCTGAGCTGGTCGGATGCGATGCGCGAGATCTATCTCGGCGACCAGTACGCGACGTTCACGCCCGTGCCCTCGCCGACGCCGACCGCCACCGAGACCGTCGAGCCGACCAACACCTTGCGCCCGACGCTGACGCCATCGATCACGCGCACGCCGACTCTGACTCGGACGCCGACCATCACGCGCACACCGACGATCACACGCACGCCGACCATCACGCGCACGCCGACGGCCACGCCCGAGGCGACTGCGACGCCCGAGAGCGGGACGGTGACCCCATGACGAGCGCTCATCCTCTCTACCGCCTCGTGCGCATCAGCCTGGCGCTGTTGCTGCCGACCGCCGTGATCACGGGTTGCGCCGTCGAAGGTGGCGCGGGCTTCGTGCCGCTTGGCGGGCCATCGGTCGCGCAGCTCCAGAGCATGCCATTGGCGACGTATACGCCGTTCGCAGCGCCGATCAGCCAGGCGCCGAGCCAGGCCGGTTTTGCGGCCCCGGCGCAACCGACGCAGGCGATCGTGCAGCCGCAGGCGCTTGTCGTGCCGCAGATGCCGCGCGTTCAACCGCAGAGCTTCGTCTTCCCGTCGCCCGTGGCGTTCGCGACGCCGAACAACTGGCGTCCGCCGCTCGAGCCAGTGCCCCTGGCTGCGCGCCCGCAGGATCACTTCTGGATGGCCCGGCCGATCGCGTCCGACAGCGTCAACTGGCCGCTTGGCACATACCGCTACGGCTCGACCTACTTCGGGGCCATGAACATCCACGCCGGCATCGATGTCGATGCGCCCCCCGGCACGCCGATCGTGGCGGCCGGGCCGGGCACCGTGATTTGGGCGGGCTGGGGCCTGTTCACGTTCGACCCGACCAACGAGAAGGATCCGTACGGCATCGCGGTCGCGATTCGACACGACTTCGGCTACGAGAACCAGCCGGTGTTCACGCTCTACGCGCACATGGAAGCGCACAACATCGGGCATATCGGCCAGCGGGTCGAGACCGGCGACGTGCTCGGCTGGGTCGGCAGCACAGGCAACTCGACGGGCCCGCACGTCCACTTCGAGGTGCGTGTCGGCCGTAACGATTACTACAGCACGCGCAACCCCGAGCTCTGGATCGCGCCCTACGCGGGTTGGGGCATCCTGACGGGGCGGCTTGTCGACGAGAAGGGCCGCGCGATCAACAACACCCCGATCGAGATCTACGACGAGCAGGGCGACTGGGTGTACACCGTGTACACCTATGCCGAGCGCGTGGTGCGCGCCGACGACGAGATGCGCGAGAACTTCGCGATCTCGGATCTACCCGCCGGGCGTTACTACCTGCGCGCGCTGCTCGGCGCCGACATCCCGTCGCCCGATCCGGTGTTGTACACCTCGCCCGACCCGACCGAGCTGCCGATCGTGCCCAACCCCGTCGACCCGCTCGAGGGCGCGGCGGCGCTGCCGGTCGTCACCCCGTTGCCGCTGCCGACGGCCACCAACCCGGCCCCTGTCGAGCAGGGCCCGATCACCGAACTGACCGGCATGGTCGACATCACCTCGGGTCAGACCACGTTTGTGGTGCTGCAGGCCGAGCAGGGCATTACGGTCGGGGTCGAGCCCGTGCCGACCATGACCAGCCCCGCGCCGTACAAGCCGTAGTGCGTGGGACGGCGTGCGTGGCGCGTGGCACCCCGCGCTCCCCGCCCCTCGCTCCTTGCGTCGCCTGCTCCGCTGTGCGATCATCGCAGCATGCCGATCTCAGCTCGCGACAACACATGGATCCTGGAGACCGAACACACCGCGTACGTCCTGGGCCTCAACACCGCTGGCGCCCTGGTGCATGCGTATTGGGGCGAGCGCCTGCCCGGCGCGGCCGATTACCCCGAGCCGCCTGACTCGATCTTCCATGCCTCGTTTACGGGCCCAGGGCACATGTGGCCCGAGGAGTACGCCGGGCTGACCGGGCTGAAATACGTCGAGCCGGCCCTGACCGTGACCTTCGCCGACGGCGTCCGCGACCTGGTGCTGGGTTTCGAGCGCGCCGAGGTCGATGGCGAGCATCTGGTCGTGCATCTGCGTGACGCGCACTACCCGCTCAGGGTCGAGCTGCATTACCGCACGCATGTTGCCCATGACCTGATCGAGCGCTGGGCCGTGATCGGCAACGACGGCGCGCCGCTGACGATCGAGCGCGCGTTTTCGGCCCAGTGGCAGGCCCCGATCGGGCGCAGCTATCGGCTGAGCTACCTGAGCGGCCGCTGGATCGAGGAGTTTCAGCTGCATCGCCAGCCGCTCTCGCCCGGCGTGTTCGTGCGCGAAAGCCGGCGCCTGACCACAAGCCACCACGCCAGCCCCTGGTTCACGCTCGACGACGGCGCGACCGAAGAGCACGGCGAGGTGTGGTTTGGGGCGTTGGCCTGGAGCGGCAACTGGAAACTGGCCGCCGAGGTCACCGACTTCGGCCGCACCCGGCTGAGCCTGGGCATCAACGATTGGGATTTTGCCTGGCGCCTCGGCTCGGGCGAGCGCTTCACGACGCCGGCGAGCGTGGGCGGCTACACACGCGACGGCTTCGGCGCCGCCAGCCGCGCATTGCACGCCCATGTGCGCGACGCCGTCCTGCCGCACGGGCGAAGCCCGCACAAGGTGCTCTACAACTCCTGGGAGGCCACGACCTTCGCCGTCGACGTCGATTCGCAGACCAGGCTGGCCGAACTGGCCGCGGCCATGGGGATCGAATTGTTCGTCATGGACGACGGCTGGTTCCAGGGCCGCAACAGCGACGACGCCGGGCTGGGCGACTGGTGGCCGGATCCGAAGAAGTTCCCGGACGGGCTCAAGCCCCTGATCGATCGTGTCAACGCGCTCGGCATGGATTTCGGTTTGTGGCTCGAGCCCGAGATGGTCAACCCGAACAGCGACCTGTATCGCGCGCACCCCGAGTGGGTCATCCACTTCCCCACCCGCGCGCGGACCGAGTCGCGCAACCAGCTGATCCTCAACCTGGCGCGCGTCGACGTGCAGGATTATTTGATCGACGTCATCGATCGGCTGCTTGCCGCGCACAACATCACATTCATCAAGTGGGACATGAACCGCAACGTCAGCGAGCCGGGCTGGCCGGAGGCTGGCGAGCGCCAGCGCGAGATCTGGGTGCGCTACGTTGAGGGCCTGTACCGCGTCTGGGGGACGCTGCGCGAGCGTCACCCGAACGTCGTCTGGCAGTCGTGCTCGGGCGGCGGTGGGCGCGCGGACCTGGGCATCCTGCGGCTGGCCGATCAGATCTGGGCCAGCGACAACACCGATGCGCTCTCGCGGCTGCACATCCAGCACGGCTTCTCGCAGATGCTGCCGGCCGCGGCGATGGAGGCCTGGGTCACCGACGTCAATGCTTCACGGATCAGCCTTGAGTTTCGCTTCCACGTCGCCATGCAGGGCGTGCTCGGCATCGGCGGGAACCTGCTGCACTGGAGCGAGGCCGAGCGGGCGCGCGCGGCAAAGCTCGTGGCGCAATACAAAGAGATCCGGCCGATCGTGCAGGACGGCGAGCTATATCGCCTGATCTCGCCGGAGAGCGCCTCGCCCTATGTCGCGACGGAGTACGTCAGCGCCGATCGGAGCGAGGCCGTGGTGTTCGTCTTCCGTCGGATCGGCGGTGGCGCGGATGCGATGCTCGCGGGTTATCACGCCATCGACCCGCGGCAGCCAGCGGCGCTGAAGCTGCACGGGCTCGACCCCGCCGCGCGCTACAAGATCACGGGCCAGGGCCCGGCGCGTTCGGGCCTGGCCTGGATGCGCGCCGGCCTGACCGTGCCGCTTGGGCATCAGGAGAGCAAGATCCTGCGGGTTCGTCGGGTAGTTGGGTAGTCAAGTAGTCGAGTAGTCAAGTAGTCGAGTAGTCGAGTAGTCAGGTAGTCGAGTAGTCGGGGTGTCGTCGTAGGCACGTCTACAAGGAGGACTACCTGACTGCCTGACTACCTGACTACTTGACTATCTGACTATCCGACTACGAACCCCACATATTGGCAAGTACCCGTAAATACGATCTCACACCCCAATATAGCGGGGGTTGACAGCCAGAACATTTTTCCTATAATCAGAACAAGTTTTCCAAACATCTGTTTGACTGAACCGGGCGCCCCTCCCCGGGCGGTCGCCCGACACAGGAGAGACATCATGGCTCGCAAGAAGAACGAAGACCTCGAGAACCTGAATGGCGCGCTGGATGGCGCCGAGGCCGTGGCGGTGCTGGATGCGCCGACCGACGAGGCCAGGCCCCGGAAGCGCGGCAAAGCCGCGGCCGAGGAAGCCAAAGATGGCAAGCCCAAGCTCACGCCGGCGCGCAAGGCCGCGATCGACAAGGCCCTGGGCGATCTGACCAAGAAATTCGGCGAGGGCACGATCATGCGCTTGGGCGATGCCAACCACATGGCGGTTGAGGCGATCCCGACCGGGGCGTTGTCGCTCGACATCGCGCTCGGCATCGGCGGCGTGCCGCGCGGCCGCGTGATCGAGATCTATGGCCCCGAAGCCTCGGGCAAGACCACGCTGTGCCTGCACATCGTGGCTGAGGCCCAGAAGAAAGGCGGCGTGTGCGGCTACGTCGACATGGAGCATGCGCTCGACCCGGTCTACGCCGCCAAGCTCGGCGTCGACATCGACAACCTGTACATCTCGCAGCCTGACACCGGCGAGCAGGCGCTGGAGATCGCGGAAGCCCTGGTTCGCTCGGGCGCCATCGACGTGGTCGTGGTCGACTCGGTCGCTGCCCTTGTGCCTCGCGCCGAGATCGAGGGCGACATGGGCGACGCCACGATGGGCCAGCAGGCGCGGTTGATGAGCCAGGCGCTGCGCAAGCTGACCGGCGCGATCAAGCAGACCAACACGGCCATGATCTTCACCAATCAGCTGCGGCAGAAGATCGGCGTGATGTTCGGCAACCCCGAGACCACGACCGGCGGCAACGCGCTNNCCGCCCTTCCGCGAGGCCGAGTTCGACATCCTTTACAACGAGGGTATCTCGACCGAGGGCGACGTGCTCGACCTGGCCGAGCAGATGGAGATCGTGACCAAGCGCGGCGCGTTCTACTCCTACAACGACACCCGCATCGGTCAGGGTCGCGAGCAGGCCAAGCAGTACCTGCGCGAGCATCCCGAGATGATGGTCGAGATCGACACGGCCGTGCGCGCCGCCCACGCGGCCAGCGNNGACTACCCGACTAACTGACTACCCTCCCATGCAGAGCAACGCCAAAGACGTCACGGCTTATCTGAAGCAGGTGCCTGAGGCCCGGCGCCCGGCGCTGGAGCAGTTGCGCAAGTTGTGCAGAGCGACATTGAAAGGCTATCAGGAGTCGATGGCCTATGGCATGCCCTGCTATAGCCGCAACGGCGTGGTCGAGGTCGCCTTTGCAAGCCAGGTGCAGCACATCTCGTTGTACATCCTCCGCAAGGAGGTGCTCGATGCGCATCGTGAGCACCTGAAGGGGATCGCGCTCGGCAAGGGCTGCATCCGCTACGCGCGGCCCGAGAAGATCGACTTTGTTGTCGTGCACCAAATGCTTGTCGCCACGACAACGAACAACGGCCCGATCTGTTGAGCCAGGTTCTGACCATCCGTTGAGCCAGGCTGGTTGCACGTTCGCAAGACCCGCTCAAGGTAAGGCCCAGGTTTGCTGGGCGATCGGCATTTGCACAACCTGTATCTGGACCGATTGGATCAACTTTGCTAGAACTGCAAGTATCCAACTACTTGACCACCTGACTACGCGACGACCCGACTACCCATGCACCCGATGAAACACGGTTTCGTCCTCCCCTACGCTGAAGCCCGAGACGCTGCCGAGTTGGCGCGTCTCGCAGAGGAGTCTGGCTGGGATGGGTTCTTCGTCTGGGAGCCGGTCTGGGGCATCGACGCCTGGGTGACGCTGTCGGCGGCTGCCATGCGCACCGAGCGCATCCGTCTCGGCACGATGCTCTCGCCCGTGGCGCGGATGCGGCCCTGGAAGCTGGCAAGCGAGGCGGCCACGCTCGATCGGCTGTCGAACGGGCGCGTGACCCTGGCTGTCGGCCTCGGGGCGCCTGACACCGGCTGGGCGGCCTTTGGGGAGCCCACCGATCGCAAGACCCGCGCCGAGCTCACCGACGAGGCGCTCGCCATTATCACAGGGCTCTGGGGCGGCCAGCCATTCAGTTTTGCGGGCCAACATTACACAGTCCGTCCGCTTGATTTCCTTTCCCCGCCCCCGCCCGTCCAGCAACCGCGCATCCCGATCTGGGTGGTTGGGGTATGCAACAGCACGCGATCGCTGACGCGGGTGGCCCGCTACGACGGCCTGCTGCCCTCGGCTCGGGGCGCCGATGGCCGAATGGGCCAGGCCACGCCCGACGAGGTCCGCACCGCGCTTTCGCAACTGCAGACACTCCGTGGCGGCGGAGCACAACTCGATGTCGTCGTCGAGGGCGAAACCCCGATCGGGGACGCTGCCCGCGCGACCGAGATCAAGGCTCCCTGGCAGGCCGCGGGCGCTACCTGGTGGCTGGAAGCGGCCTGGTCCAACATGCCAGGGCCAGACCTCACTTACGCTGATGCACTCGCGCGGACGCGCGACCGGATCACGGCAGGACCATGAACATCCTTGATCGACTGCTCGGACACGACACCTGGACGACCCGCCAACTCCTGCTGGCGTGTCAACACCTGACGAACGACGACCTCGACCGCGTGTTCGAGATCGACCACGGCACGCTCCGGCACACGTTCGTCCACCTGATCGACAACATGGAGACCTGGACCGACCTGATGGCCGGGCGTGAGCCGCAGGAGCGCACGGGCGAGGCGATCCCCGACCTGCTCAGCCGATTGGGCACGATCAGCCGCGAGTTCACACAGCTGGCGCGTCGCATCGAGGCCGAGGGCCGCGAGGATGATTGTTTTTTGGACACGCTCGATCAGCCTCCGGTGCGCAAGACCTTCGGCGGCGGCATCGGGCACGTCCTGACCCATAACATGCATCACCGCGCTCAGATCATGTTCCTGATGGAGCGCCTCGGTCTGACCGATCACATCGAGGGCGATCTGCTGACCTGGGAGTCGACCAGCTTTGGTTGGCGCTAAGGAGAAGTGTATGCAGCAAGTGACGACGTTTCTGATGTTCACCGGCCAGGCCGAGGCCGCGCTCACGCTTTACACCTCGGTGTTCGCGAACTCGCGGATCCTCAGCCTGACCCGCTATGGCGCCGGCGAGGATGGCGCCGAGGGCACCGTCAAACACGCCACGTTCTCGCTCAATGGTCAGGAGTTCATGGCCATCGACAGCAGCCCGGTCCATGCGTTCACATTCACGCCATCGATCTCGCTCTTCGTCACGTGCGCCGACGAGGCCGAGATCGACCGGGTCTATGCAGCGCTCGCGGAGGGCGGCGGCGTGATGATGCCGCTCGGCGAGTGTCCATTCGCCCGGAAGTTCGCCTGGATCGCCGATCGCTTTGGCGTCTCGTGGCAACTTAGCCTGGCGTTGAACATCGAACCAACCGCCGCTTAACCGACCTTATCGAGACCAGGAGGAGCCTGCAATGAGCAAAATCCGTGTTTTGGTTGGCACCCGCAAGGGCGCCTTCATCCTGACGTCGAACGAGAAGCGCAAACGCTGGTCGGTCAGCGGCCCGCACTTCGCGGGCTGGGAGATGTATCACCTCAAGGGGTCGCCGGTCGATCCGAACCGCATCTACGCCTCGCAGTCGTCAGGCTGGTTCGGCCAGGTCATGCAGCGATCCGACGACGGCGGCCAGACGTGGACGGCCGTGGGCAACAAATTCGACTATGTCGGCGATCCAGGAACGCATCAGTGGTTCGATGGCTCGCAACGCCCGTGGGCCTTCAAGCGCGTCTGGCGCGTCGAGCCTTCGCTGACCGACGCTGACACCGTCTTCGCCGGGATCGAGGACGCCGCGCTCTTCAAGTCGACCGACGCCGGCCAGACCTGGGAGGAGCTGCCCGGGCTGCGCGCGGTCAAGGGCCACCTGTGGCAGCCCGGCGCCGGCGGCATGTGTCTGCACACGATCGTGCAAGACCCAACCAACCCACAGCGCATGTACGTCGCGATTTCGGCGGCCGGCGCCTTCCGCACCGACGACGGCGGCGCGACCTGGCGCCCGATCAACAACGGTTTGCATTCGGGTTTCGAGTTGCCCGACCCGACCGCCGAGGTCGGGCACTGCGTGCACAGCATCGCCCTGCACCCCACCCGCCCGGACGTGCTCTTCATGCAGAAGCACTGGGACGTGATGCGCAGCACCGACGCCGGCGACTCGTGGCACGAGGTCAGCGGCGACCTGCCCAGCGATTTCGGCTTCCCGATCGCGGTCCACGCTCACGAGCCGGGCACCGTCTATGTCGTGCCGATCAAGAGCGACTCGGAGCACTACCCGCCCGAGGGCAAGCTGCGCGTGTACCGCAGCCG
>DKKP01000105.1 GCA_002455335.1 Anaerolineales bacterium UBA6663 | reverse complement strand
GGGCGACGCAAAGTCGCCCGCTCCGCGCCGGGAAGAGGCTCAGTACAGGTTGCCGATGTGGCTGCCCGAGGTCAGCATCAGCATGAAGAATGCGGCGCGGCCGAAGAACTCGCCAAAGATCACAAGCACCGGCAGCCAGCCAGGGATGCGGCGGGNNAAAAGACCCAGGTCAGCAAACCCTGATGCTTTGCGGGCGTGAAGAAACTGGCCACAGCACTTCCCGCGGTTGCGGCCGTGAGCATGAAGAACACAAACGGCCAGATGTTGTTGACCGCGGGTTGGCCGGCCGGGGCATAGGTCATGCCCATCATCGCCAGCGCCACGACGCCTACGACGGCGACGCTCTTCAGCAGCCAGCCGCTGACCGGGCCGCGCAGGGCCGACCACAGCGCCAACGCCACAAGCGCGCCGAAGACGATGAAGGCCAGGATCTCGCGACTCAGCCAGGCCGACCCGACGTTGGTCAGGATGCGCCAGACCAGTTCGGGATGGCCGAGGTGGAAGAACGACGCCAGCACGCCCGCGATGAGCAAACCGGCGATCGTGCCCCACTCGGCTGTCGGACGCTGCGGCCCGTCCGCCGTCTGCCATTGGCGCACGGCGGCCAGCACGGCCACGCCGACCGCGGCCTGGGTCAGCAAGGTGAACAGGATCAGGGGCAAGGACAGGGTTTCCATCACGACTCCCTCCGCACGATCTTGGGTTGCTCAGGCAGGGTGAAACGCGTCGACGGGCCGACCTCCGGGAGATGCGGGAAGCCGGGCGGGAACTGGATCGCGTTCGGGTCGTCAAACGTCTCGAGGTCGACCAGGGTCAACGCGCCGGTCGGGCAGCCCTGCACACAGGCAGGCTGCAACCCGGCGTCGAGACGCTCCCAGCACAGCGAGCACTTCTCGGCCTTCTTGGTGTGCGGGTTGTATTGCGGCACGCCGAACGGGCAGGTGTGCAGACACTGCTGGCAGCCGATGCACAGGTCGGGGTGGTGCACCACGACGCCGTCGTCGCGCTTGGTATAAGCGCTGGCCGGGCAGCCCTCGAGACAGGGCGGGTTGTCGCAGTGGTTGCACGCCAGCGACATCCACGCCCGGTCGCGGTGCGGGTAGATCGCCTCGCTGACCGGATAGACCTTGCGCCAGACGATCCCGGCTTCCTGGTGATACTGGTTTTTGCACGCCATGGCGCAGGTGTCGCACCCGATGCAGAGCGCCATGTTGACGTGAAAGGCGTAACGTTTGCTCATGTCGTGTTCTCCTACGCCGCGACTTTCTCGATGTCCGCGAACTGGTCGTGGATCGCCACACCCGGCGAGCCGGTCTTGTAGGCGCCCATGTCCGACGAGACGTCGTCGACCAGCAGGTTGACGTTGAAGCCGTTCTTGGCGCCGAACCAGGCCTCGTACATCAACAGCGTGTCGGCCGGGACGTTATTGGTCAGCTGGGCCTTGAGCCTGATCTCGCCGGTTGGGTTGAAGACCCGCACGGTGTCGCCGTCGACGATGCCCTTGGCGCCGGCCGTCCGCGGATGGACGTACACAAGCGGCTCCGGGTTGAGGTCGTGCATCCAGTCGAGGTTCTGGAACTGCGAGTGCAGACCGTGCTTGGCGTGCGGCGTGAGCAGGCGCAGCGGCGCGTAGGCCTCGCGCCCGGCCTTGTACTCGGGCAGCGCGGTGTGTCCGTTGGTCTGCGCGATCTCGGACTTGAATTCGTACTTGCCCGAAGGCGTCGCGAACTTCAGATCCGACCACGAGGCCGACGAGGGCAGTTTGGCCTTGGCCGCGCCCTTGCGCAGGTCTTCCCAGGACGTGATGCCAAAGAGTTGATAGATCCCGTCGTTGAACTCCTTGATCATCATCTCCTTGGCGTCGATGTTTTGCGGGAACGTGCACGAGCCGGGCTGCTTGGCGTTGAGCACGGCCGAGAGCGCCGAGGCGATCTCGATGTCCGACTTGGTCTCGAACAGCGGTTTGATCGCCTGTTCGTTCAGGTGCAGCCAGTAGTGCCAGTACGAGACGTTGACTGTCCAATCCTCGAACGGCGTGACAGTCGGCAGAACGATGTCGGCCTGCTCGACCGTCGGGTTGAAGAACAAGTCGACGGCCACGATCATCTCGACCTTCTCAAAGGCCTTGACGATCTTGTTCTTGTCGAAGTCCTGGCTGACGACGTTCTTGTTGGCGATCCACAGCAGCCGCACCGGCGGGTCCTGGGCGTCCAGGATCTCCTGGCCGATTTTGTTGATGTTGAAGGTGCGGTCGGTGTAGGTCGCGGCCGCATCGGCGCCCTGGCCGGTGTCGAACTCGCCCTTCGGGCCGGTCGCGCCGGTGTACCCGACCGAGCCCTCGGGCGCGGCCTGGACCATGGCGTTGTAGTTGAAGCCCCAGGTGAACAGGTGACCGTAGCGCGCGCCGCCGCCGGGTTTGCCGACGTTGCCGGTCATCGCGACAAGCGCGTCGATGGCGCGCACGTTGACGCCACCGTTGACATGGCGCTGCATGCCGTAGCCGATCCAGATCGTGGCCGGGTCGGCGGCCGCGAACTCCTCGGCCACACGCTTGACGACGTCAACCGGCAGCCCGGCCTGCTCGGCGCCCCACTCGACAGTGACGTTGGCCTTGATGTAAGCCTCGTATTCGTCGTAGCCGAGGCCGTTGGCCGCGACCCACTCGCGGCTGACCAGGCCCTGGTCGATCAGATGGCGCGACATGGCGAGCGCCAACGCGCCGTCGGCGCCGGGCTTGATCTGCCAGTACTCGTCGCCCTTGACCGCGGTCTGCGTCAGCACCGGGTCGATCACCACGACCTTGGCGCCGCGCTTCTTGGCTTCATAGATGTACTTGAGCGAGTGCACCGAGCAGTAGGCGGGGTTAGCGCCCCAGACGATGATGTACTTGGATTGGGCCATGTCCTCCGGGTCGTTGCACCACATGTTGCCCATGTCGTAGTTCTGGGCGTCGATGCCGGCCGGCCAGCACGGCGTGCCGACGAAGCGCGTGGTGTACCCGAGCGATGACAGCATGCCCTCGACACCGTAGTGCGTGATCCCGAAGTTGCCCGAGTACTTGGTCAGCGCCATGCCCAGGAGCGAGCCGTCCTTCTCCTTGATCTCCAGGATCTTGCCGGAGATGGCGTCCAGGGCTTCCTCCCAGGAGATGCGCTCCCAGTTGCCCGAGCCGCGCCCGACCTGGCGCATCGGGTACTTGATCCGATCCGGGCTGTACACCGTGCGCGGGTAGGCGTAGCCCTTCACGCACAGGCCGCCGTTGGTGTAGGTCGAGGTCGGTTCGCCCTCGACGAACTCGAGCACGCCGTCCTTGACGTAGCTGACGATGCCGCAGGTGTCGTAGCAGTTGCGCGGGCAGGCGTTGCGGAACGTCTGATACGCGCCAGGCCCCGCGAACGTCGCGCGCCCAAAGACCGGGCCCTCCTGCGAGAACGAGCGCAGCAGCCCTGTGCCGGGGAGCGCCGCGGCCGCCCCCGTCATCATCAGGATCTTCAAGAAACTGCGACGCGAGAGGTTGTTGCCAAGCGCGAGCGCGATGTTTTGGGCGCCCGATGACTTCGATTCGTGCATCTGAAGCCGTCCTTTCCTTGACTGTCTGAAGCAATGAGTTTTCGAGATCAACAAACGGCGATCGGGTCGACCCGGCCCAACGCCCGCGTCAGAGCGTCGGCCACGGCCACGATGACCGGATGAACTTGGGGAGCTGCCTGAATGCGCCCGACGAACGCGGGCACCCAGGCCCGCAGACGCCCGATCAGGTAATCGCGCGCGTCTTGCAGCTGCGGTGAGGCGACGGTCGCCAGAGCCTGCTCGATCTGCCAGAGCGCATCGAGTTCGAGGGCCAGGTGATCGTCTGGGATGCGGTCTTGCCAGGGCGAGGCCAGACCCAGCATGGCGTACAGCTGGCGGATCCGGCTGGTCGAGGCGCCCATCAGGCGCGTGTCGTCGCCGTCGAGGTACAACGACGCATACGGCGGCGCCTGCAAGGCGCGCGGCCCGACGAACAGCCTGTTGAACGAGAACGCCACCTCCCGCCAATCCGTGACGACGGGCAGGGGCGCGCCGTCAGACGCCAGACCTTCGTAGGCGCTTTGCAGTTCGGCGGCGTTGGCGGCGAAGAAGAAGCGGCTGAAATGCAGGATCGAGGGTGTCTGAGCGGTCATCGCGGATCCGGGTTTGCGTCAGTCTTTGTGCTTAAATTCACATAGACATTAACATCTCCGGTTGCGGGCCGCATCCCGCCACGCGACAGTTTGTGCATTACCCAGGTGGGCTATCCCGGGCTTCATCCGACAGGGTGACTCAGGCCGGATCGCTCAGGCCGCGGCGCATGGCGTAGGCCGCCAGTTGCGTGCGGTTCTCCAGGTTGAGTTTCTCGAGGATGCTCTTGACGTGCGCCTTGACCGTGTTGACCGAGATCTGCAGGCGCGTCGCGATCTGGGGGTTGCTCTCGCCGGCGGCGGCCAGCTTGAGCACTTCGAGTTCGCGCGCCGTGATCTGGTCGAGCGGATCTTGTTGGCGGTTACGGCCGAGGCTGCGCATCACGCGGGTGGCCGTGGCGTGAGTCACGGCCACCTCGCCGCGGGTCATGCCCAGCACAAGGTCGAAGAGCTCGCTCGAATCCAGGCTCTTCGGCAGGTAGCCGGCCACGCCCAGGCGCAGGGCTTGCTCGAGGTGCTCGTCGGTTTCGGAGGCGGTCAGCATGATGATGGCCGTTTCCGGGCAGCGCTCGCGGATGCGGCGCGCGGCCTGCAGGCCGTCGACCTGAGGCATCAGGATGTCCAGCAGCACAAGGTCGGGGCAGCGTTGTTCGCACATCGCGACCACGCCGGCGCCGTCCTCGGCTTCGCCGACTACGGTCACCAGATCGGGGCGTGTGTTCATCAAAGAGATCAGGCCCTGGCGAAAGAGGCGATGATCGTCGGCCACGATCGTTCGCAAGGGAAGTTGTTTGGGAAGCGGTGTGCTCATGGCGGGCTCGCCCTCACTTGTCGCTGCGCGGGACGCGCAGGTGGATCCGCGTGCCAAGGCCCGGGGTCGAGTCGATGACCAACTCGCCGTGCACACTTTCGGTGCGCTCGCGCATCGACTTCAGCCCAAAGCGCTTCCCGGCCGTGGGCTCGATGAAGCCCACGCCATCGTCGCGGATCTCGACCTCGAACCCCGCGCCGCTTTCACCCAGCGAGACCCACACGTTGTTGGCGTTGGCATGCTGGCGCACATTGGCCAGCGCCTCCTGCATGATGCGCACGAGTTGGACCTCGCAGACCGGCGACAGGCTGGTGCGCGGATTGTCCGCGCAGTGCACGTGGGTCTGGATGCCCGTTTGCTCACCGAACTGGGCGATGTACTCGCACAGGAACGGCACCACCTCGCCGTTCTTCGAGAGCACGGTGCGCAGGTTGAGGATGTTCTCGCGCACCTCGGCCTGGGCGTCGCGGATCCGTTCGCGCGCGCGGCGGAGCTCGGCCCGGGTCTCGTCGAGTTTGCCCTGGCTAACGAGCGAGTCGAGCGACTGCATCTGCAGGCTCAAGAACCCCAGGATCTGGGCCAGCCCGTCGTGCATCTCGCGCGACAGCCGGGCCCGTTCGGCGACCACGGCGCCCGATTCGATTTGCTCGGTCAGGCGCGCGTGCTCGATCGCGATCAACATCTGGTGCGCCAGGCTTTCGAGCACGACACGCTCCGAGGCGCTGAAGGGCCGAGGCTGTGCCCGCCCGACCCACAAGCGGCCGACGGGCTGCTCATTGGTCTTGAGCGGGAGGGCCAGCACCTGGTCGAACGTCTGCACGAACCCCGGGATGCGTTCGGCAACTGGCGCGTCGAGTTCGCCCGGCGCCGGGACGTAGGTGTGTTCGCTCTTCTCCAGCCCGCCGGCACCGGCCCGATACTTCAGCCGGAAGTGCCCGGCCTCGGGCTCCCACATCCCCAACACGGCCGCATCGGGCTCGGTCAGTTCATACAGCGCGCTCATCGCCTCCAACAACACGTCCTCGGTATCGGCGCCGCCGGCGAGGCGTTGGCTGAGCCCGACCAGGGTGTTCACCCAGCGCAGGATGGCGCGGTTGAGCGTCAGCGCCTCTTCCTTCTTGATGCGTTCGGTCAGGTCGTTGAGGATGAGGACTGTGCCCCAGTACTTCTCGCTGACGTCCTGCATCCGTTTCATCTTGACCTGGAAGTGACGCTGGCCCTGCGCCGTCTCCAGGTTCTTGACGACCACGAGCTCTTGCTCGCCGCTGGCCGAGAAGGCCGCGATCTCGTCGGCTAACCAGGGGAAGGCCTGTTGGACGGGGTGCTGATCGTAGTAACGGTGCCCGGTCAGGTTGTGCGCCTGAAACAGCTCGGCCGCCGCCTGGTTGACGTTCTCGATCAGGTTCGCGCGATCGAGCAGGATGACCGGGTCGTACAGGCTTTCGAAGATCGTCAGGTACTTGTTCTTTTCGTTGGTCAGCGTGCGGTTTTGGTCTTGCAGCTCGCTCACCGACTGGTCGGCGTTGAGCGTGTTCCATTCGACGCTGTAGCCGATCTCGAACCTGTCGAAGAAGCGCTCGAGGAAGTCGAGGTACTCGCGCTCGAGAGAGGCGGCGAACTTCTGGTCGCGCACCAGGTCGTAGTACCCGCGTCGGTAGTACTTGACCAGCCCCAGGAACATGCCCAGGGTGACGCCGCGCGCGCGGTGCTTGCGGACCTCGATGATGCTGAACTGGTCGATGACCGTCTCGTTGAACGTGTCGTCGAGGCTGGGCGGCGAGACCTCCTCCTGCGCCGCAAGCACCTGGGCCATCGCTTCGCTGAGCGACCGGATCGAGATGCGCCAGGCTTCGATCAGAGTCGAGGTGTAACGCGTGTACTCGTGCACCTTGGCGTAGTCGATGACGCGTCGCAGGATCCAGTCTTCGTGCTGCGAGACCAGAGCGATGAGCGGGGCAAGGGCGTGGAGTGAAGAAACGGCCGTCATGCCGGGCATTGTAAGACGATCGGCCCGTCCCTCGATACTGTCGGATATCACCCTTTGGCGTGTGGCGCGCCGGCGCTCGCCCTACTCGCCCCGGCCCTTCGTGGATCCTTGAAGAATGCCGTCGAGAGCGGTACACTGACCTTTCTGCGTTCCCTCCGGTGAACAAAAGTGAATCTACTTCGCCTTTTCAGGCCGCTCCGCCCGTATCGCCTACAGGTGGCCGCGCTCGTCGTGAGCACGGCCCTGCTGACCCTTGCAAGCCTGTGGGTGCCCGGGATCATCCGCTCTGTCATCGACGAGGGCCTCGGTAATAACGACCCCAAGGCCCTGACGCGCGCCGCCCTGACGATCCTGGCGATCGGCTTCGCGCGCGCGATCTTCGCCTTCGGCCGCCGCTATCTCGGCGAGTGGCTGGTCAACCGGACCGGTTTCGACCTGCGTAACGCCCTGTACGACAAGATCCAGCGCCTGCACTTCGGCTACCACGATCAGGCGCAGACCGGCCAGTTGATGAGCCGCTGCACCGAGGACGTCAGCGCCGTATCGCGCTTCATCGGTCAGGGCGCGATCGACCTGCTCAACGTGCTCATGCTGCTCGCCGGCATCCTGTTCTTCCTCACGAGCGAGTCGCCGCTGTTGACGGCGATCGGCCTGACGCCGCTGCTCGTCATGACCTTCGTCACGCTGCGGCTGGGCCGGATCGCCGAGCCCATGTTCCTGCGGATCGACAACGCGCTCGGCGCTGTCTCGTCGGCCGTGCAGGAGTACGCCACGGGCGTGCAGGTCGTGCGCGCCTTCGCCCGCGAGAGCGACGAGGCGGCCGACGAGAAGATCGCCGAGGCGATGAAGGCGATCACGCGCCTGGTCAANNGGAGAGCGACGAGGCGGCGCGCTTCGACAAGCCGCACCGCGAGCTCTACGACGCCCGCGTCACACTGGTCGGCACGTGGGGGCGCTACATGCCGACGTTCTTCATCCTGATCGTGGCCAGCACCGCGCTTGTGCTTTGGTTTGGCGCGGTACTGCAACTCACGCTTGGCGAGATCGTGGCCTTCAACGCCTATCTGCTGCTCCTGGGCGGGCCGGTGCAGGATCTAGGTTTCGTGGTCAGCAGCGCCAGCGAGGCCATGGCCGGCGCGACCCGCATCTATGAGGTGCTCGACGCGCCGTTGACGATCGAGACCCGGCCCAACGCCCCGGCGCTGCCCGCGCTCACCGGCCGGATCACGTTCGAGGATGTCTCGTTCAGCTATCGCGGCGCCGGCGCCGCGCTCTCCGAGATCGCGTTCGAGGCCGAGCCCAACCAGGTGATCGCCCTGATCGGCCCNNTCAACCTGATCCCGCGCTTCTACGATCCGTCCCGGGGCCGCGTGCTGGCCGACGGTCACGACATGCGCACGGTCGATCTCGGCTCGCTGCGTCGCCAGATCGGCCTTGTGCTCCAGACCTCGCTGCTCTTCTCGGCCACCATCCGCGAGAACATCGCCTACGGTCGGCCCGACGCCTCAGAGGACGAGATCTTGGCCGCCGCGCGCGCCGCCCAGGCCGACAACTTCATCAACGCGTTCCCTGAAGGCTACGACACCGTGGTCGGCGAGCGAGGCATGACGCTCTCGGGCGGCCAGCGCCAGCGTATCGCCATCGCCCGCGCGCTGCTGACCGACCCGCGCATCCTGATCCTCGACGACGCCACCTCGAGCGTCGACACACGCACCGAGTTCCTGATCCAAAAGGCACTCGACACCCTCATGCAGGGGCGCACGACGTTCGTGATCGCGCAGCGGCTCTCGACCGTGCGCCGGGCGGACCTGATCCTTGTGCTCGACGGCGGCCGGATCGTGCAGCGCGGTCGCCATGCCGAGATGGTCGATCAGCCCGGGCCGTATCAGGAGATCTACAACCTGCAGCTCAGGGATCAGGAACAGTTCCAGCGCGAGATGTTGTTCCTGGATGCCGAGGAGCCCGAGAATCCAGCGCCGGCCGAGCCCGTGCCGCATCCAAAGGCCGAGCGCCCCGACCCGGGCCGCGCCGAAGACAAGCCGCTCAAACCGAGTTCCGTGCGATGACCGTCAAAGCCGCAGCCCCGACCAAACCCAAGGCCCCGCCGCCCGGCGATGACGACATCCTCGGCAAGGCCTACGACGCCCGGATCGCGCGGCGCCTCGGCGTCTTCGTCCGCCCGTATGCCGGTCGGATCGGCGTCGCGATCCTGTGGATGATCACGGCCATGCTCGGCTACATCGCCGGGCCGTATTTGATCGCGCTGGCCATCGACGAGGGCATCGCGCGCGGCGACCTCGCCCGCACCGGCGAGATCGTGCTGCTTTATCTTCTGGCCGGTGGCGTGTTCTGGGTCGGCACGTATGTGCGGGTGAAGATCATGGCCCGCGCCGGCCAGGACGTGGTCTACGACCTGCGGCGCGCGCTGTTCGACCACATGCAGCGGCTGTCGCTCGGGTTCTTCAGCAAATACGCGGTCGGGCGTCTTGTGTCGCGCGTGGTCAACGACGTTAGCGTGGTGCGCGAGATGGTCGTGTGGGCGCTTGTCGCCGTCGCCCGCGACTTCGTCGACCTGTTTGGCATCATCGTCGCCATGCTGCTGCTCAACTGGCGGCTGTCGCTGCTCAGCTTCCTTGTGCTGCCATTGATGGCGATCGCCACCGAGCTCTTCCGGCGTCGCGCGCGCGAGAGCTATCGGCGCGTGCGCTCGGCCGTCGGCTGGGTCAACGCCGTGCTCAACGAGAACATCGTCGGCGTGCGCGTGGTCCAGTCTTTTGCCCGTGAGGATCACAACCTCGAGGTCTTCAATCGCGACGTCAACGGCAACCTGCTGCGCGCCAGCAACTGGGCCTCGCTGCTGGTCTCGGTTTTCTTCCCCTCGGTCGACCTGATCGGAAGCTTCGCGCTCGCGCTTGTGCTGTACGTCGGCGGACGGGCCGTGCTCGGCGAGACCGGCTGGCTCGGCGTGACGCTCACGCCCGGCACGCTGGTTGCCTTTGCGCTCTACATCGACCGTTTCTTCAACCCGATCCGCGACCTGTCGCAGCGCTACAACGCCCTGCAGGCGACGATGGCCAGCGGCGAGCGCATCTTCGAATTGCTCGACACGCCGGTCGAGGTCGCCGATCGGCCCGGCGCGCGCGCGCTGGCGACCGTGGACGGCCGCGTCGACTTCGACGACGTCTCGTTCCGGTACACGCCCGACGGCCAGCCCGTGCTCGATCACATCAGCCTGAGCATCGTGCCCGGGCAGACCGTGGCGCTGGTGGGCGAGACAGGCGCAGGTAAGTCGACGTTCGTCAGGCTGATCTCGCGCTTCTACGACGCGACCGAGGGCGTCGTGCGCATCGACGGCGTCGATGTGCGCGACGTGACCCAGGAGTCGCTCCGCCAGCAGATCGGCGTCGTGCTGCAAGATCCGTTTCTGTTCTCGGGCTCGATCTTCAGCAACATCGCTTACGCCAACCCCGATGCGACCCATGCGCAGGTGCGGGCCGCTGCCGAGGCCGTCGGTGCGCATGGCTTCATCGAGAAGCTCGATCAGGGCTACGACACCCTCGTTGGCGAGGGCGGCGCCATCCTCTCGGGCGGCCAACGGCAGTTGATCTCGTTCGCGCGTGCGCTGCTGGCTGACCCGCGGATCCTGATCCTTGACGAGGCCACCTCGAGCATCGACACACAGACCGAGCGCGTCATCCAGGCCGCGCTCGAGCGTCTGCTGGCCGGGCGCACGGCCTTCGTCATCGCTCACCGGCTCTCGACCATCACCCGCGCCGACCTGATCGTCGTGCTCGACCGCGGCCGGATCATCGAGCAGGGTTCGCACGCCCAGCTCCTCGAGCGGCGCGGCCGCTACTTCGACCTCTACACCATGGCCTTTGCGGGCCACACCGATCAGAAGTAGGTTTGAGAGGCCAGGTCGGCCTGGTCTCTCAACCCCTTCGCTGTGCTCGGATTGGGAGCGCTCCCAAAGCGGTGAATTTGGGGTATGATCGTCTCGGGCGAGCAGGCCGGCGGCTCACTCCCCGTGGTCGCTGGCCTGCTCCCCACTCCCGGCCCGTCGTGCAACGTGGCCCATAAGGACCTACCCACCATGAAATACGGAACTTTCGACGATGCCAACCGCGAATACGTCATCACCCGGCCCGACACCCCACTGCCGTGGATCAATTACCTGGGGTCCGAGGCCTACTTCGGCATCATCTCGAACACGGCCGGCGGCTATAGCTTCTATCGCGACGCCCGGCTGCGCCGGCTGACCCGCTATCGCTACAACAACGCGCCGCTCGACTTCGGCGGCCGGTATCTCTATCTGCGCGATGCCGCGGACGGCGCCTACTGGTCGCCCACCTGGCAGCCGACGAAGACGAAGCTCGACGACTACGTCTGCCGCCACGGGATGGGCTACACCACGATCGCGTCGACCTACCGCGGCATTCGGACCGAGACCCGTTACTTCGTCCCGCTCGGCGAGACGCTCGAGGTCTGGACGGCCACGGTCACCAACACCCGCGAGACGGCCGCGACGCTTGACCTGTTCTCGAGCGTCGAGTTCGCGTTGTGGGATGCCTGGGATGACGCGACCAATTACCAGCGCAACTACAGCATCGGCCAGGTCGAGGTCGTCGACGGCGTGATCTATCACAAGACCGAGTATCGCGAGCGCCGCGACCATTTCGCCTACTTCGCCTGCTCGGAGCCGCTGGCCGGCTTTGACACCCAGCGCGACGCCTTCCTGGGCGCCTATCGCGACTGGCGCGAGCCGCTGGCCGTCGAGCAGGGCGCGTTGACCAATTCGATCGCGCACGGCTGGCAGCCGATGGGCGCGCATCAGGTGAAGCTTACGCTTCAGCCCGGCGAGACCCGCGTCGTCACCTTCGTCCTTGGCTATACCGAGAACGCGCAAGACGATAAGTTCGACCCGCCCGGCTCGCAGACGATCAACAAACGCACGGTCACGCCGATCATCGCCAGATACCTGCAGCCCGATCAGGTCGAAGCGGCGTTCACGGCGCTGCGCGTCTACTGGGACGAGGTGCTCGGCATCTTCCAGGTGCGCACGCCCGACGAGCACGTCGATCGGATGGTCAACATCTGGAACGCCTACCAGTGCATGGTGACGTTCAACATGTCGCGCTCGACCTCGCTTTATGAGACGGGTATCGGGCGCGGCATGGGCTTCCGCGACTCGAACCAGGATCTGCTCGGCTTCGTCCACATGGTGCCCGAGCGCGCCCGCGAGCGCATCCTCGACATCGCCGCCACCCAGCTCCCCAACGGCGGCGCCTATCACCAGTACCAGCCGCTGACCAAGCGCGGCAACAACGACGTCGGCAGCAACTTCAACGACGACCCGCTCTGGCTGATCCTGGGCGTGTCAGCCTATCTCAAGGAGAGCGGCGATTGGGGGATCCTCGAAGCACCTGTGCCCTACGACAACGTGCCAGGGAGCGAGACCCCGCTCTATGAGCATCTGCAGCGCAGTCTGCAGTACACGCTCGACAGGCTTGGCCCGCACGGCCTGCCACTGATCGGGCGCGCCGACTGGAACGACTGCCTCAACCTCAACTGCTTCTCGGATACGCCGGGACAGTCGTTCCAGACCACGACCAACAAAGAAGGCAAGGTGGCCGAGTCGGTCTTCATCGCCGGGCTGTTCGTGCTCGCCGCCGATGAGCTCGCCGACATCGCCGCCGCGCGTGGTCTGGCCGCCGAGGCGACCCGCTACCGCGACGAAGCCGCCAAGATGGTCGCTGTCGTCGACGCGCACGGCTGGGACGGCGCCTGGTTCAGGCGCGCCTACGATGCCTTCGGCGATCCGGTCGGCTCGACGGTCTGCGCCGAGGGTCAGATCTTCATCGAGCCGCAGGGCATCTGCGTCATGGCCGGTATCGGCCTCGCCAACGGGCGCGCGACCCGGGCGCTCGACTCGGTAACCGAACGCCTCGCCACGCCGCATGGCATCGTGTTGCAGCAGCCCGCTTACTCTCGCTATTACCTCAACCTGGGCGAGATCTCGTCGTACCCGCCGGGCTACAAAGAAAATGCCGGCATCTTCTGCCACACAAACCCGTGGATCATGATCGCCGAGGCGCGGCTTGGCCGTGGCGAGGCCGCCTTCGATTATTATCGGAGGATCAATCCGTCGGCGCGTGAAGCGATCAGCGAGGTGCATAGCTGTGAGCCCTATGTGTACGCGCAGATGATCGCCGGGCGCGACGCTGCAACTCACGGCGAGGCTAAGAACTCGTGGCTCTCGGGCACAGCGGCCTGGAACTACGTCGCGATCACGCAGTGGCTGCTCGGCATCCGCCCGACCTTGCACGGGCTACAGGTCGCGCCCGTGCTGCCCGCCGATTGGCCGGGCTTCATGGCCACGCGCCGATTCCAGGGCGTCACGTACACAATCGAGGTGGTTCGGCGCGGGTTCGGCCCCGGTGTGACGCTCGAGGTCGACGGCGTGCCCGTCCCCGGAGATGTTGTGCCCCGGCCGGCCGCCGGCGTGACAACCGTAGCGGTGCGGGCGAGTCTCGGGGGCTGAGCGAAATCTGGTCACGAATGGCACGATTTCTAACGACTGACACGAACGGTAGGGCAAGCCGATTGGCCGTGGATGGCTCGAAGGCACATTCGTGTTAGACGTGGCAAAGGAACTGCACATGGCGACACTTCAATTTCCGAAGGGCTTTCTGTGGGGCACGGCGACCGCGTCGTATCAGGTCGAGGGTGGGGCGTTCGAGGATGGGCGCGGACTTTCGGTCTGGGATATGCTTTGTCGCAAGCCGGGCGCGATCTACAACGGGCACAGCGGCGCGACCGCCTGTGACCAGTACCATCGCTATTCCGAAGATATCGCGCTGATGCGCGAGCTCGGCGCGCGGGGCCATCGCTTCTCGCTCTCGTGGCCCAGGATCCTGCCCGAGGGCGTCGGCGCGGTCAACGCCAAAGGCCTCGACTACTACGATCGTTTCATCGACGGCCTGCTCGCGGCCGGCGTGCAGCCCTACGTTACGCTCTTCCATTGGGATTACCCGTACGAGCTGTACTGCAAGGGCGGCTGGCTCAACCCCGACAGCCCGCGCTGGTTCGCCGACTATGCGGCGCTGGTCGTCGAACGGTATTCGGATCGGGTCACACACTGGATGACGCACAACGAGCCGCAGTGCTTCGTCTGGCTCGGGCACTCGGTCGGCGTGCACGCGCCGGGCGATAAGCTGGGCTGGGCCGAGGTGTTGCGGGTCGGGCACAACGCCTTGCTCGCGCACGGCCGCGCCGTACAGGCCATGCGCGCGGCCGCAAAACAGCCGATCCAGATCGGCTTTGCGCCGGTCAGCAGCCAGGCCATGCCGGCCGACCCGAACAACCCGGCCGATGTCGACGCTGCGCGGCAGGCCACGTTCGCGGTGCGCGGCCAGGATTTCTGGAACAACACCTGGTTCTCGGATCCGATCTTCCTCAAGCGCTATCCCGAGGACGGCGTCGCGCTCTATGGCGACGCCATGCCCGCGATCGGGGCCGACGACTTCGAGATCATCGGCCAGCCGATCGACTTCTACGGCGCCAACATCTATCAGGGCGTGGTCGTCCGCGCCGGCGCGAACGGCCCGGAGCTCGTGCCCTTCCCGGACGGGTACCCGCATACGGCCTTCCCCTGGCCGGTGACCCCCGAGGCCCTGTACTGGGGGCCGCGCTTCCTGTACGAGCGCTACAAGACCCCGATCTACATCACCGAGAATGGCCTTGCCTCGATGGACTGGGTGGGCATCGATCAGCGCGTGCACGATCGCGGGCGCATCGACTTCACCACCCGCTATCTGGCCGAGCTGCATCGCGCGATCAAAGACGGCGTCGACGTCCGTGGCTATTTCCACTGGTCGTTGCTCGACAACTTCGAGTGGGCCGAGGGCTACAAGCAGCGCTTTGGCCTTGTGCACGTCGACTTTGCGACGCTCAAACGTACGCCCAAGGACTCGTTTGTCTGGTATCAGGGCGTGGTGCGCGCTAACGGCTTTTAGTCGATCGCGTGCGTGCACACCGGGGTCGGGTATCGTCAGATGCACGACCCCGGTGTGTACATAGACGATCGGCGCCGCTGTACAATCCACAGCGTGCCTATCACGCTAACCAACCCCCGCAACCCCGACGTCAAACTGACCCGTAAACTGCAGCAGCGCAAGGTGCGCGATGAAACTGGCCTGTTCGTAGCCGAGGGCATCCGTCATGTCGGCGAGGCCATCGAGGCCGGCGCCGACATCGCCTGGATCTGCTACGCGCCCGAGTTGCTCAAGAGCCCGTTCGCGCACGATCTGCTCGAGAAGCAGCGCGCGGCCGGTCGACGCGTGTATGCGCTGACCGACGAAGTCTTCCGCTCGCTGGCCGAGAAGGAGAACCCGCAGGGCGTGCTGGCCGTCATCCGCCGGCCGCTGCTCACGCTCGAGGCGCTCAGTGCCGCCACGCATCCCTGGCTCGTGGCGCTCGTGCGGCCACAGGACCCCGGCAATATCGGCACCGTACTGCGGACGCTTGATGCGGTCGGGGGCAGTGGCCTGATCCTGCTCGACGGCGGCGCCGACCCCGGCCACCCCAACGCCGTCCGCGCCAGCCTCGGCGCGCTGTTCTGGCTGCCGATCGTGTCGGCGACCTTCGCCGAGTTCACGTCCTGGGCCGCGGCTCAGGGCTATCACGTCAGCGGCACCTCCGAGGGCGGATCCGTCGATTACCGCGCAACAGCCTTCCCGCGCCCGGCGGTGCTGCTCATGGGCAGCGAGCGCGAGGGCCTGACCCCCGCTCAGGAGGCCGCGTGCGCCCAGATCGTGCGCCTCCCCATGCGCGGCCGCGTCACCTCGCTCAACCTGGCCGTGGCCACCGGGGTCCTGCTGTACAGCATGTGGGATCGTGGCGAGTGAGGTCGGGGCAGGTGACGGCGCGAGGGCTTTGCCCTC